>CAYWGQ010000035.1:0-25202 GCA_964457725.1 uncultured Gammaproteobacteria bacterium
ACAGCCGGCGATTCAGCTCGCGCGACTCGCTCACGTCGTGGAACACGAGCACGCCGCCCGTCACGTTGCCGGACGGGTCGCGGATCGGCGCGGCGGTGCTCTCGATGTACAGCTCGTTGCCGTCCCGGCGAATCAGGAGCGTCGGCCGCACCGATTTGATCGAGCGGTTGCGCCGCATCGCGACCGCAACCGGATTCTCGACCGGCTCGCAGGTCTCCTCGTGGAAGCCGCGGAAGATCTCGTCGATCGGCCGCCCGACCGCGTCGTCGAGCTTCCAGCCGGTCAGCTCCGATGCGACCGGGTTCAGATACTGCACGACGCTGTCGGCATCGGTCGTCACGACACCGTCGCCGATCGACTGCAGCGTGATCTGCGCGCTCTCCTTCTCGCGGAACAGCGCCTCCTCGTAGAGCTTCCGCTCGGTGATGTCCGTCTCGACGCCGACCAGCCGCTTGAGCCGGCCGTGCTCGTCGAGCCTCGCGCGCACGCGGCTCTGGATCCAGCGCCAGTCGCCGCTCGCATGGCGCATCCGGTGCACGCTCTCGAAGAGCTCGGTGCGCCCTTCGATGTGCTCGCGCAGCTGCGCCTGCACCTGTGCGAGATCGTCGGGATGGACGAGCAACCGCCACTCCGGCACGTCCTCCCCATCGGTGTAGCCGAGCATCGCGCGCCAACGGGGCGAGAAGTACATCGAGTTCTCGCGGACGTCGTAGTCCCAGAGACCGTCGTTCGCGGTGTTCGTGACGAGGCGATCGCGCTCCTGAACCGTGAAGAGGTCTTCCTGGAGCCGAATCCGCTCGAGCCCGGTCGCGCAGCTGACCCCGACGAGCTTCAGCGCCAGATGCAAGTCCGCGCTCCAATCGGGATTCGGCTGCGCGCTGCAAACGCCGAGCAGTCCGCCGAGCGTCTCGCGGATGTTGAAGCCGACGACCAGCAGCGAGGCGACGTTCAGGCTCGCGAGCCGCTCGGCGTCGGTCCGCTGAGCGAGCGGCGGCCGGGCGGTATCTTTCACCTCGAGCAGCCGCAGGTGCTCGAGCCGTGCTTGGATCCAGGGGAACTCGTCGAGCGGCCGGCCTTTCAGGACCTCCGGGTTGCACGCGGAGAACACCGACCGGCCGGCGTAGACCTCGTCGAAGCGCTCCCCGGTGCGGTCGACGAGCGCGACGAAGACGGCATCGGCGCCGCAGGCATCGGTCAACGCCTGCATCGCCGACTTGATCCGCTCGTCGGCCGTCGCGACCGTCATGCTTTGCAGGTCGACGGCCGCCTTCGTGCAGATCAGGTCGAGCCCGGGCTCGGGGGCGGACGGCGTCGGGCGGCGCGGCGGCCGTTCGACCTCCACGCTGAGTACCTCGCCCGCTGTGCCGTCCTCCATGCTCGTTCGCTCATCACGGCCGCGTTCGCGCGCCGTAAACGGAGGCCATTCTGACACTTACCGACCGGATTACAAGGTGCGCCTGCACCCTTGTACCACGGATTTCGACCGCTGCGCGGTGACGCCCGCACGCTTTTCGAAAGCCCCGGGCCGGGGCGGCCGTTCAGCCGCGACCGCGGCTTCGGTCGCCGTCGCACCGACCGCGGCTCGACAGCCGCTCCTACAGCACCCGCACGACGTAGGAGCGGCTGTCCAGCCGCGACTCTTCGGCAGGGGCCGCCGCAGCCTACTGAGCCTGCGGGCGCTTCAGCATCAGCACGTTGCGCCGACAGATCGCGACCAGGTCGTCGTGCTGGTTGTAGCCGCGGTGCTCGAGCGTCAGGATGCCGTTGGTCGGGCGCGAGCGGCTGTCCCGCTTCGCGATCACCTCGGTCTCGACGTGAACGGTATCGCCGACGTAGAGCGGATGCGGGAAGCGGACCTCCTCGAGCCCGAGGTTCGCGACCGTCGTCCCCAAGGTCGTGTCGTTGATCGAGATGCCGACGATCAGCCCGAGCGTGAAAAAGCTGTTCAGCAACGGGCGGCCGAACTCCGACTGGGTCCGCATGTACTCGTGGTCGATGTGCAGCGGCGCCGGGTTGTGCGTCAACGTACTGAACAGAACGTTATCCGTCTCGGTCACGGTACGGCGAATGGCGTGCCGGAACACCCGGCCGATCTCGAACTCCTCGAAGTAATAGCCCGGCATCAATCGATCTCCGCTCGTTCAGTTTCCCAGCTCGCGGCTGCGCCGCGCGGCGGCCTCGACGGCCCGGGCGAGGAGCGCGGGCAGCCCGTCGGCGCCGAGCAGCACCTCGAGCGCGGCCGCCGTCGTGCCCTGCGGGCTCGTCACCTGGCGGCGCAGCTCCGCGGCCGGCACGTCCGCGGCCGCCGCATAGGCCCCCGCGCCGGCCACCGTCGCGGTCGCGAGCCGCCGCGCGAGCGCCGGCTCGAGGCCCGCGGCCACACCGGCCTGCTCGAGGCTCTCGATCAGCAGGAACACATAGGCGGGTCCGCTGCCGGACACGGCCGTGACCGCGTCCATCAGCCGCTCGTCCTCGACCCACGCGACCTCGCCGACGGCCTCGAGCAGCGCAGTGCAGACCGAACGTTGCGCAGGCGTGACCGCCGGGCTCGCGACGAGCACCGTCATGCCCATGCCGATCGCCGCCGGCGTGTTCGGCATCGCCCGGACGGCCGCACGGCCCTCGCCGAGCACCGCGAGCAGGCTCCGGAGCGTCTTGCCGGCCGCAATCGACAAGACCAGCGGCGGCTCGCCGGCCGCAGTCCGCAGCCCGGCGCACTCGGCGAGCGCGGCCGGGACCTCGGCCGGCTTCACCGCGACGACGACGACGTCGACGGGGCCCGCGATATCGCGCGGGCTCGCAGCCGCGTCGATGCCGAGCGCCCGAGCCTCCGCCCGCGCGCGCTCCGCCGGATCGACGGCGGCGAGCGCGTCGGCGGGCACGTCGCGCCCGAGCCAGCCGCGCGCCAGCGCCCGGCCCATGTTGCCGAATCCGATCAAGAGCACCCGAGCGTCGATCGCCATCGTCTTGCCTCCTTGCCGCCCGCGCGTCAAAGCGTATCCGCCGCGTCGGCAGTCGGTCCGCCCGCGCGGAGCGGCCGCTCGAGCCCGGCGGCGGGATCGTCGTAGACCTCGAGGTCGAGCGCCCCCTCGCTGCGCGCGACTGCGCAGGTCACGGCGCAATCGCCGGCGACGTTCACGGCCGTCCGCAACATGTCGGTCAGCCGGTCGATGCCAATGATCAAGCCGATGCCCTCGAGCGGCAACCCGACCTGCGTCAAGACGAGCGCGAGCATGATCAGGGCCGCGCCCGGCACGCCCGCCGTGCCGATCGACGCGAGTGTCGCCGTCAGCAGCACCGCGAGGTAGTCGCCGGTCGCGAGCTCGACGCCGTAGACGTTCGCGACGAACACCGTGGCGACGCCCTGCACGATCGCGGTGCCGTCCATGTTGATCGTCGCACCGAGCGGGATGGTGAACGAGGCGATCGAGTTCCGCACCCCGAGGCGCCGTTCGGCGCTCGTCAGCGTGACCGGAATCGTCGCGTTGCTCGAGCTCGTGCTGAAGGCGAACGTCAGCACCTCCTTCAGCTTCGAATGGAACCGCAAGGGATTCAGCCCCGCTGCCCGTAGCAACAACGAATACCCGAGCGCAAAGTGCAGCACGAGCACGAGGGCGGCGGTAAACAGATAGCCGGCGAGCGGCCGGAGGACGTCGAGCCCCTGCGCCGCGAAGGTCTGCGCGAGCAGGGCGAAGACGCCGACGGGCGCGGCTTTGATGACGATGCCGACCATCTGCATCATCACCTCGTTGAAGTCGGCGAAGAGCGACGCGATCCGCTTGCCGGCGCCGCCCGCGAGCGTCGTCGCGAAGCCGAGCAGCAGCGCGAAGACGATGATCTGCAGCATCTGCCCTTCGGCGAGCGCCCGCACGGGGTTCGTCGGAAACGCGTTCACGAGCACGTCCACGATCGACGGCGCGGCTCGAGGCTCGTAGTCGGCGTCGCCGGCCAGCACGAAGCCCTCGCCCGGGGCGATCGCGACCGCGATCACGAGCGCGAGGCTGATCGCGACGGCCGTCGTCGCGAGGTAGAGGGCGATCGTTTTCGCACCGACCCGCCCGAGCGAGCGCAGATCGCCGAGCGAGGTCACGCCCGTCAGGAGCGAGGCGAGCACGAGCGGCACGACGATGACCTGGAGGAGCGCGAGGAAGATCCGGCCGATCGCCTGGAACGCGCCGTCGATCAGCACCGCCCGCGCGGGCGTGAGGACGTCGAAGGCTCCGAAGACCATACCGACCGCGGCGCCGGCGGCCATCCCGAGCAGAATCTGTTGCGTCAACGAGAGGCGCATCGGCGGCTGGACGGCGCTCGGCGGAACGTGCCGGCACGCTAGCGGGTCCCGCCGGACCGCGCAACCGAGCGTCGTGCGGACCGGAGGCCCGGCTGGCCGGACGCCTGAATCCGGACGGAAAGATGCGTAATATCCACGCTCGGAACGGGCACCCGCGGCGGCGCGTCGCTCGCCCACGAGCATCAGGAGCGGAGAACGACCGATGAAGCGCATCCTTTCGACCATTGCAGCCGTCCTCGGCACGGCCGCCGCGACCAGCGCGGCCGCGGAGCCGCTCGACTACGTGTTCGACATGTCGCACTCGCGGATCTTCTTCGACGTCGATCACCGCGGTTTCTCGACGATGCTCGGGCGATTCGCGGAGTTCGGGGGGACGTTCAGGTTCGACGCCGACGATCCGACCGCGAGCTCGCTCGACATCACGATCGACGCGGCCAGCGTCGACATGTTCCACGAAGGCTTGAACAATCACCTGAAGAACGAGGACTTTTTTCATGTCGAGGAGCACCCGGAGCTGCGCTTCGTCAGCAACCGGGTCGAGCAGGTCGGCGAAGGACGCTACGTCGTGCACGGGCTGTTCACGATGCTCGGCGTCACCCAGCCCCTGTCGTTCGACGTGACGCTGAACAAGACCGGACAAACCCGAACCGGCGCACCGATGGCCGGCTTCACGGCGCACGGCAAGCTCGACCGCTCCCAGTACGGCATGACGTTCGGCGCCCCGGTCGTCGGCACCGAGATCACCTTCCGGATCGAGATCGAAGCGAGCGCACGAACGGATTCCTGAGCTCAAGGCTCGACGCGACACGGAGTCAGCGTGAGAGAGGTATACATCGCCGGCATCGCGCAGCTGCCGGTTACGGCGGACCCTGCGCCGCTCGACCGGGAGCTCGGCGCAAGCGCCGTGCGCGCGGTTCTCGAGACGTCCGGGATCGAGCCCGAGGCCGTGGACGCCCTTTACGTCGGCAACATGATGGCCGGCATGCTCGCACAGCAGCAGCAGCTCGGCGGGCTGATCGCCGACTACTCGGGCTTGACCGGGATAGAGGCGGCGACGATCGAGGCGGCTTGCGCGTCCGGCGGTGCGGCCGCGCGGATGGGCTATCTCGCGATAGCCGCGGGTGCGCACGACCTCGTCGTCGTCTGCGGCGTCGAGCGGATGACGCACGTCGACCACGAGACCGTCACCCGAGCGCTCGCGACCGCTGCCGACGCCGAGCTCGAGGGCTCGCGAGGCGAATCCTTTCTGTCGCTGAATGCGCAGCTGATGCGGATGTACGTCGAGCGTTACCGCGTCGGGCCCGAGCGCTTCGCGCACTTCGCGGTCGTCGCCCATCGAAACGCGCTCGCGAATCCGAACGCGCTGCTGCACAAGCCGATCGATCTGAACGGCTATCTCGAGTCGCGCGTCGTCGTCGATCCGATCCGGCTCTACGACGCGTCGCCCGTGTGCAACGGCGCCGCGGCGCTCGTGCTCGCGTCGAAGGCGGGGCTCGCGCGGCTCGGGAACCGCACGCTGCCGCGGATCGAGATCGTGGGTTCGGCGTCCGCGACGGCTTCGCTCGCGCTCGCCCGCCGCGGCGACCCGCTGCATCTCGCCGCCGTCGAGACGTCGACACGCAAGGCGCTCGAGCAAGCCGGCGTCGCCCGTGAGGAGGTCGACCTCTTCGAGCTGCATGACGCCTACACGATCATCTCCGTGTTGAGCCTCGAGGCGGCCGGGTTCGCGCCCCCGGGCCGCGGCACGGAGCTCGGCACGGACGAGTGGATCGGCACGGAAGGGCGACTGCCGATCGCGACGATGGGCGGCTTGAAGGCGCGCGGTCATCCGGTCGGCGCGACCGGGGCGTATCAGCTCGTCGAGGCGACGCTGCAGCTCGCAGGCGCGGCCGGGCCGAGCCAAGTGCCTGGAGCCGAGATCGCGCTCGCGCAGAACATGGGCGGCACCGGCGCGACGGTCGTGACGCACGTGCTGCGCCGCACGGGCTGACCCCAGCTGCGCGCGCGTTTTGGCGCCATCGGCGCCGGGCGTAGGCTAGCCGGAAGAGTCACGAACCGGAGGCCGCCATGCGTACGCTTGCATTCCACGCGGTCGCGCTGCTCCTGTCGGGGACCGCCGTTCTCGCGCAGCCGCCGCCCGAGGAGACGCTCGAGGAGCGCGTCGCGCGGCTCGAGTCGCAGATCGCCTCGCTCGAGACGCAGCTCCAGAGCCGGACGACGACCGGCGCCGGCTCACTCGGCCGGGACGCGGCCGGGCTCGACGTGCTCGGCCGGGTGGACCGGCTCGAGCGGCGGATCGACGCGCTGAACCTCGACCTACAGCGCATCGCGCAGCGAGTCGACACGGCCGCCCGCGACGCGAGCGAGGCTCGGCGCACGGCGCAAAGCGCCGAGCGCGCCGCCCGCGACGCGATGCTCCGCCGCTGACCCGACACCGGCCACCGCCACGCCTTCGGCCGGTTCGCGCGAACGATCCCGCCGGTGCGCGCACGGGCGGGAGTCGCGTCCCGCGCGACCGAGTTAGTCGCCGAGGAGGCGGCGGCGGGCGGTCGGCTCGATCGCGATCAGGCTCGCGCGCGGCGCGGCGTCGCCGCCGTCGGGCCAGTGGCTCGTCGGCGCTTCCGCGCTGCCGCTCGCGCCCGGGTGCTGCACCGTCAGGAACAGCGTCCGGCCGCCCGGCGCGATCTCGCAGCCCGAGATCTCCGCCTCGATCGGCCCGCTCATGAACCGCCGCACCCGGCCGCGCTCGACGCCTTCGGTCGGACAGGCAAAGCAGCCGTTGTTCGCGCCGCCCGGCTGCGCGCCGTCCGTCACGATCCACAGGTTGCCGTCCGCGTCGAACCCCAGGTTGTCCGGGTTCGCGAACGCGGTCGGCGCTTCGAGCCCCGCGTAGCCCGCGAAGTACGTCGCACTCGGCTCGAGCGGCTCGCCGTCCGGCAGCCGCACGAGCAGGCTGTCGCCGTCCGGCGCGCCGGCGAGCACGAAGATCTCCCAGCGGAACCCGGTCGCCGCGACGTCTCCCGCGTCTTCCTCGATCTCGAGGATGTGCCCGAAATCGTTCGGCGCGCGCGGGCTTGCCGGGGCGGGCCCGGTATCGGCAAGCGTGCGCCCGGCGGCCTCGGCCGGGCCGCCCGTGCGCGCCGTGTTCTGCGTGCAGGCGACGTAGACCTTGCCGGTGATCGGGCTGACCGCGACGTCCTCGGGCCGATCGAGCGGGGTTGCGCCGAGGCGGTCTGCGGCTTCGCGGCAGCGGAGCAGCACGTCGGCCTGCGACGCGAAGCCGGTCGCCGGCGACAGCAGTCCTTCGCGTCGCCACTCGAGCGGCAGCCACTCTCCCCGGCCGTCGTCCGTGAAACGTGCGACGTACAGCGTGCCCGCATCGAGCAGATCCCGGTTGCGCGCGGGAGCGGACGGCTCGAACCGATCCCGTGCGACGAACTTGTAGAAGTACTCGAACGGCTCGTCGTCGCCCATGTACATCGCGACGCGCCGATCGGGCCCGATCGCGGCAGTCGCCCCCTCGTGCTTGAAACGCCCGAGCGCGGTCCGTTTCTTCCCCGGCGCGGTCGGGTCGAACGGGTCGACCTCGACGATCCAGCCGAACTTCAGCGCCTCCCGAGGATTCACGGCGGCGTCGAAACGCGGGTCCGCGAACTCCCAGCGATAGAGGCTCTCGCGGCTCCGCAGCGCAAACCGCGCGTGTGCGCGCGCGACGTCGGGTGTGAAGCGCGCCGCGGCGGCATTGCCGAAGTACTGATCGATGTTTTCCTCGCCGCTCACGTACGTGCCCCACGGGGTCGCGCCGGCGGCGCAGTTGCCGAGCGTGCCGGCGACGCGGGCGGCGCCCGCTCCGTTTCCGGCCAGCAGCGGATGGTCCGCGGCGGGCCCCCGCAGCTCGAACGCCGAATGCGCGGTGAAGCGGCGATTCAGCGGCGAGTCGGCCCGATAGCCCCAGCGCGTGCCGCGCGCGAGCTCGACGAAGCTCAAGCCGACCGCCGCCTGCATGAACGCGACGGCTTGTGGGTGGGTCCGGACGAAGTCGGCGAGCCGCCGCTCGCGGCGCGCCTCGACCCAGCCCGGGAAGCGCAACGCCGGGTTCGGAAACTCGTGATTCACGCCGATGAGGAGCCTGCCGCGGCCGAACGGGAAGAGGCCGATGCCGTCGCAGTTGTCGCCGAACTGCCCGGCCTGCGCACGCGCCGCGTCGGGATCGAGCAGCGCACCGCGCGCGACCCCGACCGGGTCGAGCGCCGGCACGCCCGGAAAGAGCGGATCGCCCCATCGGAGCACGACGTCCGTCCGATAGCCGCTCGGCACGGCGACCTCGTCGCGAGCGGACGCGGGCACCGGCGGGAACGTCAACGCGCGCCCGTTCCCGCGAGCCGTGGGCCCGAGCGCCGCGGCCGCGGCGACGCCCGCGGCTGCGCCGAGCAGCCGGCGGCGACTCAACCGTCGAGCGAGAACGTGACGCAGCGTGTCCGGATTGCTCGACGTCATCGCGATGTGCTCCCCCGGGGAACGTCGGCGAAGAATAGGTCAGCCGCCAGTCCGCGATCCAGCGCCGGACAGCGCCCCGCCGCGAACCGGCATTCCGAGCGGCACAGTGATAGCCTATGCGGCCTTATGCGACGAATTGCCAAAGGACGACCGCAATGGCTGAAGAGCTCGGCAGCGACGACATCGCGATGGATGCCGCGAACCTCTATCGCGAGGAGACCTTCACCGATCGGCGCGTCGGCACGCTGCAGCGGCTGACGCCGGTCACGCCGAGCGGGGCCGTGGACACGCAGCGGCCGGTGCTCTACGTCGGTCAGACACAGGTGCTCACGCCGGCGGGCGCGCTGCCGCTCAGCTTCGAGGTCGAGGCCGGCTCGCTCGAGGAGGCAGTGCAGAAGTTCGGCTCGCTCGCCCAGCAGGCGCTGCAGAGCGCGATCAGGCGCCTCGAGGAGCTCCGCCGCGAGGCGGCCTCCTCGCTGATCGTCCCCGGCAGCGGCAACATGCCGCCCGGCCGGGGACCGCTCGGCTCCGGCGGCATCCAGCTGCCTTGACCCGCCGCGGGATGGACGCCTGGCGCGACAAGCTCGCGATCCGCGAGGTCGTCGAGAACTGGGTGATCTGGAGCGACTCGGGCGACTGGGAGCGCTTCGCGACCGTCTGGCACGATGACGGCTGGATGACCGCGACGTGGTTCCAGGGACCGGCGGCCGAGTTCGCGCGGGCGCGGCGCGCCGGCTTCGAGCGCGGCGTCAGCATCATCCACTTCCTCGGTGCGCACACCTCCGAGATCGTGGGCGATCGCGCGATCGCCCAGACGAAGATGACGATCAATCAGCGGGCGACCGTCGACGGCGTCGAGGTCGATGCGGTCTGCACGGGCCGCTTCTACGACTTCTTCGCGCGCCGCGACGGGCGTTGGGCGATCGTCCGCCGCCAGCCGATCTACGAGAAGGATCGCTTGGATCCGGTCGTGCCGGGCGAGCGGCTCCACCTCGACCGTGCGCTGCTCGAGCGCTTCCCGGAAGGCTACCGCCACCTCGGCTATCTACAGACGAAGGCGGGGTTCGACGTGCGGCTCGGCTTGCCCGGTTTACGCGGGCCCGCCGTCGAGAAGCTCTACGCGGAAGGACGCGCGTGGCTCGCGGGCTCGCCGACGGCCGGCGAGCCGCTTTGACTTCGGCCGCGCGCCGGCATCAGTGCGGCTTGCGCTGATAGCTCGCGAGCCAGCGCTCGACGACTCGCTCGGCGCGATGCGCGATCTCCTCCTCCGTCGGCGATGGCGCGCCGAGGAGCAGAAGCTCCTGATACCAACGATGCAGCAGCATCGCCGTGAAGAACTCCGCGGCCTCCTCGGGCGAATCGAAGCGCACGGACGCCTCCTCGCCGACGCTGCGCAAGTAATCCGCGAGCACGTCCTGCATGTGCTGCGGACCGCGCGTGTAGTACAACCGGGCGAGCTCGGGGAAACGCTCCCGCTCCGCGATGATCAGCCGCAGCAGCGCCCGATGATTCGCGGAGAAAATCGTGGTCAGTCGCTCGATCGCGAAACGCGTCAGCGTCTGCTGCAAGTCCGCGTGCCCGCCGAGCGAAGGCTGCGGCGCGTTGGAGACGATCGAATCGACGACGACGCGGAACAAATCCTCTTTCGTCGGGAAGTAGTTGTATAGCGTCGCCTTGGAGCCGCCGGAGCGCTCGAGGATCGCGTCGATGGAGGTTTGCTCGTAGCCGTCGCGCAGAAAAAGCTCCTTCGCCGCTTCCAACATCCGTGCCAGACGCTCCCGCCCCCGTGCAGATTGGGGTTCGGCCGCTAATCCTTGCATGCCGCCAATACGGTTCACTGCCAGCTCCTTTTATATGTCCGCTGCCCGCGATGCTCCTCTCAGACGACTATCGAAATGCTCCTTACTATCCTACTCCTGTGCCGGCCGCCGTCGAGCGCCCCTCCCGGGGCGGGGACCGGCCCGGCCTCCGGCCGCCGGCTAGGGCCGTTCGACGATGATCTCCTCGGGCTCCCGGCGCTTCTGCGTCGGCACGACCTTCGGCCGACCGCACCAGAAGAGCCCGACCACCCGTTCCTGCTCGGCGTCGATCCCGAGGAGCTCGTAGAACTCGGGCTCCCGCGTGACCGAGCCGGTCGTCCACTTCGTCCCGACGCCGCGCTGCCAAAGGTAGAGCATCATCGAGTACGCCGCGCAGGCGGTGGCGGCGAAGTCCTCGCGGTCGAGCAGCTCGTCGCTGCTCCTCCGGCTCGTCACCACGAACATGCCCGGCATCCCGAGCACGCGTCCCCGCTTCAGCTCGCCGACCCGCTCGCCCTTGTTGCGCGTCTCGACCGCGCCGACGAGATCCGCGATCGCGCGTTGGGTCTCGGGGCCGATCAGATAGAACCGCCACGGCTGGGTCAGCCGGTGGTTCGGGGCCCAGCGCGCCACCTCGATCGCCTCGCGGAGCACCGCGTGGTCGACGGGCCCGGGCTCGTAGAGCTCGATCGAGCGACGGCCGCGCAGGGCCTCCGCGAAAGCTGCGATGTCGAGCGGCGACGACGGGGCGTGACTCGCCATTGACCTCCTCCGAGCGGTTTGCAGGGCCGCAACCATAGCATGCGCGCCGAGGACGGCGATCCGCCGCGATGCGCGGCGCGCCCTTGACCGGCGTACAACGGGCTTCGACAATCGCCGCGCCCATCCGTTACCACGCGAGCGTGCCGCCCCGATGACCGATACAGTCGATGCAATCGTGATCGGCGCGGGCGTGGTCGGGCTCGCGATCGCACGGGAGCTCGCGCTCGCGGGCCGCGAGGTCGTCGTGCTCGAGCAGCACGGCGCGATCGGCGAAGAGACCTCCGCGCGCAACTCCGAGGTCATCCACGCCGGAATCTATTACCCGGCGGGCAGCCTGAAGGCCCGGCTCTGCATCGCCGGCGCGAAGGCGTTGTACGCGTACTGCGAGACGAAGGGCATCCCCCATCGGCGCTGCGGCAAGCTGATCGTCGCGGTCCATCCGGAGCAGACGGACGCGCTCGCGGCGCTCCGGGCCCGGGGGCTCGCGAACGGGGCCACCGCGCTCGAGTGGCTCTCGGCGAGCGAGCTCGCCGCGCTCGAGCCGGAGGTCCGCGGCACGGCGGCGATCCACTCGGGCGGCACCGGCATCGTCGACAGCCACGCGTTCATGCTCGCGCTCGCGGGCGACCTCGAGCAGCACGGCGGCGCGATCGCCCTGCATACGCGGCTCGTCGCGGGCCGGCGGAACGGCGCCCGCATCGAGCTCGTCTGCGAGACCGGCGAGGAACGCCACACCGTCGCGGCGCGCACGGTCGTCAACTCGGCGGGCCTGCACGCGACCCGGGTCGCGCGAGCGATCGAGGGCTTCGCCCCGCGGACGATCCCGGAGACGCGCTACGCGAAAGGGAATTACTTCGTCCTCGCGGGCCGCAGTCCGTTCGCGCACCTCGTCTATCCGCTGCCCGAGCCCGGCGGCCTCGGCATCCACGCGACGCTCGATCTTGCAGGCCGTGTCCGCTTCGGACCCGACGTCGAATGGGTCGACAGCCTGGACTACACCGTCGATGCCGGCCGCGCGGAACGGTTCTATGCCGCGGTTCGCACGTACTGGCCGGGCCTGCCGGACGGCGGCCTCACGCCCGGCTACGCGGGCATTCGTCCGAAGATCGCAGGCCCCGGGGAGCCTGCGCCGGACTTCGTGATCCGCAGCGTCGAGGAAGACGGCGCGGTGCTGGTCGAGCTCTTCGGCATCGAATCGCCGGGCCTCACGGCGTCGCTCGCGATCGCGGGCCACGTGCAGGAGCTGCTCGCGGCGAAACGCGGCTAGCTAGACGACCAGCAGCCAGTTCAACGACAGCAGCAACCCGCCCGTCAGCAGCGACGCGAGCGCGGTCGAGAGTCCCCACCGGGCGATCACCGGGCCGCGGTCGACGCAATAGGCGAACGGCCAGAGCGGCAGCAGCCCGAGCGCGGCGAGCGCGCGCAGCGCCCGCGCCGCGCGCGGCCAGCGCTCGGACCAGGCTCGAAGCTCCGGACGCGCGAGCGCGGCAGCGACGAGCGCTTCCTCCGTGCCGAGCGCTTGCCGTGCCCAGCCGTCCGCGTCGGCCTCCCCCATCCCCGACGCACGGGCAGCGGCGCAGAGATCCTCGTAGTGATCGGCGAGCTCGGCCACGGTGCGCTCGACGTACGTCGACGCGATCCCCGCGGACAGGAGCCTTTCGCGCAGGGCCGCAAACGGCCCGTCATGCACGCCGGAACGCTCCCGGCGAGGCCGCGCTCACCAGCGCGCGGCCGTGCAGCTCGTTCCGGGCACGAAGCCCCATGGGCTCCGGCAGACCGATCGTCGATGGCGGGTTTGTCTGGGACATGCCCTGCGCCCCGGCTCGAGACCGCCTCAGTCTACGTAGCGTTTCGAGGTAGCTGCAAGATGCGCCGTCAGTTCGGGACGGCCCGGTCCGCAACGCCGAACTGCCGCGCGAAGAACTCGTACGCGGTGCTCCGCAGCTTCGGGAAGTAGAACACGGACGTCCGATGGCCGGTCGGCAGGTAGTACGCCTCCGGATTCCCAAGGCTCAAGCGCAGCTCCTGCTGCGCCTCGAACGGCACGATCGCGTCCGTGCGCGTCAGCACGAGCAACACGCGCTCGGCGTCGACGTAAGGCGCGAGCATCAGCGGATCCGTGTCGAGCTCCTCTTCGAGCCGCGCCTCGAACGCCGAGCGGCTCTGCCCGCTATCCTCGAGCAGCTCCTCGATCGCACGGTGCACTTTCCTGTAACGGGTGTTCGTCGCGATGTACGGCAGGTCGCCGCCCGCCATCCCGGCGACGAGCGCGTCGATGCGATCGTCGAGTGCGGCGAGCATGACCGCGTCCATGCCGCCGAAGCTGATGCCGAGGACGCCGATGTTGTCGGAGTCGAGATCCGGATGTGCGACGATCCAGTCGAGCACCCGACGGTAATCGACCAGCGTGTCGCGAATCGCCTCCTCGAGACCGTCGACCCGCTGCAGCCGGTCGCGGTCGACCTCGACCGCGACGGCCGCCCAACCGCGCTGAGCGAAGTAGCGGGCGAAATAGCGCGTGACGAACGGCTGGCCGTCGAAGATCGGCAGTACCATCACGACCGGCATCGGCCCGTCGCCTTCGTCGTGCGCGTAGTACTCGATCGCGACGGGTGTGCCGTCCGCGCCCGGCAGCTCGAGCTCGTGCACGACGAAGCGCGGCCGGCGCCGCCACGGCTCCGGATCGGGCAGCGCTTCCCCGGCTCGGTACTCGTACCGTTGCGCGACGCTCGCGGGGAGCGCCTGTGGGCCGACGTACTGCTCCGAGAGCGGCTCGTGAGTGACGCACGCGGTCGCGGCGGCGGCGAGGAGCGTGGCGAGGAAGCCTGCCCGCAACAGGCGGGGGGTCGACGAGACGGACTGATGAACGCGGCGCATGACGACGATTCTAGTCACTGCGCCGCGGCAGCGACCAGCGGCCTTTAGGGCCAGTCGAGGTAAGCGCTCTGCACCCCTTCGGTGCCGTCGGTCCAGGCGATCAGCAGACGACGGCCGACCGCGACCACCTGCGGCACGTCGCTCGGACGGGATGCGGCCGCGTGCGCGACGACGCGACGCTCGCCGAGCGCGCCGTCCGCGCCGATCGCGCGGGCGACCAGGTCGGTGCCGCCGCCGTCGCCGCTCCGCCACCAGCTCACGACGGCCGTCGCAGGATCGACGAGCGCGACGCCGACGTGGCCGAACGTGCCTGCGCCGTCGACGTCGACCGCGGCGGAGAATGTCGCGCCGCCGTCGGCCGAGCGCGCAAATCGCACCTTCGGCCGATTGCCGGGAGCCGTGAACCACGCGACCGCGACCGTGTCGCCGAGCGCGTCGGCGGCCGGACCGTTCACCGGGCAGCCCGCGATGATCCAGCCGTCCGCGCCGAGCTCGAGCGGCTCGCTCCAGCGCCGGCCGTCGAACCGCCGCGCGACGACGTCGCGGCGCTCCTCGGCGGTGCGGTCGCGATAGACGACGAGCGGACCCGCCGCGCCGAGCACGACGTCGGTCTGACAGCAGTCGCAGGCGACCGCATCGATCACGCCTTGCTCGAGCACGCGGCCGCCGTAGTCGAGCCGGGCGAAGCGCAGGCTCGTGCCGAGCAGCGGCGCCTCGTCGCCCTCCTCGGGCTCCGCGGCGAGGTCGCGGCCGTCGAGCCAGACGACGCCGACCGCGCCGTCCAACGGGAACCAGCTGACGAAGCCGTGCTCGGTCGCCGTTCCGTCGTCGTTCAAGAGCCGCGGCTCGCTCCAGGTGGCGCCGCCGTCGGCCGAGACGGCGACCGCGATGTCGTACGCGAGGAATCCCGCGGCGGACGTGACGGGCCAGTGGGCGACCCAATGCTCTCCGTCGACCGGCACGACGGACGGGATGTCGGCTTGGCTCACGGCCCAGTCGTCGCCGCGCGCGACGGTCCTCGCCGCTCCCCAACCTGCGCCCTGCCACGTCGCGTATCGCAGCGCATAACCGTCGCCGTCGGGCTCGAGCCAGCTCAGGACCGTATCGGCCGGTCCACGCACGAGGCGTGGCGCGAGGCTGCCGGCGGCCGCGGGCGCCGGCACGGCGACGACCTCGCCCGGCGCGGCGGACCGGCTCTCCGGCGCGTCGCCGCCGCACGCGGCGAGCACCGCGCAGAGGCCGGTCGCGAACACCGCACGGAACGCCGCACCCCCGGCCGAGAGCGGCCGCCCGGCCATCAGGTCGCTCTCGCGAAGCGGTAGACGAACGCGGGCGGCAGATTCAGCGGGGCGAAGCCGATCAGCGAGCTCTCGAGCCGCAGCTGAGCGCGCAGCTCGCGGCCGACCGGGCAGCGGCCCGCGTACGTGAACTGATGGAAATGCCCGTCCGGCCGCAGGACGTCGAACGCCTGGGACAGGATCCTCATCTTCTGCATCCTCGAGAAGAGGAGCAGCGGCAGGCCGCTGATGATGAAATCGAAGCGCTCCGGCAGCTCGCCGACGTACGCGGCGAGCGCGCCGGCGTCGGCTTGCAGGATCGGGCAGAGCGGGAAGCGGCGCCGCAGCAGATCCACGAAGTCCGCGTTCTGCTCGATGATGAACAGATCCTCCGGACGCACGCCGCTGTCGAGTATCGCGCGCGTGACCGTGCCGGTGCCGGCGCCGAGCTCGATCACGCGGGAGCCCGGCCGCAGATTCGACGCCATCAGCTTTGCGAGCAACCGGCTGCTCGGCGCGACGGCGCCGATCGCGAACGGATTGCGCACCCAGCTCTTGAAGAAACGGCCGAATCCGTCGCGGTCTACGTGCAGGCTGGAGAGCTCGCCGGCCATTGCGGCTAGCGCCTCTCGATCCTGACGTTGCGAAACAGCACGGTGCCCCCGCCGTACTGCAGCGCGATCGGACCCGAGCGGAAGCGCTCGTCGCGAGCGCTGACGACCGGTCGATCGTTCAACACGACCTCGAGCGCCGAGCCGCTCGCGCTGATCTCGAAACGGTTCCAACGCCCGCCGGTATAGATCACCTCGGACGGCGCGGCAACGTCGACGATACCGCCGGTCCGATACGTCTGATCGGGACGCTGGTCGAAGATGTTGATCTCGTAGCAAGTATCGGCGCCGGGGCTCGCCGGATCCTGGCAACGCACGAATACGCCGCTGTTCGCGTCCGGCGTGACCCAGAACTCGACGCTGATCGCGAAATCCTCGTACGCCTCGGGAGTCACGAGGAAGCCGCTGCCGCCGTCGGCCTGCACCGCTCCGCCGGCAGCCTCGCGCCAATTCGCATCCCCGGCACGCGGCCAGGCGAGCAACTCTTGCGCAGAATACGTGCGGGCCCCCGCGGCTTGCGATTGCGGCTCGCGTCCGGCGGGCGCGCTCGCGGTCGCCTCGTCCGAGGCGGGCCCGGAGCAGCCGGCCGCCAGAACCGCGGCGGCGATGCACACAAATCCCCTCGTCGCGAGCGACATGGATCCCCCCTCCATCATCTGCCTCCGTCCGGCCGCCCCGGGGTGTTGCCCGCCGCGATCGCTGTCGACGTTGTTCTTAATTGGTGCCGGTGGAGGGACTTGAACCCCCGACCTCTCGCTTACGAAGCGACTGCTCTACCAACTGAGCTACACCGGCGCGGGCAACAGACGATTCAGGGGCGGTATTGTGCCTCAGCACGGCCGCGACTGCAGCACATCGCATCGTGCGACGGCGACGATTCGTCACCGGGCGCCGTCAGGCGCCTGCCGTATTGCGGATCCGGACGACGACGTCGACGGCCGTGAGCTCGGTGCCCGGCGGCAGCGCGGCGTGCACATCGAGCGAGACCGCGCCGAGCGGAATGTCGATCAGCTCGCCGGTGTCCTCGTTGTAGAAATGATGATGTGCCTCGATCGTCGAGTCGTAGTACTGGCGCGTCGGATCGACGTCCACCGTCCTGAGCAAGCCGCGTTCGCAGAACAGATTCAGCGTGTTGTAGACGGTTGCCTTCGACACCCGCGAGCCGATCGCGCGGATGCCGTTGATGATCTGCTCGGCCGACA
The DNA here is from genome assembly GCA_964457725.1 of uncultured Gammaproteobacteria bacterium. Lineage (GTDB taxonomy): Bacteria > Pseudomonadota > Gammaproteobacteria > Steroidobacterales > Rariloculaceae > FEN-1219. The sequence continues at coordinate 17,317 of CAYWGQ010000035.1, forward strand.
AGTGCTGAGGCTTGGCGAGAATGACAGAGGCGACGTCGAGCCGCTGGGCGGTCGGCAGCACGCCCCGGGCGCTGAGCAACGTCGCGAGCTCGTCTCGGGTCGCCATAGGCTCCTCTTGACAAATCAGTAAGTTGGCGAGTATAGCCGCGCCGCGCGTGAGATCACAAGGCGCAGTGCGCGGCGCGAAAAGCGGCCGATCCGGCCGCTTTCGACCCTCGCGGGCGCGCATTCCGCGGCCGTACCCTGCAGACAGCTCCGCCTCGCCTTGGTTCACGTCTCGTGTGCTCGGCACCGCCTCCGCCCGCCTCGCTCGTCCCCGGCTGCCGGGGGCTGACGCTCCTCGAGCTCCTGTTCGCGCTCGCCGTCGGCGCGGTGCTCCTCGCGGCCGGCGTCCCCGCGCTCGAGCGGCTCTCGCTCGACGCCCGGCGGACCGCGGACGTGAACGCGTTCGTCACGGCGGTCCAGCTCGCCCGCAGCGAGGCGGCCAAGCGCGGCCGGGTAATCGTGGTCTGCGGCTCCGCGGACTCGTCGACCTGCACGCCCGACTACTCCGCCGGCTGGCTCGTGTTCGTCGACGAGGACGGCAGGCCGGGCCGGGCGGCGGACGAGCCGCTGCTCTTCGCCTACCGGGCGACGATCGAAGGCACGATCTCCTCCAACCGGGCGCTGTACGAGTTCCGGCCGTTCCGCCGCCGCAGCACGAACGGCACGGTGACGTTCTGCGACCGGCGCGGAGCAGCGGCGGCACGCGCGGTGATCGTCAGCTATACCGGACGGCCGCGCGTGTCGGCGACCGGTCCGGGCCGGCCGCTCTCGTGCGCATAGTTGTCATAACACGAACGGCAAAAATGCCGCTCGTCCTCGCGGACCGACCGGCCGTCGGCTCGTCCGCCGCCCCGAAGCGCCCGGACCTTATAGTCCGCGGCCATGAACACGCGAACCGAACGTGGCTTCACGCTCTGGGAGCTGATGATGGCGATCGCGGTCGCGGGCGTTGTGCTCGGTCTCGGCATCCCCAACATGATCGAGTTCCAGCGCAACAACGCGATGGCGAGCGCGAGCAACGAGCTCGTGACCGCCGTCCTGCTCGCGCGGGCGGAAGCGGTGAAGCGGCAAGTGCCGGTCAGCCTGTGCCTCTCGGCCGACCCCGACGCCCCCACGCCCACTTGCAGTCCCGCCGCGGTCACCGACGCGAGCAACTTGGGCTTCGTCGTCTGGGTCGACGACGACGGCACGGTCGACGCCAACGGCAGCCCCATCGTGGTCCCGGGCGTCGACGGCGACGGGACGATCGGCGCCGGCGAGCTGGTGCTGCGCCGAAGCCCGCCGCCCGGCGGCTCGATCCGGCTCTCCGCCGACGGCGGCCTCGTCACGTACTGGACGAGCGGCTTCCCGCGGCCGGCGATCGCGGGCGGCCGGATGTTCGTCTTCTGCGATGACCGCGGCAATCGGCCGAGCGGCGCGTTCTCCAGCGCGCGCGCGGTCCGGATCGATCCGACCGGGCGCGGCCAGGTGTTGCAGGACGTGGCGGCGGTGACGGCGGCCGTCGGCACGACCGGCGCGACCTGCCCATGACGACAGGAACGAGCTCCGTGACGCAGACATATCCGACATCGACTTCCCGCTCTCGCGCCCGCGGCTTCAGCCTCGTCGAGGTGATGGTGTCGCTGGTCGTGCTGTCCGTCGGCCTGCTCGGGATCGCGGCGCTGCACGGCCAGGGCTTGGGCGCCGGCCGCGCGGCGCTGTACCGCACGGTCGCGGTCAACCTCGCGGCCGACATGGCGGACCGGATCCGCGTGAACCGGCTCGGCGACGTCGCATTTGGCGGCGCACCCGCGAACAACGGCTGCGATCCCGGCGGTGGCGGCGGCGTCGACTGCACGCCCGCGCAGATGGCCGCGCACGACCTGCTCCTTTGGGATCAGCAGGCACAGGCGCTGCTTCCGAACGGCGATACCGAGGTCCTCTTCAACGCGGCCACGACGCCGCCGACGTACACGATCAGGGTGACGTGGGACGAAGCGGGTCTCGGTGCGATGGAGTACGAGCTCGTACTTCAGATTCCGAACATTTGATCAGGCGCCATCCGATGCACGCACGCGCTCGCTACAAGCTTCTTGCAGGCATGACGCTCATCGAGCTGATGGTCGCGCTCGCGATCGGCCTGTTCCTGATGATCGGGGCGGTCACCGTGTTCCTGCAGGGGCGCGCGACCTTCCGCGTCACCGAAACGGTCGCCCGGCTCCAGGAGAACGCCCGCTTCGCGCTCGACGCGATCGAGCCCGACATCCGGATGGCTCACCACTTCGGCTTGACGACCCGCTGGAACAAGGTGCAGGGGCGCGCGCGGCAAACCGACCCGGCCTCCCCCATCGGCCCGCACACCTGCGGCAACAACTGGCACCTGGACCTCGAGCGCGCGGTCGAGGCGACGAACGGCGCCTACACCTGGGGCTGCGCGGCGAACGGCGCCCCTCAGCCCGACGCGGACACGCTGGTCGTGCGGCGGGCGTCGCAGACCACGTTCCCGCCGACCGGCGGGTGGGTGCAACTGCAGTCCGCGCGCTTCCAGGACTCGCAGATCTTCACCGGCGCGGCGATTCCGGCGGGCTATCTCGCGACGACGTCGCAGACGCACCGGCTCGTCGTGAACGGCTATTACGTCGATCAGAACTCCTCGCTCGATACGCCGGGTAATCCGGTGCCGTCGCTCCGCCGGAAGACGCTCGGCGCCGGTCCGGCGATCACGGACGAGGAAGTGCTCCCGGGCGTCGAGGACATGCAGATCCAGCTCGGCGTCGATACGGACCCGGTCGGCGCCGCGAATCGCGGCTCGATCGACCGTTACGTGAATCCGAACGACCCGATCCTCGATCCGACGAACGCGGCGTTCCTGCCGGAAGCGGAGGTGCTCGCGGTGCGGGTGTGGCTCAGGCTGCGCTCCGAGCGGCCGGAGGCCGGCTACAGGGACGCGCAAGCGTACGTCTACGCGGACCAGAACGTCGGACCGTTCAACGACAATTTCAGGCGAGTGGTCGTCTCGAAGACGATCTACCTGCGCAATGCGCGGCCGCCGACCTAACCAGATGAACGGAGGTGACATGAGGCTCGATTCGGCAAGCCTTCGGGGCAGCACGCTCGCACTCCGGCGCAAGCAGGCCGGCGCGACCCTCGTCGTCGGCCTGGTCCTGCTGCTCGCCCTGACGATCCTCGGCGTCTCGGGGCTGAACACCGCGACGCTCGAGGTCACGATGGCGAGCAACACGCAGTTCCACCAGGACGCGTTCCAGGCGGCCGAGACCGGCATCGACGTGCCGCTCGGGCTTCGCAACTACACGACCGTCGCGCCCGTGCAGACCGTTGCGCCCGACAACAGCTACGAGTCGGTGACGACCTTCATGGAAACGACGCCGGTGCCGGACATCGCCTTCAGCATGGGCACGAGCTCCGGCAGCGTGCAGGCCTTCCATTTCGACATTCGCTCCGTCGGCCGCGGGCCGCGGAACGCGACCTCGACGCACACGCAGAGCTTTTACGTCGTCGGGCCCGGCGGCTCTTGATGCACGGCTCGGAACGACGAGACGGAGAACGCAGCATGACTCGAACAGCGTTGACTCTCGTACTGCTCGCCGCGGCCCTCGGCACCGCGGCGGCCCAGAGGCCGATCGAAATCATCGAGCGGTCGTACGAGCTCGAGATCGGCGATGTGGTTTTCCCGGTCACGCAGACCGGCACAGTCACGGTGAAGCCGTGCCCCGACTGCTCGAGCGTCGTGCACGCCGTGGATGCTTCGACGACTTACCTGCTGAACCGCATGCCGGTTCCCTACGAAGAGTTCATGCAGGCGGTCGGGCAGCGGCGCCTCGTGAGCAGCGAGCCGACCAGCGTCGGCGTCTACTACGACGTCGAGACGAAACGCGTGAAACGAATCCTGCTGAGCTATGCGGCGCGGTGAGCGCGGGCGGCTAGGAAGGCGGAGCAGAACCCATGCAGAGGAACGCGATCATGAGAATCATCGGTAGCCGCGCGGCGTGGCTCGCGGCCGGCATCGGCTGGGCGCTCGTCGCCGGCGTGCCGGCGGGCGCGGACGACACGGAAATCTTCTTCGTCGACCCCGACAACATCGAGAACAAGCCGAACATCCTGTTCATCCTCGACAACTCCTTGAGCATGGAGGACATGGTCGTCAGCCAGTCCCCCTACGATCCGTCGGTGACCTACCCCGACGTCGGTTGTGCCGGGCGCGTCTACTGGGCGACCGGGTCCAACCCAGACGTGCCGAACTGCAGCAGCAACCGGTGGGTCAACCGCAGCTCTTTCGTCTGCAAGAAGGCGCTCGACGTGTTCGCCGCAGGCGGGGAGCGCTACCGCGACTACATGGCGCAGTACAATCCGAGCACGAGCGGCTCGAACAAGCAAAAGTGGCTCGCAATCAGCGAATCGCAAAAGAGCCGCTACGTCGAGTGTCGGGCGGACGACCGCAATCACGGTCAGACGGACGACAGCAACCTGACGCGCCCGCGCGACGGCACGACGACGGGCTGGAGCACGAGCGCGAGCATCAGCTGGCCGAGCTCTCAGGTCACCGCCTTCGACGGCAACTACCTGAACTGGTACCACGGCGAGACCGGGCCGCAGCCAAAGATCGATATCGTCAAGTCTGTCGCGACGAATCTGCTGAACTCGATCGAGGACGTGAACGTCGGCTTGATGTTTTTCAACTACGACGCAGGCGGCTACGTCGCTCATGCGCTCGAAGACATCGAGACCGCACGCACGACGATTCAGCAGAAGATCAACAATGTCATTCTAGGGTCGCCTTACTCGACCTACACGCCGCTCTCGGAGACGCTGTATGAAGCCGCCCAGTACTTCATGGGCCGCAGCGTCGATTACGGCGATCAGGGCGAGATCAAGAGCGTCGCGGAGTCGCGCTCCGGGAATACGTACATATCCCCGCTCGAGGCGGGCTGCCAGAAGAACTTCATCGTCTACCTCAGCGACGGCGAGCCGACCCGTGACGTTGGCGCCGACAGCAAAATCACGAGCCTGCCGAGCTTCTCGACGGTCGTGGGCGGCTGCGACGGCTCCGGGGACGGCAAGTGCCTCGACGACCTCGCAGAGTACCTGTACCAGCACGATCTGTCGGACCTCGACGGCGACCAGAACGTAATCACTTACACAGTCGGCTTCGACATCGACCTCGAGCTCCTCGCAGACACCGCCCGCCGAGGCGGAGGCGCATACTTCACCGCGAACGACTCCGGGTCGCTGTCGACCGCACTGACCAGCATCATCTACGACATCCTGAGCGAGTCGTCGACGTTCTCCGCGCCGGCGGTCTCGATCAACAGCTTCAACCGCACTCGCAATTTGAACGACCTCTTTATCAGCGTCTTCACCGCGACGAGCTCGGCGCACTGGCCGGGCAACCTGAAGAAGTACCGGCTGTCGCCCAACGAGAGCGAGATCGTCGACATGCACGGCCAACCGGCAGTCGACGCGACGGGCTTCTTTGCGGAAGGCACGCAGAGCTACTGGTCGCCCGCCGCCGACGGCCCGACCGTGACTGCCGGCGGTGCGGCGAACAGGATCCCGCTTCCGGCGAACCGCAAGGTCTATACGAACGTAGGCGGTCCCAACCTGACGTCCCCCACGAACCAAGTCGCTACTACGAACCTGTTGCTGGACGATGCCCTGCTCACGACTGGGGGCGCGGGCCGACCGACGCGCGAACAGGTAATCGAGTTCATGCGTGGCGCACGGCAAGGCGGGACCCAGCCGCGTTTCGAGATGGGCGATCCCCTGCACTCGCAGCCGGCCTCGGTCACCTATACGGCCAACCGCACGCTGATCTACTTCGCGACGAACGACGGGTATCTGCATGCGATCGATACCGAGACTGGCATCGAGCAGTGGGCGTTCATCCCCGAAGAGTTCCTTCCAGACCAGGTCGACCTTTACATGAACGAGCCGGTCAACACCCGACACTACGGCATCGACGGTAACCTGCGGGTGCAGATGATCGCCGACGGGGACGGCATCATCGAGAGCGGCGAGAAGGTTTACCTGTTCTTCGGCATGCGGCGGGGCGGCGATTTCTACTACGCACTCGACGTGTCTAATCCGGACGCGCCGACCGTGATGTGGCGGCTGCCCGGCAGCGGCGCGCAGGCGCTCCCTGGGATCGGTCAGACGTGGTCCACGCCGGTGCCCGCCCGCATCCGCGTCGGCGGCACCGTCAGGAACGTCGTGATATTCGGCGCGGGCTACGACTCGAGCCACGACGACTACAACATGTCCGGCACTGATTCCGTCGGCAACGGCATCTTCATCGTCGAGTCGGAGACGGGCAATGTGCTCTGGCACGGCGCCCGCGATGGGATCCACGACGATTTCGACGATATGAATTACGCCATACCGGCCGACGTGAAGGTCGTGGACCTGAACGCGGACGGCCTTGCCGACCGCATGTATGCGGCCGACATGGGCGGCCAGATCTGGCGGTTCGACATCTCGAACGGGTCGAGCGGCAGCGGTCTGGTCGCCGGCGGCGTGATCGCGCAGCTCGGCGGCGCGCCGGCCGCCTCTCCGCCGATCTCCGCGACGCGGCGGTTCTATTACTCGCCGGACATCGCGCTCGTCAGCGCCGATCCGCCGTTCATCCACATCGGAATCGGCTCGGGGCACCGTGCGCGCCCGAACAGCGTGTTCACTCAGGACCGCTTCTACGCGTTACGGGACTACCGTACGTTCTCGCCGATGACGCAAGCCGAGTACGACGCGTTCACACCGATCGTCGATGCCGATCTCGTGCGCATCAACGATCACGTCAACCCGAGCGTGCCTCCGGGGAGCCCGGGCTGGAAGCTCGAGCTGAGCGAGAACGGCCTCTGGGTCGGCGAGAAGGTGCTCGCTGAGGCGCGCACTTTCAACAACCAGGTGTTCTTCACCACGTTCACGCCCGGCGCGGGCGCCGGCGGCAACACGAACAACTGCCGCCCGGCGCTCGGCACGAACCGGCTCTACGTCATGAGCCTGTTCAACGGCGCGCCCGTGAACAACATGGACGAGTCGATCGACGACGGCGACGGCGACGGCACGCCGGGCGAGGAAGGCGACGAGGTGCTCACGACGCGGGACCGCTATCGGGAGTTCCCGGGCTCGATCGCGAGCGAGGTTGTGTTCATCTTCCCGTCGCCGGAGGACGAGAGCACCTGCGTCGGCGAGGAATGCACGCCGCCACCCGTCGCATGCGTCGACCTGTTCTGCTTCCCGCCGGGTTTCGCGAACAATCCGGTGCGGACGTTCTGGCGGCAGGAGAGCATCGACTAGCGGCTCGGGACCTCCTCCGGGCTCGCTCGGAGGAGGCTCGGGCCGATCATCAAGGACGGACCCATGAACACGACTCGTAACCCTCGCCTCGGCGCCCGCCGGCGAATGGCCGGCGTGACCCTGCTCGAGCTGATGACGGTCGTCGTCATCGTTGCCGTGCTCGCCGCGATTGCGATCCCGAGCTATCGACAGTACACGATCCGCGCAAATCGCACGGAGGCGAAGAGCGCCCTGCTGCAGCTCGCGGTCAATCAGGAGCGCTTCTATACGCAAAACGGCAACAGCTTCACCACCGCGCTCGCGGACATCAACATGGACGCTACGACCGAGCACGGCTACTACCAGCTCCGCGTAACGGCCGCGAATGCGACGAGCTTCACTGCGACCGCGACCGCGATCGGGGCGATGACCAGCGACGCCGACTGCCAGGTCTTCGAGATCACCTCCGACGGGGAGCGCAGGGCAACGCCCGACCCGAGAGGCGACTGCTGGTAGTGCCGCTCAGGGCGGCGGCGCGGCCCTTCGCTCGCGGATGATCTCGAGGACGTTGT
>CAYWGQ010000036.1:0-7715 GCA_964457725.1 uncultured Gammaproteobacteria bacterium
GTCCTTCCTTCGAAGGCGTCGGTGAAACCGCCGACGACGAGCTCGGCCTGCTGCACGCACTTCAGCTTCAACCAGTCCGTGCTGCGCCCGCTCGAGTAGCGCGACGAGCGCCGCTTGCTCACGATCCCCTCCAGGTCGAGCCGGCGTACCTCTTCGAACAGCTCCGCACCCTTGCCCTCGAAGTGATGAACGTAACGTACCGGACCGCGATTGCCGATGATTCCGCGGGACGCGAGGAGGCTCTTCAACAGCCGCTTGCGGGTGACGAGCTCGACGCCGGTCAAGTCGTAGCCGTCGAGATGGAGCAAGTCGAACGCCGCGAACACGAGCCCTCGCGTGCGCCGCGCGGCGAGTGCCTCCTGCAACAAGCGGAAGCTGCTGGTACCGTCGGATTGCAGCGCCACCAGCTCGCCGTCGAGCAGCGCACGCTCGAAGCCGAGCCGGGCCAGCGCCTTCTCGAGAGCAGGCAAGCGCGCGGTCCAATCCCGTCCGTTCCGGCTGACGAGGCGGACCTCGTTGCGGTTCACGCGAGCGAGCAGCCGATAGCCGTCGAGCTTGATCTCGTGAAGCCATCCCTCGCCGTCCGGCGGCGCGTCGACCCGGGTCGCGAGCTGCGGCGCGAAGGACTCGGGCAGCTCCGCCCGGCGCGCGTTCGGTATCGATCCGACGTCCGCTGCGGGTAGGTCGAAGCTCGGGCGCAACCGCCGCAGTCGTTCGATCTGCAACGGCAGCGGCTGCACGGTCGCGAGCCGGCTGCGGCGACGGATCACCTCGCCGCGGCGCTCTGCACCCGAATCGTCGGTACTGCTCATAACAGATCAGCCTCGAGCGTTTCGAGCCGCGTGCATGATCCATGCCACGGATTTGCTAGCGGTGCTGAAGAGTTTGCGGCCTGATCGAATCTGCGATGACCGGCGCAGATCCTGGGACGCGGAACGCGCTAGCGACGGCCTTCGCCGCCGGTCGCGGCATATTTTTGCCGTTGGCACGCAACTTGCTTTGTGCTCACCGGAATCGGCGAGCCCAATAGCCGGTTCCGAATACGGCTAAGGCTGAGAGTCCCCCCACACACTCAGTTTGGGTCGTAAGCTTTAAGCCCGGCGCGCTGGCCGGGCTTTTTTTTTGGGGTGCGCGTGCCGCCCGGGTCAGCGGCCGCGCGGCCCGAACAGCAACCACAACACCAGCCCGAGCACGGGCAAAACCAGAATCAGGACGATCCAGAGGACCTTGCTCCCGGTGCTCGCCCCGCTGCCGACGATCTTCACGATCGCCCACACATCGAGCACGAGGATGATCAATCCGAATAGGCCGCCGACCTCGAGTCCCATTCGATCACCGCTTCTCGTGTTGCTCGCGAACGGCTCGCGGCCGCAGTCCCATCGTCCGACGGATGCCCTCTCGGATATGCCCTTGCGTCAATCGAGCGCATCCTCGACGTCGTCAGCGGCGTCGTCGATCTCCTCGCCCGCCTCCTCGAACGGTCCGTCCTGGCAACCGCTCAATACGGCCGTCCCGCCGAGCAGCATGGCCGCGAGCATTGCGAATCTCGCGCAGCGCTTCAATGAGTCCACAGTGTCCACCTCCTGAAACTGTTCTCAAAACTGTGGCAGCAAGATCCATGCCAGAAGCGGAAGTAACACTTCTCCGTGGCATGGATCTTGCCTGGCTCGTTGGCAGCAAGGCAATTCGAACAAGCAGGCCTGCGATCAAAGGCGAATCCGAAGACCGGACGAGTCGAACGTCCCGCGGCGCCTCCGCCGCGCGACTGGCGTGGCTGGTGCTCGCGCTCGTTGCCGTGCGGGTCGACGCGCAACCCCCGTCCCTCGAGTTCGCCAGCGCCCCCCCGACGGCGGCCGTCGAGGGCGAACGCTATACCTACCTGATGGAAGCAGTCGTCCGCGGCGGCGGCAACGACGACGATGACGAGGATGACGACGACGGCGGACCGATCCGGTACGCGGCGCCCGTATTGCCCGCGTGGTTGAGCTTCGACGGTGCCCGCACGATTTCCGGCATTCCTGGTCCGACCGATGCCGGAGCACACTCGGTCACCTTGACGGCGTCTCGGGGCGCACTTTCCGCGATGCAAACCTTCGCGATCCAGGTGGCGAACGCGAACGGTGCACCGCTCGTCGCGACGGCGATCGAACCGGATCCGCAGGACGCGGTCGTCGGCAGTCCCTACGCGTTCGCCGTTGCACGATTCTTCACGGACCCGGACGGCGATCCGCTGCGTTTCAGCGCCGCCGGCTTGCCCGCGAGCCTGCGTCTCGACGGCGCGACCGGCCAGATTGCCGGCACACCTCGGGATCCGGACGCAGACGGTTCGCCGTTCACGGTGACGGTGACCGCGAGCGACGGCGAGCTCGCCGCGAGCGACGCCTTCGTGCTCCGCATCACGAGAGCGAACCGGCCGCCGGAGCTCGAGCGGCCGATCGATTCGCAGACGGCGACCGCGGGCTCGCCGTATCGGCTCGCGGCGGGCGACTTCTTCGACGATCCGGACGGTGATCCGCTCGCGTTCAGCGCGAGCGGCTTGCCGGCTAGTCTCGCGATCGATCGCGCGACCGGCACGATCGCCGGGACGCCGAGCGATGCGGACATCGCCGCCTCGCCGTTCGCGGTGACGGTGACCGCGGCAGACGGAACTGGAGCGGCGAGCGGCTCGTTCACGCTGCGGGTGATACGCCCGGACCGACCACCGGTCGTCGAGCGCGAGATCGCGCCCGACCCGCAGACGGCGACCGAGGGCTCGCCGTACAGCTTCGACGCGAGTCCGTTCTTCAGCGACCCCGACGGAGACGCGCTGTCGTTCTCGGCCGCGGGCCTGCCGCCGAGCCTCGCGATCGACCGCACGACGGGCACGATCGCCGGAACGCCCGACAACGACGACGCGAGCTCGGGACCGATCACGACCTACACGGTGACCGTCACGGCCGCGAACGAAGGCGGCAGCGCCGCCGACGCCTTCGTCCTCAGGGTCGAAGGCCGCAACGACCCGCCGACGATTCCGACGCCTCCACCGCGCCTCAGAACGGACGAGGACACGCCGCTCGAGATCACGCCGGCGCGCCTGAACGCACGCGACCCGGATCCAGCCGACGAGCTCGAGGTGATCCTGTCCCCGCCCGCGCCCGATGCGCCGTTCCGGCTTGCCGGCAACGGCACCCGGGTCGTGCCGGCCGACGACTTCCACGGCACGTTGACGGTCGAGGCACGCGTGACCGACGGCACGGCGGAGAGCAACACGGTCGTCGTGACGATCGACGTGACACCGGTGAACGACGCGCCGCGCGGCGGCCCGGTGCCGAAGCAGACGGCGACCGAGAACTTGCCGTTCGAGCTGGAGCTCGCGCCGCTCTTCGAGGATCCGGAGGATGAGCCGTTGTCGTTCCGCGCGGAGACGCTCCCGCCGGGCCTCGCGCTCGACCCGGTGACCGGACGACTCGCGGGCGTGCCGCCGCTCGGCGTCGAGGCGCGCGATTACCGCATTGCGCTCGAGGTCAGTGACGGCCGTGCCGCGCTGCGCTCGCCGTTCACGATCGCGGTGATCGGTGCGGACCGGGCCGACCTCGCGGTCGAGGCGGCCGTGACGCCGAATCCGGCGCCGCTCGGCACGCCCGCCACGTTGACGTTCACCGTTCGCAACGCGGCGCCGACGGTCGACGTCGGCAACGTCGATCTCGCGGTCGAGCTCGCGGCCGACGCACCCGTTGCGTTCGAGCCGCCGAGCGCGGCCGGTTGCCGTCTCGACTCGAGCGCGAATCCGGCGAGGCTCGACTGCCGGCTCGGGCCGCTCGCCGGCGGCGCGAGCGCGACCGTCACGCTGCCCGCGACCGGCACGCGTGCCGGCGACGTCGCGGCTCGCGCGGAGGTCGCGATCGCCGATCCGGTGCCGATCGACCAGAACGAGGACAACGACGCCGCGCGCGTGACGCTGCAGTTGGCGGAACGGATCGCGAGCGGCGCCGCGCAGAAGATCGATGCGGCGGACGTGCGCGCGACCGCAGTCGGCGACGTCGACGGCGACGGCGACGAGGACGTCGTCGTCGCGGGCGGCGGCGGTGTCGGCGTGCACCTCGCGGTACCGGACCCCGCGCACGAGGCGAAGAGCGTGCTCGCCGCAATGCCGATCGCAATCGGTCCGGCGCAGCCTGCGAACGCGGTCGCGCTAGCGGACGTCGACGGCGACGGTGACCTCGACGTCGCCGTCGCGCACGCGGCGGGCACCGCCGATGCGTTGTGGCTGAACGGCGGCGATTTGACCTTCACCGCGGTGCCGCTCGGCGGCGAAGCGGTCGAGAGCCGAGCGGTCGCCGTCGGGGACATCGACGGAGACGGGGCGGCCGACGCGGTGATCGCCGGCGCAGGCGGCGTCGCGGTGTATCGCAATACCGGCGCCGGCAGCTTCGCGGTGCACGCGACGCTCGACGCAAGCGACGCTCGCGCGATCGTCCTCGCCGATTTCGCAGGCGACGCGCTGCCCGAGATCGTGGTCGCACGCGGTGACGGCGACGCGGCGCTCTACGCGAACGCGGGCGGCGCGTACAAGTCCGCGGCGCGCTTGCCGACCGGCGCCGCGACGTCGCTCGCCGTTGCCGACCTCGACGCGAACGGCCGGCCGGACCTCGTGCTCGGGCGCGACTCGAGCGATCCGACCGCGACGCTCGGCAACGCGGTCTTGCTGAACCAGGGCGGCGCCGTGCCGACGTTCTTCCCGGCCGCGGAGCTCGGCGCGGCCGCGACGCTCGCCGTGCTGGCGGTCGACGTCGACCTCGACGGCGATCTCGACATCGTCGCGATCAACGCCTCCGGCGGGCATCAGGTATATGCGAACAACGGCGCGTCGAGCGCGGTGTTCTTGCTCGCGGCGGAGCAGTTCGTCGCGCCGGGTGCGCGGGCGGCCGCAATCGGGCGCGTCAGCGTCGACGACCGCCCGGACGTCATCGTCGCGGGCACCGGCGGCATCGAGGTGTTCCTGAACGACGGTCGGGGCGCGCTCGGCCGCGGCGACGAGCATCCACCGACGGTCACCCTGCTCGGCGACGCGCGAATGACGCTGACGGTCGGCGAGGCCTATCAAGACCCCGGCGCAGTCGCGACCGACGAGGTCGACGGCGACTTGAGCGCTGCAATCGTCGTCGACAACCCCGTGGATACGGCCGTCGTCGGCGAGTACTCCGTCACGTACGTGGCCACCGACAGCTCCGGCAATACGAGCGCCCCTGCGAAGCGCACGGTCGAGGTGCGCGCACGCAGCGACGCGGGCGGTGGCGGCGGCGGCGGAGCGGGCGTGGCGGGCGTCCTTGCGCTCGCCGCGGCGGCCGGAATTTGGCGATGGAGGAGACAACTAAAATGAAGCAGGCCGTGCTACTCGCGTCGGCTGCGCTGCTCGCCGCTGCGGCGAGCGAAGCGCGCGGATCGAGCTTGAGCTACACGTTCATGGACTTTCTCGCTGTCGCGAGCTCCGTCGACGCGAGCGGCACCGTCCCGACGCCTGTCGCCGGGCAGACGGTCCGCGTCGACGCGGGAGACGGCGACGGCATCGCCGTCGCCGGCGCCGTGGCGCTGCCCGGGCGCTTTTACGCCGCCGGACGTTTCGCGACGTCCATCGTCGACATCGAGGGCGTCGTCACGAGCCCGCTCGCGGTCGCGACCGTCCGCGGCGAGTTCGATCTGCTCGCCTCCTCGCTCGCGGTCGGCTACGTGCACGAGCTGGGTCCGGAGCTCGACGCCTTCGGGGAGCTCTCCTACGACTCGACCGAGTACGACTTCGGCAGCTTCGCGGGCGAGCAGATCGACGTCGACGACTCGGGCATAGGACTGCGCGTCGGGCTGCGGTGGAATCCGTCGCCGCGGATCGAGCTGTTCACGTCGGTCAAGTACTCGCCGGTCGGGAAGCCCATGCTCGCGACGGGCGAGCTCGACGCGGAGACGCGGATGAGCGCGGGCATGCGTTGGTACGTCTTCGAGGACCTCGGCGTTGGGCTCGACTACGAGAGCGGCAGCGCGTCCGCGCTCACGTTGTCTATGCGCTTCAGCTTCGGGCGGTTGCCGTGGTGAGCGGCGCTCACTCGATGTAGAGCAGCGGATTCACGGCGCTGCCGTCGCGCAGCACCTCGAAGTGCAGATTCGGCCCCGTCGCCCGGCCCGTCGCCCCGAGCCGTGCGATCGGTTCTCCGCGGGTAACGACGTCTCCGACCGCGACCAGGTTCTCCGCGTTGTGGGCATAGCGCGTCACGTGACCGTGCCCGTGGTCGATCTCCACGAGCTCGCCGTAGCCTGGCCGAGGACCGGCCCAGACGACGATGCCCGACGCGACCGCGACGATCTCGGTGCCGGCGGGCCCTGCGAAGTCGACGCCCCGATGCGCGGCCATCTTGCCGGTGAACGGATCGATCCGCCGCCCGAATCGCGACGAGACGTAGCCTGTCGCGACCGGCCGCCCCCCGGGCCGCACGTCCGCATCGAGCTTACGCAGCCGGACCAGATCCTCGAGCACGGTGAACTTGAGCCACCGATCGTCGAGAGCGGCCGCGAGCGCTTCGGTTGCGGCAGTCAGATCGGCCGCGCGGCCCATGCGCGAGTCAGCAGTCTCCTCCGGACCGCCGATCGACGGCTCCGTCTCGAAGTCGAACTCCGCGAAGTCGACGCCGGCGAACTCCGCCCGGGCTGCGAGACGCTCGCCGAGCGCGTCTAGACGAATTAACCGGGCCTGCAGCGTCGCGAGGCGCTCCGCGAGCTCGATGCGCGCGGCCGCAGCGGTCGCGCGGTCGGCGTCGAGCTGCTCGCGCTCGAGCGTGAACGCGGTCTGCCATCGTTCGAGGGCTTGCGCATCGCTCGCGTTGCGCTCCGCGCGCGCCTGCCCGTAACGCTGCCCAGCAGAGAACGTCGCGGCCACTGCGACCGACAGCATCGCGCTCGCAACGACCGTCGTCGCGGAGCGCGTCGCGCGGCAATCCATGCGCGCCTCCTTGTGAGCCGGACGGAGGCGACGGCGGCAACAGACCGCCGCCGTCCGTCGTTGCCCGTCAGCGCACGCGTGCCGTGCGCTCGTCGGGATACTGAAACTCCGGCCGAGACCGGATCAGCTCCTCGGACGTCATCCGCAAGCGGACGACGTGCTGATCGGAGTTGCCGGCCGGCTGTTGCCCACCCACGGCCGACTGCTCGGTCGTCTCGATCTCGAGATCCTCGATCGGGATGGACACGAGCCGCTCGCCGAGCCCGAGCACGCCGCCGAGCGCGAGCACCGCCTCGATTCGGCCGTCGTTCGGCGACACGATCAGGTCGTCGATCTCGCCGACTTCTTCGCCCCGGCTGTCGACGACCGACATACCGATCAGCTCGGTTGCACGGTGATCCGAGCGCTCCATCACGACGACGCGCTCCGACGGCTGCGCCGCCTGCTCGCCCGCTTGCCGTGACTGCGCCGCCTGCGCCTGCTGCTCCGGTGCCTGCGGCGCGCGCTGTTGCGACTGCTCCGCGGCTTGCTGCTGCTCGGCCGCTTGCTGGCGCTGTTCGGCAGCCTGCCGTTGACGCTCCGCGGCTAGCTGCTGACTTTGTTGCTGTTGCTGAGCGGCTTGCTGTCGACGCTCCTGCGCTTGCTGCTCGCGCTGCGCGGCCTCGGCCTGACGCTCCTCCGCGGCTTGCTGCTGTTGCGACTGCCCGGCGGCTTGCTGCTGCTCCGCAGCCTGCTCCGCGGCTTGCTGCTG
>CAYWGQ010000036.1:7815-25189 GCA_964457725.1 uncultured Gammaproteobacteria bacterium
GCGGCTTGCTGCTGCTCCGCAGCCTGCTCCGCGGCTTGCTGCTGGCGCTCCGCAGCTTGCTGCTCGGCGGCCTCCCGGCGTTGCTGCGCGTCCTGCCGGGCAGCCTGCTGTTGCTCCGCCGTCTGCTGCGGCGCTTGCACCGCCTGCTGTTGCCGCTCCGTCGCCTGCTGCTGCGCTTGCGCGGCCTGCTGCTGCGCTTGCGCCGCCCGCTGCTCGCTAGGGCCTTCTTGCTGCCCCGCTGCGCAGCAAGGCGGGGCGGCACCCTGCCGTGCTTGTCGCTGTGCTTGCCGTTGCGCCTGCCGCTCGCTCGCTTGCGGCTCGGCCGCTCTGCGCTGCTGCCCGGCCGCAGCGGCCGCCGCCGCTGCGGCCGATCGCGCGTTCGAGGTTTGCGCGCCCGACGACGTTGCGCGCTCGGGATCGTACGCCGGCTGCGCCTCGAGCTGCTCGCGGGTCATCGCGAGGAACAATGTCTCGCCGTCGCTCGAGACGCGAAGCCGCTCGTACGGCACGCCGATGTCTTTCTCGCCGACGCCGAACACACCGCCGACGCCGACGATGGCCTCGATCACGTCGTCCTCGCGCGAGACGATCAGATCCTTGATCTCGCCGAGCCGCTCGCCTTCCTCGTTCAACACCGGAGCGCCGATCAGGTCGCTCGCTCGAAGCGCGCGGCCGGCGAGGAACTCGTCATAGGCCAGCGAGTCCTGCCATGCCCTCCGCTCTTGTTGCTGCTCCTCCGCCTCCTCCTGCGCAGGCGCCGCAGACCAGACGACCGCTGCCGCCACTGCGGCCGCGACTCGTAGATGTTTCCGTCTCATCGCTCGCCTCTCCGTGGTTGCGCTCGTTTCGAGAGGCGATGACGACAGCAAGACTCATGCCACGAAGCTTTTGCTCGAGCGCGGAAAGCGCTGCAAAAAAGAGGGCGGGGCACGTCCCTGTGCCCCGCCCCGTTCCCCGCGCTGCGGTCCGCTAGCGAGTATCGCCCGCGCCGCCGGCGCCGCCGGCGCCACCGGCACCGCCCGGGGAGCGCGAGCCCGGATCGCCGGCACCGGAACGCCCGCCGCCTTCCTCACGTGTCGCCGCCATGTATTCCTGCCGATCGACGCTTCCGTCCTGGTTCGTGTCGATCTCCGAGAACTCCAAGCCCTCGATCGCGGCCAGCTCCGCGCGGCTCAGCTGCCCGTCCTGGTTCGTATCCACTTCCTCGAATGACGGATGCTGCGAGACTTGCGCGAGCGCAAATCCCGAGAGCCCGACTGCGAGTACGCCGACCAATTTCCTCATCTCGCCTCCTCCAACGTCCAATGTTGCCGACAGCCGAGCGGCCATCGTGGGCCCGGCGGGTGCAAGACACATGCCACGCGCCCGGGGTGCCGCTCGGGGCAACATCCGCGCCGAGGCGAGTGGTCTCTCGTTCCGACGGTGTCGCCGACGGGTAACAGCACGCCGGACCGCTCATTCTCGATCTTGATGCCGGTTGAAAAACGCGCAGGTTCGTCCCCGCGAGCGAGGCCGTACAGACGCGGCGAGCAGGCGTGGCATGGTCTTTGCACCTCGCTCACGCGATCACCACGCGGAGCATTGGCCGATGAACATTCTCTACGAGCTGGAATTCGACCTCGACGGATTCCTCGATTCGATGGAAGAGCAGAAGTCCGCGCGGCGGCGGATCGAGGAGCACATGGAGATGCGCCGACTGAGAAGCGAGCTCGCGTACACGGAGGACTTCGAGCTCGACGAGCCGCGAAAGCCCTGAGTTTGGGGCGGTAAAGGAGGCAGCATGATTTACTGGGCAGTGATATTTCTGGTCATCGCACTGATCGCCGGCGTGCTCGGATTCTCCGGCATCGCGGGCACCGCGGCGAACATCGCGTGGATTCTGTTCGTCGTCGGCCTGATTCTCGCGATCGTTTTCTTCTTCCGGGGACGAAGGCCGATATGAGCGCGGGCGCGGGCTTGCTTTCGCGCTGCCGCCATCCGGCCGCAGGGTTGCTCGCAGCGCTCGTTGCGCTCAGCCTGCCGGTCGCGTCAGAGGCGCAGCAGCGCGAGCAGCCGCGCGCCTCGGAGCAGGTGATGGACGCGTACTTGAGCGAGGACGCGTTGCAGGTGCTCTACGGACGCACGCTGCCGATCGGCCAGATCGAGGACGCCCGCGTCCGCGTCGGCTTCTTCATCAACGAGGACCGAGATCTCATCGGTATCGGTGACGCCTCGGTCGACGTGATCGATCCGACGCGACGCCGGCGCTGGGGCCTCGAGGTCGGCCCTCGCGCGTACGGCGCGCTGCTCTCGAACGAGGACGAGGACATCTTTGCGATCGGCCTCGGCGGCAGGGCGAGCTATTACTTCGACGCGGAACGGCAAACCTCCGTCTCGCTGACGATGTACTACGCGCCGGACATCATCACGTTCGGCACGGCCGACAACGTGAAAGACTTTTCGATCTCGATCGAGACCCCGCTCACCGAGCGGATGCGAATTTACGTCGGGTATCGCACGTTCGAGCTCGACCTCCCGACGGACCGTGAAGTAGACGACGGTCTGCATCTCGGTCTGCGCGGCAACTTCTAGCATTACGTCAAACATACCCGCTACGATGCGTCCCGGGGCGCCGTCGGCGGCCTATATATAATGTGCCTCGACAGGACCGCCGGGCCGCGCAATGTTCCCGATCCGCGACGACAACCCCTCCTTCCTGACGCCGTACACCACCTACGCGATCGTCGCGATCAACGTTCTCGTCTGGATTCTCGTGCAAGGGCTCGGCACCGAGCCGCGGCTTTCGGCCTCCGTTTGCACGCTCGGGCTGATTCCCGGCGAATTGCTCGGCACCGCTCCTCCCGGCGCGGCGCTCCAGATCGGCCCCGACGCCTGGTGCAGGATCGGCGCACCGGCGTGGCATACGCCGCTGACCTCGATGTTCATGCACGGCAGCTGGCTGCACATCATCTCCAACATGTGGTTCCTCTGGATCTTCGGCAACAACGTCGAGGATTCCATGGGCCACGTGCGCTTCGCTGTGTTCTACGTGCTGTGCGGCTTCGCCGCCGCCGCGCTGCAGACGTTCGCCGATCCCGACTCCATCGTGCCGATGGTCGGAGCGAGCGGCGCAATCGGCGGCGTCATGGGCGCGTACGTGCTGCTGTACCCGCGCGTGCACGTCCACATGCTCGTCGTCCTCGGCTTCTTCGTCACGACGTTCGCAGTGCCGGCCGTGCTGATGCTCGGCTATTGGTTTCTGCTGCAAGTACTCAGCGGTTTCGCCAACGTCGGCACCGAGGGCGGCGGAGTTGCATTCTGGGCGCACGTCGGCGGGTTCGTCGCGGGCGCCGTGCTCGTGCTCCTCTTCCGGGACCGTAAGCTCCTCGATCGTCATCCGTATCACGGCTGGAGCAGCCGCTCCCCCACTCGCAGCTGGCACCGCGTCTCCCGCCGCTGAGGCGAAGATCTCTGGCACGCGGCTTGCATCGGTCCGCGATCTACCACGATGCAGGGAGCGCGCGTGATGTCCGACACACCTTTCGAAGGCCAATCGGCCACCAAGGAGGAGCTCGAGCGCGCGAAGCGCGAGATGCACGAGCTCCGGGGAGCGGCGCTCGATCGAGGGCGCGAGGAGATGGAAAGCGCCAAGAACCGTGTCGCCGACCGCGCCGAGGCGATCGCGGAGGCCGTCGAGTCGACGGCCGACGAGCTCGAGTCGAATGGCGACGGCGCGGTATCCGGCTACGGACGCAGCCTCGCGTCGATGATGCGGCAGCTCGCCGGTGGGCTGCGCGAGAACGACATCGAAAGCTTCGCCCGAGAGCTCGCGGGCTTTGCTCGGCGTAATCCGGGCGCCTTCCTCGCAGGCAGCGTCGCGCTCGGATTCGGTTTGTCGCGCTTCATGAAGGCGAGCGGACGACGGGCCGAGCACTACGATCTCGGCGAGGACCTCGATACGCAGCCCGGCTTCGACACCGGCGCGGAGTCGGAGATCGAGGACGAGGACAGCTTCGGCGAGGATCTCGCCGTCTTCCGCACCTCCGGCACGGCACGAGAGCCGCCTCAGGACACGCGGCCGGGAGACGCGCCATGAGCACGAGCGCGGAGTGGCGAGACGCGACGGCCCCCGAGGAGGAGGTACGCGATTACCCGCGCATGGCCTACCGGCGCAACGACGAGCCGATTCCGAGCTTGATTCGCCGTCTCGCGGACGAGGTCACGACCTTGTTCGCGAAAGAGCTCGCGCTATTGAAGTCCGAGACGACCGCCTCGGTTCGCGAGGCCGGCAGCGGCGTCGCGAGCATGGCGACGGGGGGAGCGGTCACGTTCGCCGGCATCCTGTTCCTGCTCGTCGCGGCGATGCTCGGTCTCGCGCAGGTGATGGACATGTGGCTTGCGGCGCTGATCGTCGGCGGCGTGGTGACGCTGATCGGCTTGATCATGCTGATGAGCGGGCGCAAGAAGCTCGAGCCGGAAGCGTTCAAGCCGCGCCATACGGCCTCCGCCATGAGGAAGGACCGCAACATGATCAAGGGAGCGACCGCACATGAGCAGCACTGATCCGAACGTCCACACCGTCGGCGAAGGCTCGCGGGACGCGGGGTGGCACCGCCGCACGTCGTCGTGGCAGGAGGACTCGCGCAAGGATCCCGACGAGCTCGAGCGCGAAATCGACGAGACGCGGGCCGAGGTACAGGCGACGCTCTACGCGCTGGAGCGCAAGCTGTCGCCGGAGCAGCTCCTCGATCGTACGCTCGGCCGCGTGCGCAGCGACGGCGGGGAGTTCGTCCACAACTTGAGCGAGTCGGTGAAGAACAACCCGATGCCGCTGCTGCTCACCTCGATCGGCCTCGCCTGGATGATGATGTCGAACGGCCGCCGCGGGAACGGCGGTGTCGGGCGCGCCGAGCGCTCGCACGAGCGTTCCGAGCGGTGGTCGGAGGCGAAGAGCCGGATATCGGGCGCGGGACAAGCCGTTGCGGACGCCGGCCACAAGCTCAAGGAACGCGGTAGCGCGGCGCGCAGCAGCCTCGAGCGTTCTCGGGCGGCAATGGCCCGCGCGTCGCATTCCGTCGGCGAGCGCTCGAGCCGGGCTGCAATGGCGGCCCGCGACGAGCTCGCCCACGCACGCTCGACCTTCAACGAGCTGCTCGAGGAGCAGCCGCTCGTGCTCGGCGCGCTCGGCCTCGCCGCCGGCGCGATCGTCGGCGCGGCTTTCCCGGCCACCGAGCACGAGGACCGGATGCTCGGCCGCTCGCGCGACCGTGCGCTCGAGCGCGCGAAGGAGACCGGCAGAGAAGGCCTCGAGGAGCTCAGGACGCGGACCGGCGAGCTCGCGGAGACCGCGCGCGAGCGCTTGGGCGAAGCGAAGGAGCAGCTGCGCGAGGGCAGCCGCAGCCGCGACGAGCGCGGATTCGCATCCGAGCGGGACCCAGACGAGCAACGCTCGGAGGGGACGGCCACGAGCCGCCGCTGGCCGGAGGACGAGAAAACGCCGGCCGCGCAGCCGGGAATGCAGGCACGAGAGCGCACCGGCGCACCGGCGGACGAGTCGGCCTATCGTGCGTCGTCCGGACCCGGCGGCGGCGCCTCGCCGCTCAGCGAGCCGGCCTCCGATTCGCCGTCGGACGAGAAGCCGCCGATCTGATCGATCGACCGGGAGTGGGCTGTGCGCCGGCCTCAGAGCGGGCGCGCAGGCGGGGAGAAGATCTCGAGCAGCTCGCGGCGGGTGAGCGTGCCAGCCTCCGGGAGCCGCATCTGCAGCGCGAACGCGCGCAGCTCCTCGACCGTCCACTTCTCGTAGTCGGGCGAGCTCGGCAGCGGCGTTCCGTGCGGCTTCGCCGTCCTCGTGGTCGTCGTCGTTTGCATCGTTCCTCCGGGCGCCGCGCGGCTCGCTCCGATCCCGTCACTTGGCTGGCAAGTTCCGTGCCATTCGCAGAGCGGATTGACCCGTTCCGGGGCCGCGGCACGAACCTTGCTGCCCTGCGGGAGCGCGAGCATGGAGGTTTGCGACAATGAAGGCCGTAGTGTTTCACGACATCGGCGACATCCGGTTGGACGACGTGCCGGAGCCGAAGATCGAGCAAGACACGGACGCGATCGTGCGCATCACCGCTAGCGCGGTGTGCGGCACGGATCTGCACATGATTCGCGGGACGATGCCCGGCATGAAGCCCGGCACGATCCTCGGTCACGAGGGCGTCGGGACGGTCGAGGAAGTCGGACGGAACGTGCGCAACCTGAAGCCGGGCGACCGGGTCGTCGTCGCGTCGACGATCGCCTGCGGCTCCTGCGCCTACTGCCTGTGCGGCTACTATTCGCAGTGCGACCGCGCGAATCCGAACGGTCCGACCGCCGGCACCGCCTTCTTTGGCGGCCCACGGTCGACGGGCGCCTTTCACGGCCTGCAGGCCGAGTACGCGCGCGTGCCGTTCGCAAACGTCGGGCTCGTCAAGCTGCCGCACGACATCACGGACGACCAGGCAATACTGCTCTCCGACATTTTCCCGACCGGCTACTTCGGCGCGGAGCTCGCCGAGATCGTTCCGGGCGACACTGTCGCGGTCTTCGGCTGCGGGCCTGTCGGACAGTTCGCGATCGCGAGCGCGATGCTGCACGGTGCCGGTCGAGTCCTCGCGGTCGACTGCATCCCGTCGCGGCTCGAGATGGCGCGGGAGCAAGGCGCGGAGGTCGTCGACTTCGAGCGTGAGGATCCGGTCGAGGCCATCCGCGAGCTCACGCTCGGCATCGGCGTCGCACGAGCGATCGACGCAGTCGGCGTCGATGCCGTCAAGCCGCATTCCGGTCCGGCCGCGAAGCAGGCGGCCGAGCGCGAGCAGAGCTTCGAGCAGGAGCGCAAGAGCGTCGCGCCGAAGACCGCCCCGCGAGGCGACAACTGGCAACCGGGGGACGCGCCGCAACAGGCGCTGCTCTGGGCCGCCGAGGCGGTCGCGAAAGCGGGCACGATCGGGATCGTCGGCGTGTACCCAGAGACGATGCAGCGCTTCCCGATCGGCGTCGTGATGAACAAGAACGTCACCGTGCAGATGGGCAACTGCAACCACCGCCGCTACATCCCGGAGCTGATCCAGCTCGTGGAGGCAGGCGTGATCGACCCGGAGCGCGTGCTGACGCAGCGCGAGCCGATGACGTCGGCCATCGACGCTTACAAGATGTTCGATACGCGCCAGCCGGGATGGATCAAGGTGGAGCTGAAGCCGCTCGGACGCGAGCAAAGGCCGGCGGCCTGAGCGGCGGCCCGCCTGCCGGAAGACCCGCCCGACCCCTCCGTGCGGCCGCCGCGACCGCGGCGGCACTGGCCGTGCTCGCCTCGGGCTGCGCCCGCCTCGCGCGCGACGACGCCGTCCTCCTCGACGCGCCGGCGCTCGAGGCCGCGGTCGCGGCGCTCGAGCTGCGGGCCGACGCCGCGCTCGTCGTCGCCGCGGCCGACATCGCGCACTGCGATCAGCTCGAACGCGCCGCCGCGACGGCGGCGCTCGCGGCCGCGGTCGTCGCGGCAACCCGCGAGGCCGCCGTGATCACGATGGGCGATCACGCCTACGAGAAAGGCACGCGCGAGGAGTTCGCGCAGTGCTACGAGCCGACCTGGGGCCGGCTGAACGCGGTCACCTACCCTTCGCCCGGAAACCACGACTTCGAGACCGACGACGGCGCGCCGTACTACGACTATTTCGCGCACTACCGGCGCGACCCTGCGGCCCGCGAGCGCGGCTACTACGCCTTCGAGATCGGGGGCTGGCAGCTCCTCGCATTGAATAGCTTGCTGCCGCTCGAAGCCGGCTCGGCGCAGCTCAGTTGGCTCGAGGCCGAGCTCGGCCGCGCGTCCGGCCGATGCACGCTCGCATATTGGCATCATCCGCTCGCGAGCTCCGGATGGCACGGACTGTGGCCGCTCGACCGCGGCCGCGACACGCGCGACGCGTGGCGAGCGCTCCTCGCGCACCGCGCCGAGCTCGTCGTGAACGGCCACGAGCACGTCTACGAGCGCTACGCTCCAATGAGCGCCGAGCTCGAGCGCGACCCGGACGGGCTGCGTCAGTTCATCGTCGGCACCGGGGGCGGCAAGCTGAAGCCGGTGCTTCGGCGGCGCGCCGGCAGCGAGCTCGTCTGGAATCGGACGCACGGGATACTCGTCCTCGTGCTGCACCCCGACGGCTACGAGTGGGCGTTCATCGGCACGGACGGCGTCGTCCGCGACCGCAGCGACTCCGTCCGGCCGTGTCGCTGAGCGAATCGTCGTCGGAGCAGAGGGCCGTCCGTCAGGACCCCGGCAAATCGGGCTCCACGATCTCGGCCGGGCTCGCCGCCTCCTCGTCGAGGCTCTCCGCGGAGCCGCCGGCCGGCTGCCGGCCGACCTCGTAGATCAGATCGATCGCTTGGGCCGTGCCGGTCTCGGTTCGGAGACGGAACCGATCGGTGATCTGATAGATCAGCTCGAGCCCCGAGAACTCGTCGAACAGCCCGTGCCGGTAGCGGAGCACGATCGCCTCGCCGAGCTGCTTGCCGGCGACGAGCGCCCCGCCGTCGCCGCCGGTCTCGCCGTCGAACCCGAGCTCGTCGAGGCCCAAGTTCGCGCCGAGCCGATTCAGCGTGGGCAGCGCGCGGCGCAACCCCAAGCCGAGCGCCGCGCGCTCCAGCGCTTCCGGATCGGTCTGCCCCGCGCCGGCGAGCGATCGTCCGGTCAGCAGCCGCGCGAAGGCCTCGCTCTCCGGAAGCACGGGATCCGAGAAGACGATGCTGCGCGGATTGCGCGCCGTGCCGGTGATGTCGAGGCCGACTCGCGCGCCCTCGACCATCCTGACCGCCCGGACGTCGAGCGTCGGGTTATCGGGCGGACCGGTGAAGATCAGAAGCCCCCGCTCGATCGTGAGCGTCTGTCCGTACGCCGTGAACGTGCCCTCCTCCACCGCCGTCGTGCCCCGCACTCGAACGGCGCCGTCGCTCCCGCGCTCGACGTCGAGCAACCCGTCGAGCTCCGCCTCGATGCCGAGCCCCGAGAAGCGCACGTCGCCGAGCCTCGCGCTCACTCGGACCGCGAGCGGCAGCGGCAGCGCCTGCTCGCGCTCGGGCGGCGCGCGCCCGTGAACGACCGTCTCCGGCGCCGGTCGCACGGCGGACCGCGGCACGTCGTCGACCTCGAGCCGCCCTTCCGGGATGCCGAGATCGCCGCTGATCCGCACGGCCTCCGGCTCGACGGCGACGACGAGCGCGGGCGAGACGACCGCGCGCACGTCCGGCAGATCGGCGAGCACGAACCGCTCGCCCTGCACGCGCGCATCGAGCCGCCACGGCCGATCGTTCGGCGCGGCGAGCCGGCCGTCGAGCCGGACGCAGCCGCCGGAGCAGAGCGTGCCGTCGAACACGAGCTCGTTCAGCCCGGCAGCCCTTGCGCTGAGCCGGCCTTCGCCGATCTCGATGCCGAGCGGCGGCAGCGCCGCCGCGAGCGAGCGGACCGCGGCGGTGCCGCGCAGCTCCGGCGCGTCGAGCGTGCCGGCGACCTCGAGCTCGCCGTCGAGCTCGCCCTCGAGGCGCTCGACGCCGTCGACGAGCGCGTCGACGAGCGCGAGATCGGTCAGCCGCGCCGTCAGCCGGCCGTCGATCCGGCCGTCGCCCGCGAGCGGCGACAGCGCGAGCTCGCCGCGAATCGGATCGCCGGTCGCCGCGAGCGTCGCGCCGAGGTCCGCCTCGAGACGTCCGCCGGTCAGCGCGGCGACGACCGCGACGTCGCGGAGCTCCGCCGCGACGTCGAGAGGTGCGGCCGCGTCGTCGTCCTCCGACTCGGCAGCCTCTGCGCCGGGTTCGCGGTCGTCGTCCGCGCGCGCCGAGACGATCATCGACCGCTGCCGCAGCTCGAGCGTCGCATCGATCGGTCCGCTCCAATCGACCGCGAGCGACGCGTCGGTGTAGCCGTCGAGCGCGACGCCGTTCGGAAGCCACGGCGATGCGAGAGCGTTCGGCAGCGCGCGCGCGACGACCGAGGCTGCGCGCCCGGTCGCGTCGACGCAGAGCTCGCCGCCGTCGGGGCCGGCCAGACACGCACGCTCGAGCGCCGCCTCCTCCGGCGCGACGCGGAACGCCGCGCTGCTCGCGAGCCGCCACGTCCCGACGCGCTCGAGCGCGAGCAGCACGTCGGTCAGCCGCCCGTCGACGCGCCGGTCCTCGACGCCCTGCTCCGTCGCGACGCGAACGCTGCCGAAATCGCCGCGCGCGGCAACTCGTACGCGATGCGCGTCGCGCACCCCGTCGATGCCGATCTCGAGCGCCGCGATCGGCGGCACGGCCGAGTCCGCGAGCGCGAGCCTCTCCGCCTCGAGCTCGAAATCGACCTGCGGATTCGACGGATCGCCGGTCACCGTGCCGGCCGCGATGACCGTCCCGGACGCGGGCGGATACCAGTAACCGAGCTCCGGCACCTGCACGACGAGACTGAGATCGGCGGCCTCGCGCGTGAGCGCCCCCGCGAGCGACAACCGGCCGTCGTCGAGGGTGACCTCGGCGCGGGCGATGTGGAGCCCGCCGTTCGCATAGCTGCCCTGCACGCTTCCTTCGAGCGGGCGTTCGCCGAGCCGGCCGGCGACGTCGCCGACGACGCTCACCCGTAGCGCGGGCTCGCTCGCTGCGGCGACGTCGACCCGCCCGCCGAGCACACCGGCTAGCCGCGCATCGAGCAACGACGGCTCGAGGTCTGCGAAATCGATGCTCGCGTAGCCGCTTCGCGCACCGAGGTCGACGCCGCCCCGCGAGTGGAGCATGCCGCCGAGCACGGCTGCGTCGAGCCGCTCGAGCGCGAGCGCGTCGCCGGCGAGGGTCGCCGCGGCGTCGAGCTCTGCCCGGCCGCCCGGCAACCGTGCCGCGTCGACGACCGCGGCGAGCTCGAACCGCGGCGGCGACGCGCCGAGCACTGCGACAACCCGACCGGACGGGCTCGAGGCCTCGCCGAGCGGCGGTCCTTGCCACGCGAGCCGGCTCCATTCGAACGCGGCGAACCACGGCTCGGCGTCTGCGTCGAGCTCGAACGTGCCGAGCACCGAGAGGTGCGCATCCTCCTGCGCGGCGCCGGCGAGCACGACCTCGCCCTCGACGCGGCCGCCGACACCGGCGCGATCGATGACCGCTTCGCCGGCGGCGTCGGCCGACACGCCTCCGCGCTCGAGCGCGAGCCGGTCGAGCGTCAGACGCGGCCCGTCCAGGCGGCCGTCGAGCGCGCGGACGTCGATCGGCTCGCCGGCACCCGTGATGCGGATGTCGGCGATCTCGATCGACCGGACCGCGACGCCGTCGGGGATCTGCGGCAGCCGAGGGGGCCCCGCGTCGGCGCTCGAGTCCGCGCCGCCGGCGAGCGCGAGCTCGCCGTCCGCGACGGCGACCCGATCGAGGACGAATCGCCCGTCGGCGAGTCCCGCCCACCCGAGATCGATCGTGACGGACTCGACCGCGGCGGTCGCGGCGTCGCTCGTGTAGCGCACGTCGCGCAGCACGAGCGCCGTCGCGAGGCTGCCGCCGGCCGCGCGGATCTCGAGCCGTCCGGGCACGAGCGGCGCGGCTGCGCGGAGCGCGAGCTCGACCCCGACCGGCGTCGTCACGACGAGCGCGAGCGCGAGCACGACCAGCAGCGCCGCGATGCCGACGACGGCGAGCATGGTGCCGACGACGATTCGCACGACGTTCACGGGCGGCTCACAGATCGGGCCCGAGGCTGACGTGCAGCCGCGGCGAGCGCCGCTCGCCGTCGAGCGGCCAGGCGATGTCGAAGCGCACCGGGCCGAGCGGCGAGAACCACCGTGCGCCGAGGCCCGCGCCGGTGCGCGGCTCGAAGTCCGAGCCGAGGAACGCGTTGCCCGAGTCGACGAACGCGGCGACGGCCCACTGCTCGAGGACGGGATGCTCGTATTCCACGCTCGCTTCGAGCACGCGGTTGCCGCCGATCAGCTCGCCGAACGCGTTCACCGGCCCGAGCGATTCGTAGTCGTAGCCACGCACGCTGTTGTCGCCCCCGGCGAAGAACCGCATCGACAGCGGCACGCGGGAGAACGCGCCGTCCTCGAGCGTCGTGCCGAGACGGCCGCGCACGAGCACCCGTGCGTCCCACGGCAACGCGCCGATCCACTTGCCGCGGAAGTCGAGCTGCAAGAGCGACACGTCCGCGCCGAGCCCCGCGGAGAGGACGGCGCTCCACCGATGACCTTCGCGCGGGCGGACGAAGTCGTCGCGCACGCTCCGCGCCCACGACATCCCCGGGATCAGCAGCCGCGTCGACAGATCCTCGCCGCCGAAGTCGTCGCTCTCGAACAGCGCGTCGAGGAACCGCGTGACCGTGAGCTCCTCGCCGACGTGCGTCCTGCGCACGCCGACACGCGCCGCCGCTCCGACGCCCGCCTCGATGTCGTCGCGCGCGAGCCCCGCCCGGAAGCTCCACCAGTCGCGCTGCGGATTGTCGATCGGCACGCGGTAATCGACGCTCGCGTACTGGCGCACCTGGGCGAGCAGCACCTCCGACTCGAGGCGATGGCCGGCGCGGTTCCGCCGACGGTTTTGATAAGCGAAGCGGAACCGCGGCCCGTCGTCGGTCGAGAAGCCGCCGCCGACCGAGTAGCTCGTCGGCCGCGCGCCCTCCGCCTCGATCCTGACGGGCACGCGTCCTTCAGTCGCCGAGTCGAGATCCACGAGCACGTTGGCGACCCCGAAGTATTCGCTCGCGACGAGCTGCTGCTGGAGCTCGGCGATTCGGCGCGCGTCGAACGGGTCGCCCGGCGAGAAGGCGACGAAGCGCTCGACGAGCGGCTCGAGCCCGCCCGCAGCGATCGTCACGTCGCCGAAACGGTAGCGCTCCCCCGCGAGCAAGACGAGCTCGACGTCGGCCGCGTTCTCGGCGAGGTACACGTCCACGCGCTCCTGCACGAAGCGGCTGCCGAAGTACCCGCGCTCGCGCGCCCGCGCCTCGAGCAGGCTCTTGAACGTCAAGTACTCGCCGTGCAAGAGAGGGTCGCCCGGCGCAAGCGGAAACGCCTCGACGACGTCGCCGAGCTCGCGCAGCGCCTCCTCGTCGCCGTCGACGCGAACGTCGACGCCGCGGACGACGACCGGATCGCCGGGCACGATCGCCGCCTCGGCGCGCCAGCAGTCCTCCGCGGGCTCGCCGAGCCGTACGCGGATCTCGGCCCGATAGTGGCCGAACGCTTCGAGCGCCGGCATCAGGCGCTCCGGCAGCTCGGCGAGGAACGCGCGGACGTCGCGCAGCGCCGCATCGCACGCGGGCTCGTCGTCGATGAACTCGGTAACGTTCTCGAGAAGCGCGCCGCCGATACCCGTAACGATCACGTCCGCGTGCGCAAGTGGGGCGAGCACGCACGGCAGGACCGTGGCGAAGCGTCGAAGCATTTGACACGGAAGCGGCAATATCCGTGCCACCGCCCCCTGCCGCCTCTCCGAACGCTGCTCGCGCGGCGCGCTCCCAGGGTGGTAGGAGCGGCTGTCCAGCCGCGACCCCGCGAGGCCGAACGATGCCGCAGTCGCGGCTGGACAGCCGCTCCCACACAAGAATCGCGGCTGGACAGCCGCTCCTACACAACCGTCGCGGCGCGCAGGTCCGCTAGATGCGCTCGGGGGTGCCGCCGTGCAGTGCCGGGTCGCCGTGGAGCGAGAGCCAGCGCAGGATGTCCTCGCGACGGACGAGACCGCGCACCCTGCCCTGCCGGTCGACGACCGGCAGCTGATTGATCCCGCGCTGCCCGAGCGCGGCGAGCGCGTCGCTCGCCAACGAATCGGGGCCGAGCGTCGCGACGTCCGTCGTCATGATGTCGGCGACGCGCGTCGAGTCCCAGTCGCCGCGCGCCACCTTGCGGATGTCGCCCAAGCAGACGACGCCGCGCAGCCGCTCCCCGTCGACGACCGGGTACGCCCGCTGGTCGCTGCTCATCACGTAGTCATCGACGAGCGAGCGCACCGACAGATCGGGGCCGACCGTGCGCACGTTGCCGAGCATCAGCCTCACAACCGGCACGTCGGCGAGCGCCTCCGTGACGAGGAGCTGACGGTAGCTCGCGATCGCCGCGTTGTTCAGGAACCAACCGATCAGCGCGAGCCAGAGGCCGCTCACGGTGCCGCCGCCGAACACCGGCACGCGGAACCCGAGCAGCATGCTGATGCCCGCGACGATCAGCACCCACGCGAAGATCTGCCCGCCGTTCGACGCCCAGCGAGTCGCGCGCCGCAGATCACCGGTCAGTCCCCAGAGCGCCGAGCGCAGCACGCGGCCGCCGTCGAGCGGGAAGCCCGGAACGAGGTTGAAGATCGCGAGCAGGATGTTGATCGGCCCGAGCCACAAGAGCAGCGTCGGCAAGGGACCGAGCGCCGCGAACGCGCTCTGCGGGTCGGTGGGATCGATCTCGATCGGTCCGACCAGCCCGCCGACGATCAGCAGGCAAACGATGCCGATCGCGAAGCTCGTCAGCGGGCCGACGATCGCCATCCAGAACTCCGCCCTCCAGTGTTTCGGTTCCTCCGTCATCTGCGCCATGCCGCCGAACACGAACAGCGTGATGCGCGGGATCGGGATGCCTTGCGCGCGCCCGACGAGCGCGTGCGAGAGCTCGTGGGTCAGTACCGAAAGGAAGAACAGCACGGCCGCCGCGGCGGCCGTGAGCCACGTCGTCGCGCCGCTCCATTCCGGGTGCCACAACGGAAAAACGCCCGCGCCGAGGCTGACCGTCACGAGGGCGAAGATGATCAGCAGGCTCCAATCGAGGAAGACGTCGACGCCCGCGATCCGCGCCAGGTGAAAACCTCTCGTCATGTGCTTCGCTCCTACTGCCGGTACGGCCTCGGCCGTCGTCGATTCTAGTCCGGTTCGCAAAGCGGAGGCAGGAATCGCCGGCTACAGCAGCTCGGCGAGCCCGCGGAGCGGAATCGGGAGCCAATCGGGCCGGTTCGCGAGCTCGTAGCGGATCTCGTAGAGCAGCTTCTCGATCGCTGCGAGCTCGATCAGCCGCTCGGCGCCCCGGGTCGGGTACGCCGCCGAGTCGCCCATCGCCTCGCGGTAGACACCGAGAAACCGCGCCCGTGTCTCGTCGCGCCACGCGAGCAGCAGCCGCTCGACCACACCCGGCTCGTAGCGCTGCTGCTCCGCGAACGCGCGCAGCGCGGCGGCGCGCGCGTAGTCGAACGAGCGGAGCATGCCGGCCACGTCCTTCAGCGGCGTGCCCTTCGCCCGTCGCTCCGCGAAGCTCCGGCCCGGCTCCCCCTCGAAATCCACGATCACGAAGTCTTGCTCGATCAGGAGCACCTGGCCGAGATGAAAATCGCCGTGGAAGCGCGTCGCGAGCGCCTCGACCGGCTCGGCTGCGAGCCGCGCGAGACGCCCGCCGAGCGTGTCCGGATCGCGCAGCAGCCGCTCCGCGGCGTCGAGATGCTCGGCCGGAATCTCGTCGCGCCGCTGCCGCAGCATGCGGACGGTCAGCTCGAGATCCGCCGCGACTCGGGCGTGCCAGGCGGCGAGTCGCTCCGCGTCGAGCGGCTCCGGATCGAACGCCGGATCGCCGGTCCTGACCGCGAGCGCGCGATGCAGCTCCGCCGTGCGGCGCGCGAGCACGTCGATCAGCAGCAGGTAGGAATCGTGCGCGCCCTCGACCGGCTCGCCCGCCGCGCGCGTCAACGCGTCCTCGATCGAGCGCTCGAGATGCGCGAGCGTGTGCTGCCAGCCGTCGCCCTGGTTCGGCACGGCCCGTTGCACGAGCGCGAGCGTGAAGGCCTCTCCGGCCTCGGTGCGAAGCTCGACCGCCCCGAGGGCCGGCACCGTCGCGTCGCACGGCGAAACCTCGGTCAGGAAGCGGCTCATTTCCCACTCCGGGTTCGCGCCCGGGCGAAGCCGCCGATACGCCTTGCAGAAGAGCTCGCCCCCGAGCACGAAAGCGGAGTTGCTGCTCTCGCCGAGCCGACGAATCGGCGCCTCCTCGAGCGACTCCCGGTCGAGGTCCGGAAGCGCCGCAGTCGCGACGAAATCGACCTCGGCTCCCGGCCACCGAAGCTTGCGCCGCTCGACGAGCGCGGCGATCAGCTCGCGGCAGAAGGCGCCGTCCGCGAACGCGTCGAACAGCAACCCGGTGCGTGCCTGCTGGCGAACGCGGGCGAGCGCGGCGCCGGCCGCGGGCCCCGTCTCCGCGACGTGCCAGTCGGCGGCGAGCGGCAGGAAGTAGTCGTCCGCCGTACCGCTCGCGGTCCGCACGGTGACGACGCAGAGCACGAACGTGCCTCGCTCTGCGCTCCAGAGCCACGCGGCCTTGAGCCGCGTCTCGCCGAGCGCCTCGCCTTTCGCGGCGAACCAGCGCTGCTGGCGGATGAACCGAGGCACCACCTCCGTCTCGAACTGCCGGAAGAAGAGCTCCACCTGGCGGCTCCGCTCGCTGCGCTGCGTGAAGCTCGCGAGCCCGTCGGCGAGCACGAGCCACGGCGGCTGCTCGACGAGCAGCAGCTCCTCGTGCCAGCTCGGCGCCTCCGCCGCGGTCGCGAGCTCGAACCAGTAGAACCCGTGTCCCGGCAGCGTCAACAGGTACGGCAGCTCGCCGATCGGCGGAAACGGCGAGCGGCCCATCAGCTCGAGCGGCACCCGGCCGCGATAGCTCGAGAGGTCGAGCTCCACCGGCTGCGGGGTGCGCTTCAGGTTCGCGACGCAGAGAAGCACCTCGTCCCGGTAGCGGCGGATGTACGCGAGGATCTTGCGGTTGCCGGGGCGGAGAAACTCGAGCGTGCCGCGGCCGAACGCGTGATAGCGGCCACGGACGCGCCGCGTCCAGTTCAGCAGCGACGACGGCTCGCGCGACTGTGCCTCGACGTTGACCGCCTGATAGCCGTACACCGGGTCCATGATCGGCGGCAGGAACAGGTTCTGCGGGTCCGCACGGGAAAAGCCCCCGTTCCTGTCCATGCTCCACTGCATCGGGGTGCGCACGCCGTTCCGGTCGCCGAGGTAGATGTTGTCGCCCATGCCGATCTCGTCGCCGTAGTAGAGGATCGGCGACCCCGGCATCGAGAAGAGCAGGCTCTTCATCAGCTGAATCTTGGCGGTGTCGTTGTCCATCAGCGGCGCGAGGCGGCGGCGGATGCCGACGTTCACCCGCGCGCGCGGATCCGCGGCGTACGTCTGGTACATGTAGTCGCGCTCGCGGTCCGTCACCATCTCGAGCGTGAGCTCGTCGTGGTTGCGCAGGAAGATCGCCCACTGGCAGTTCGGAGGGATGTCCGGGGTCTGCTCGATGATCTCGACGATCGGATGCCGGTCCTCCTGCGCGATCGCCATGTACATCCTGGGCATCAACGGGAAGTGATACGCCATGTGGCACTCGTCGCCGTCCCCGAAGTACTCGAGCACGTCCTCCGG
>CAYWGQ010000037.1:0-24907 GCA_964457725.1 uncultured Gammaproteobacteria bacterium
GCCGCAGGACAACTGGGAGTTCTCGGTGTTCGGGACGAACCTGACCGACGAGTACATGCTGAACTCGGGCTTCTTCCACGGCCTGTGGGGCATCGACTTCGCGACGGTCTCGCGGCCGCGCGAGGCCGGCGCGACGTTCACGTTCCGCTTCTGATCGACGCGGGCGAGGTGCCGGTCGTCCGACCGGCACCTCGCGCTCCTCCCGCTAACGCGCCTCGCGCGTGAGCAGGCTGCCGCGGCCCGGCGTCAGCCGCAGCACGTCGCCGTTGCGCTCGTCCGTCAGCAGGTAGATCGAGCCGTCCGGCGCCTGCTCGACGTCGCGGATACGGGCATTCAGCGGCAGGCGCTCCTCGTCGGCGACCCGCTCGCCGTCGAGCGTCAGGCGGATCAGCGCCTCGCTCGACAGTCCGCCGATCAGCACGTCGCCGTGCCACGCGGCGAACTGCTCGCCGTCGTAGAACAGCATGCCGGACGGCGAGATGACCGGCGTCCACTGATGGATCGCGTCGGTGAAGCGCGGCTCCGTCGGCGGATCCGGAATGTCTCGCCCGTCGTAGTGCTCGCCCCAGCTGACCTCGGGCCAGCCGTAGTTCTCGCCCGGGCGCGCGATGTTCAGCTCGTCGCCGCCTTGCGGTCCCATCTCCGCGACCCAGAGCTCGCCGGTCTCGGGGTGGATCGCCGCGGCCTCGATGTTGCGGTGCCCATAGGACCAGATCTCCGGCCGCGCGGTGCCGGCGCCGACGAACGGGTTGTCGTTCGGCACGGTGCCGTCCGGATTCAACCGGACGATCGTGCCGAGATGGTTCGACGTGTCCTGGGCCGGAGCGAACAGGAAGCGCTCGCCCATCGTCAGAAAGACGTGGCCTTCGCGCGAGAACACGATGCGGCCGCCAAAATGGTTCTCCCCGTCCGTCTTCGGCTCCTGCCGGAAGATCACGGCGAAGTCCTCGACCGCGTCGTTCTCGAAGCGGCCCCGGCCGAGCGCGGTCGACGCGCCTTCGCCGCCCGGCTCCGCGAACGACAGGTACACGAAGCGGTTGTCCGCGAAGTCCGGATCGAGCGCGACGTCGAGCAGGCCGCCCTGGCCTTCGGCGAAGACGTCTGGGACGCCTTCGACCGCGTCCGACAGCTCCTCGCCGTCGAGGATCCGCAGCTCGCCGGCCCGCTCGGTGACGAGCAGCCGGCCGTCCGGCAGGAACGCCATTCCCCAGGGATGGTTCAGCCCGTCCGCGAGACGCTCGACGTCGATCGAGCCGCCTTGCGCCTCGAGCGAGCGTGGCTGTGCCAGCGCGCCCGCCGACCCGAGGGCGGCCGTCACCGCGGCGAAGACTGCACTGCGCTTCAGTATCACGTCCATGTCCGCCTCCTTGCGCTCTCGGCTTCCATATCGAGGCCGCACCGCTTGCAGGTTGCGTACCAGAATCGCGCCTTCGAGGCGGGCGGGAGGCCCGCGTGGCCGCGATTTTGCATCTGCGAGCGATGGCCGGGCTCGGGCGCCCGCACCGCGATACGGAGGAAACTCATGGCACAGCTCGATCTTTCCAGGGATATCGGCAGGCTCAGGGACGAGATGGCGGAGCTTCGCAGGGATATCACGGCGTACTCGCGCTCGGCGCGGGAGATGGGCCGTGCACGGCGCGACGAGATCCTCGAGCGGGCCGGGCAGCTGCGTGCCCGCGCGCGAGAGCACATGGGACCCGCGGCCGAGAAGCTCGAGCGCAGCGTCGGCGACCACCCGCTGATCGCGCTGCTCGCCGCGATCGGGATCGGCTTCCTGATCGCGAAGCTGCTCGAGGTGCGGCCGCAGCGCTACTGAGGCCCGCGCCGCGAGTCAGCGCGCCCCGAAACGCTGGTTCTCGAGGCAGACGAACTCGATCAGCTCTTGCTCCGGCATGAGCTGCTGGTTCACTCGGACGGTCCACGGCCGCGTGTAGGCCTTGGGGTCGTCGACGGTGATGTCGATCTCCATCCGCCCGTAGCTCGGGCGGCGGAAGCGCTCCGTCAAGCGAGCGGCGTCCGTGAGCGGCGTGCCGAAGACGTCGAGCCAGCCGCCGTCGCGCAGGCCCGCGGTCTCGACGACCAGCGTGTCGCCTTCCCAGTGACCGACGGAATAGCCGTACCACCACGGCTGCGGATCGCCGTCCGGCAGCGAGCGGCCGTCGAGGAAGATCTGCCGGATCCCCATGCTCGCCTCGTAGAGGATCACGATCAGCCCGGGCGTCTGCACGATCTTCCGCGGCGCGCCCTGCGTATGGAACTGCATAATCCCCATCGGCAGGCAGTGCGCTTCCGGATTGTCCTTGCCGTTGCCGGCGCGGCGTTCCTCGAGGAGTGCCGCGGCGCTCGGTGTGAGCGGCAGCCCGTCGTCGATGTTCTGCGCGACGTTCAGGAAGCCCGCGACCGGCGGGCCGTCCGCGGTCGCTTGCGACGCGTTCCCGGCCGAGCGCACGCCCTGCCAGACGCCGGACAGATCGGGCTTGCCGTCCGCCGTCCGCGGCGGCGGCGCATCGAGATCGGGCTGGCCGTCGGCGGTCCTCGGGACGGCGGGATCGGGATGCTCCGGCCACTGCGCGAGCAGCGCCGGCGGAGCGAGGAGCGTCAGCGCGGCGAGGGGCGAAAGGATGCGGCGGAAGGCGCTCATCGTTGCGGTTCTCTTGCTCCCCGGGACCTGCCAGAGCGTATCATTCTCCGGGATCGCGGCGTTCTCGTTGCAGGGGGATTCGGATGATCGAACGCAGGCCGCTCGCGCTGCTCGCCGCAGCCGCGCTCGCCTCGGCCGCCGTCGAGGCCCACCATTCCTTCTCCGCGGAGTTCGATCGCGACAAGCCGATCACGCTGACGGGCACGGTCACGAAGCTCGAGTGGACGAACCCGCACGCGCGGATCTACATCGACGTCGAGGACGAGAGCGGCAACGTCGTCAACTGGGACTTCGAGCTCGGACCGCCGAACGGCTTGATGCGGCTCGGCTGGAACCGCAACTCGCTCGCGCCCGGCCAGGTCGTGACGATCGAGGGCTTTCTGTCGAAGCTCGACACGAACGTCGCGAACGCCCGCACGGTGCGTCTCGCCGACGGCCGGCAAGTATTCGCCGGCTCTTCCTTCGATACGACGTCTCCCGGCGAGTAGAGCTCGCGGGCGCCGCGACTCTGCTCGCAATTACTGGAGCCGATCCAAAAAACATCGCCGGCGCGGGCGGCGTCGCGCTCTGCCGGCGGCCGTTTCGTCCCGGTCTTTCGTCCTCGCCGAGGCGACCGCGTCGTTGGCGGGAATGTTGCATTGCGAAACCGAGCCCGTGGGTCTACGGCCACACGCGCCGACGCGATTCGAACCATACGAAGCGGTGGCGGCAGCGGAGTGAATGCAGCGAGCGAAGTCCGATCTTGCGTGCCGACGTCGGTCGCCGAGCCGCGCGAAGTGTCGGTGGTGATCGTGAATTTCGACGGCAAGCGGACCGTGCTCGACTCGATCCGCTCGCTGCGGGCCCTCGACGGCGTCCGAGTCCGTGTGATCGTCGTCGACGACGGCTCGCGCGACGGCAGCCCGGAGGCGATCGCGGCCGAGTTCCCGGACGTCGAGCTGCACCGCGAGCCGAGGAACACGCGGGCCGTGAACCGGCTCCGCAACGCCGGCCTGGCCCGCGCGCGGACCGATCGCGTGTTCGTGATGGACAACGACGTCGCCTTGCACCGGGACTGTCTCGCGGAGATGCTCCGGGTGATGGACGCGGACGAGCGCGTCGCGGTCTGCATCCCGCGCCTGATGCACTGGCGGGATCCGTCGTCGATCTACATGGCCGGGGGGCTGATCCACTACGTCGGCGCGACGATCGCGCCGAACCGCGACCGCCCGTACGACGGCCGCACGAAACCGGTCACCGCGATCGGCGGCGGCATCGGTCTCTTCGATCGCCGCAAGCTCGAGCTCGTCGGCGGCTTCGACGAGGGCTACGCGCTCGCGTGGGGCGACGACGCGGAGCTGCACCAGCGGCTGCTGCTCGCGGGCTACCGGACCGTGTACGTGCCGACGGCCGTCTGCTTCCACGAGCACAAGCCGTTCGGCAAGGAGCGTCACTACCGGGCCCGAGGGCAGGTCGCGAATCGTTGGCGCTTCATCCTGTCGCACTACTCGGTGCGCACGCTCGTGCTGGTCGCGCCGGCGCTCGCGCTGTACGAGCTGCTGCAGGCGGGCTTCCTGCTCGCGAAGGGGATGCCGCACCTGTATCTGCTCGGCACGCTCGACGCGCTGCGCAAGCTGCCGGACACGCTCGCGCGGCGGCGCTTCGTGCAGCCGCTGCGGCGGGTGCCGGACCGCGAGCTGCTGTTCGCGGACGAGCTCTACGTGCGGCCGGAGCACGGTGCGGGCTCGGCGCTCGGGCGGCTCGCGCTCGGCGCCGCGAGCCGCGCGTTCGCGCTCTACTGGCGGCTCGTCCGGCCGCTCCTGTCGCGCGGCCCGCGCTCCGCCGCCGCGGGCAGGCTCGCGACGCCGTAGCGGCTCGGCGCCGCGCCGCGGCGTCCGCTCGGTGGCGGCGGCTGCTACACTGCGCGCCCCACGCGCCGGCCCGGCCGACCCGATGAAAGACCTGACGCAGGACTCGATCGTCCGCAACCTCGTTGCGATGGCGGTGCCGATCGCGGCCGGCATGTTCTTCCAGACGCTCTACTTCCTCGTCGATCTGTACTTCGTGGCAAGGCTCGGCGATGCGGCCGTCGCGGGCGTCAGCGCGGCCGGCACCGCGATGTTCGTCGTGCTCGCGCTGACGCAGGTGCTCGGCGTCGGCGCCGTCGCGCTGATCTCCCAAGCGGTCGGCCGCAAGGACCGCGCCGACGCGAACCTCGTGTTCAATCAGTCGCTCGCGCTCGCGCTCTTCTCCGCCGTCGCGACCCTCGTCCTCGGCTTCGCCGCGAGCGACCGGTACGTCGGCGCGATCACCGCGGACGCCGCAACGCGCGCCGAGGGCGTCACGTATCTGCGCTGGTTCCTGCCGGGGCTCGCGCTCCAGTTCGCGCTCGTGACGATGGGCTCGGCGCTGCGCGGCACGGGCATCGTCAAGCCCACGATGGTCGTGCAGTCGCTGACGGTGCTGCTGAACGCCGTGCTCGCGCCGGTCCTGATTGCCGGGTGGGGCACGGGAATCCCGCTCGGCGTCGCGGGCGCCGGCCTCGCGAGCACGGTGTCGATCGCGGCCGGCGTCGCGATGCTCGCGCTGTACTTCGCGAAGCTCGAGAAGTACGTCGAGCTCGACACGGCGCTCTTCCGCCCGCGGCCCGCCGTCTGGAAGCGGATGCTCGCGGTCGGGCTGCCGGCCGGCGGCGAGTTCGCACTGATGTTCGTGTACTTGGGCGTGGTCTACGTCGTGATCGCGGATTTCGGTGCGCCGGCCCAAGCCGGCTTCGGCATCGGGTCGCGGCTGATGCAGTCGATCTTCCTGCCGGCGATGGCTGTCGCGTTCGCCGCGGGGCCGATCGCGGGCCAGAACTACGGCGCAGGCCGGGCCGACCGGGTGCGGGAGACGTTCGCGAAGGCGGTGCTCCTGAACGGCGCGATCATGGCCGTCGTCGGCGCATTGCTCCAGTGGCGGCCCGAGGTGCTGGTCGCGGCGTTCACGGCCGAAACGGAGGTCGTCGAGGTCGGGGCCGGGTTCCTCGCGCTGATCGCGTGGTCGTTCGTCGCGCAGGCGGTCGTCTTCACGTGCTCCGGCGTCTTCCAGGGGTTGGGCGACACCCGGCCGGCGCTCCTGAGCTCGGCCGTGCGGCTCGCCGCGTTCGTGCCGCTCGCGCTCGCGGTCGCGCGGCGGCCCGGGTTCGAGCTGACGGAGGTCTGGTACGTCTCCGTCGGCACGGTGTGGCTCCAGGCGCTCGTGAGCTTCGGGCTGCTCCGGGCGCAGTTCCGGAAGCGGCTGCCGCTCGCGCCGCCGCCGGCGAGACCGGCGCCCGCGCGGCCGGCCGGCGGCTGAGACGGGGCTTTCCGAAGGTTTGTACAATGCGCCCACACCGGGCGCATGACGTGCAACGCTCGCGGCGACGATGCCGGCGGGCTCGACCACGGCTTGACGCCGAGCCCCGACCAACGAAGCCCGAGGAGCCGGCATGCAAGGGAAGATCGCATTCGAAGAGCACTTCGCCATCCCCGAGACGCTAGAGCAGACCCGCGCGTTCGCGGGCGAGTCGTCCGCCTGGGACGATTTCACCCGGCAGATCCTCGATCTCGAAAGCGAGCGGCTCGAGCAG
The DNA here is from genome assembly GCA_964457725.1 of uncultured Gammaproteobacteria bacterium. Taxonomy (GTDB): domain Bacteria; phylum Pseudomonadota; class Gammaproteobacteria; order Steroidobacterales; family Rariloculaceae; genus FEN-1219. The sequence continues at coordinate 6,231 of CAYWGQ010000037.1, forward strand.
ATGGATAAGACCGGAATCGAGCTCGCGATCCTGTCGCTGAATGCGCCCGGCGTGCAGCGGATTCTCGATCCGCAGGAAGCGCTCGCGACGGCCCGCAAGGCGAACGATCGGATGGCGGAGGCCGTTGCGAAGCATCCGCGCCGCTACGCGGCGTTCGCGGCGCTGCCGATGCACGACGCGGAGACGGCCGCGGCGGAGTTGCGCCGCTGCGTGACCGAGCTCGGCTTCAAGGGCTGCATGGTCAACGGCTTCCAGCAGGTCGGCAACACCGACAACGTCAAGTACTACGATCTGCCGGAATACCGGCCGTTCTGGGCGACCGTCGCCGAGCTCGACGTGCCGTTCTACCTGCACCCCCGGATGCAGATCCCGTCGCGCGCGCAGAACTACGAAGGCCATCCGTGGCTGATGAGCTCGCCGTGGGGGTTCGCGGTCGAGACCTCGATCCACGCGCTCCGCCTGTGCGGCTCGGGGCTCTTCGAGGACTTCCCGACGCTGAAGATCTGCGTCGGCCACCTCGGCGAGAACATCCCGTTCGGGCTCTGGCGCATGGACGCGCGGATGCGGTTCTCGCCGCGCGGCTACCGCGGCAAGAAGCTGCTCGGCGAGTACTTCCGGGAGCACTTCCACGTGACCTGCAGCGGCAACTTCAACGACGCCGCGTTCCGCTGCACGCTCGACGTGCTCGACAACGACAAGGTCTACTTCAGCGCCGACTATCCGTTCGAGCGGATGGAGGACGCGGCCGACTGGTACGATTCGACGACCGTGGTCTCCGAAGAGCTGCGCCGGAAGATCGGCCGCGAGAACGCGATCCGGCTGTTCAAGCTCGACCTGCCGGCCTAGGGCGAGGCCCGGAAGGGCCGCGTCCAGGCTCCGGCGGGGGGCTGTGGTATCGTGAATTCGTGAAACCGTTCGACGGAGGGTGAGCCATGAACCGACGTCTTTCGCTCTGGATGGGCGCCTGCGCCGCCGCGCTGTCGCTCGCCGCGTTGAACGCCTCGGCACACCACGGGTGGGCCGGGCAGGGGGAGGAGCAGTTCGAGCTCTCCGGAAAGGTTCATCGCGAGGTGAGCCTGGCCGGCCCGCACGCGACGATGCAGATCATCGACGAGAACGGTCAGGTGTGGGATCTGACGCTCGCGCCGCCGGCCCGCACGCAGCGGGCGGGGCTGACGGAGGGCGTGATCCCGGTCGGCGCCGAGGTCACGATCAGCGGCCACCGCAATCGCGATCCGAGCCGCTTCGAGGTCAAGACCGAGCGCGTGACGTATAACGGCAAGAACTACGACGTCTACGCCGATCGCATCTCGTAGCGACGGCGATTCGGCCGAGTGACCGAGTTACTGGCCTGGCTCCAGGGTTCGGCCCTGGGGCAGGCCATGCGCGGCGCAGGCGTCTGGAGCTACGGCGTCGTCAACCTCGCCCACATCCTGGGCATCGCGACGCTGTTCGGCTCGCTGCTGATCCTGGATTTGCGCCTGCTCGGGGCGTGGCGGCGCGTCCCGCTCGCCGCGATCGAGCGGCCGACCGTCCCGCTCGCGATCGCGGGTTTCGTCGTCGCCGCGTCGAGCGGCGTCGCGATGATCACGACGAACGGCACGGAGTACGTCGGCAACCCGTTTCTGCCGATCAAGTTCGCGGCGATCGGTGTCGGCCTCCTGAACGTGCTCGCGGTCCAGTTTCTCCCGGCCTGGCGCGCGCGCCACGAGGAGCCTCTCGGGCCCGGCGCGCGAGCCCAGCTCGCCGCGGTCGGCGCCGTCTCGCTCGCGAGCTGGCTGGCCGCCGTCACGGCGGGCAGGATGATCGGCTACTGGTAGCGCGGCTCGGATCGGAAACCTTCGACACCGATCACAGACGCCGAACCCGCGCGGGTCCATGCTCGCCGCAAACCATCCTTTACGTGCTAATGTCGCGATCGTGGCGGCGGTAATCGACAACGGCGATTTCGAGACGACGGCGCGGCTCGAGCTGCGTGCCCTCGAGCGGATGGCGCGCGCGCTTTGCGAGCACACCGAGCAGCTGACGTCCGAGGCCCGCACCCGCGGAGCGCTCGGCTCGCGCGAGGCAAGCCTGCAGCTTCTCGTGTTCGACGAGCGGCGGACGCAGGCGATGCAGCTGCTCGATGCGCCCGTGCGCTGCCAGGAAACCCAGATCGCACGCCTCGAGCGAATCGTCGAGGCGCTGTCCTGCTCGCGGGAGTTCTTCCTGCGCGCTTGCCCCGCCGCGGGCTGATCCGGCTCCGGGCGGCTACTCCGCCTCAGGAAATCCGGGCGACGGCGACGTTGCTCGCGTACGGAACGGCGAGCCGGCCGTCGCGCAGGTAGGGGGCCGCGAGCGGCTCGCACTCGCGCGTGACGATGTCCGCCAGGCGGCGACGCTCGCTCTCGCTCGCATCCGCGGCCGCGCCGCTCATACCGATCATGGCCATCGCGTTCATCCGCAGGAATGCCTCCGGATCTTCGAACGACGCCGTCTGCGTGACCGTCTCGACCCGCACGTCCACGAAGCCGCCCGCGCGGAGCAGCCGCTCGAGCTCGCCGCCGTCGCCGAGCGCGTGGCGCTGATCGACGAACGGGCCGACGTAGCGCTCGGCCGCGCGCTTGAACTCGAGCAGCAGCGGATGCTCCTCGATCGGCCGCCACGTCGAGACGCCCGCGCGCCCGCCCGGAGCGAGCACGCGGCGCATCTCCCGCGCGGCTCCGAGACGATCGGCGAAGAACTGCATGCCTTGCTGGCAGACGACGAGGTCGAACCGGTCGCTGCCGGTGACCGGCAGCGCGGCCGCGTCGCCGACCCGCCAATCGACGGTCGGCTCGCGCTCGCTCGCGACGGCGATCATCGGCGGGCTCGAGTCGATGCCGACGACGAGGCTATCGGGGCCGAGGCGCGCCTTCGCGAGCCGCGCGACGATGCCGGTCCCGCAGGCGATGTCGAGGACGCGGTCGCCGGGCGCGAGGCTCACTCGCCCGAGGAGGTCCTCGGCCCAGGGCTTGAACAGCGGGCCGACGAGCTGCCGCTCGTAGAGCTCCGGGAAGGTTTTGACGTTCATCGAGTAGCTGGGCAGGGTCATCGCGCGTCTCCGCGGAGAGAGCTGGTGCAACGGGGACGACCATCGTCGCGCCGCGGGTCCGGGGGCGCAACGGGTAGCGACTCGAGCACGCGCCGAAGAGGCGCCGGCGGCCGGACCCGGCGCGGAACGGTCGGCCCCGGCCCGGCGCGGAGGCGGCGGGCTCGGCGTTTCGCCGCCGAGCCGCCGCGAGCCCGCCTCAGTCGAGCGGGACGAACGCCATCGCGTTGTGGTTGTTCATCGGCACGACGAGCTGGTTCTGCCGCGAGTCGTAGCACATCGAGGCCGCGCTCGGGATGCCCGTCGCGATGACCTCCGCTTCGCGCCCGGGGCGGATCCGCGAGATGCTGCCGAAGCGGACGCTGCTCACGTACTTCGTGCCGTCCGGCAGGATCACGAGGCCGTCGTTGCCGCCTTCGGCCGCGTGCTCGGTGCGGATCAGCCGACCCGACGGATCGAACGTCAGCACCTCGTTGTTGCCGATGTTCACGACGACGACGTTGCCGTCCGGGTCGATCGCGACGCCGTTCGGCTGAACCAGCGGCTGACCGTCGACGAACACCGACGACTGCCCGTTCGGCGCGATCCGGTACACGCGCTGCGGATCGCCGGTGTTCGAGACGTAGACCGTGCCGTCCGACGCGACTGCGATGCCGTTCAGGAACGTCGCGCCCGGCACCTCCCACGCGTCGCGCGGCTCGCCGGTCGCGAGATCGAACGTGCGGACGAAGGTCGTGTCGGCGACGTACAGCCGGCCGTTCGCGATCGCGCTGCCGAGCGGCTGGTTCAGCGTCAAGCCGTCGCGCGTCGCGCCGATCCACTTCGTCGTGTGGACGGTGCCGTCCGGGTTGATCAGCGAGGCGTAGCCGTCGTTCGGCTCGATGTTCTCCGCGACGCCCGCGTTCATCGCGATGATCAGGTTGCGCTGCGGGTCGAACGTGCAGCTCTCCGCGAACCGGAAGCTCCCGTAGACCTTGACGTTGCTGCTGATCGGCGTCGCGACGCCGGCCTCGTTGACGGTGCCGAGCGGAGTGCCCGCTCGGAAGCCCGCGGATTGCTGGGGCGCCTGCGCGAGCGCCGCGCCGGCGGCGAGCGCCGCGACCAGCGCCGGGATCGTTGTTCTTCTGTCGAGCACAAAGCCTCCGAATGCGATGGGTGCGGAATGAGAGATCATGGCGGAACGGGCTCGGCCGTTCAAAGCTTGTCGACGACGACGACCCCCTCCTTCAGGACGAGCCGCGCCTTCAGCATGTTCCAGTAGCCCTCGAACGGGTCGCCGTCGACGAGGACGATGTCCGCGAGCTTGCCGGGCTCGAGCGTGCCGAGCTCGTCCGCCATGTTGATGTAGGCCGCCGTGTTCGGGCCCATCAGCTGCACGATGTCCCGCATCGAGAACATCACGTTGTAGGACTCGAGCTCGTGCTTCAGGCCCTCCCACGGGTCGTAGCGCGTGTCGGTGCAGTAGCCGAGCACCGCGCCCTCGTCCCAGACGGTTCGCGCGTTCACGATCGTGTAGCCGATCTCCGTGCCTTCCGCGCGGCCCTGCGCGTCCCGATTCGCACCCGCGATCGCCTCCGGCCACGGGTTGCCGTCGCGGAAGCGGGCGACGTTGTCGTCCGCGAACACGCCGAAGATCGGTGCGCCGAAGCCGATCGTCGCGAGGATCAGCGTATCGGTATCGGCGAGCAGCTTCGCCGCGTCGCGGTCGACGAAATCCTTGTTCGGCAGGTGGACCAGGCGCCGGACGCCGGCCTCGACCGCCGCGACCATCGCATTCGTGCTGACCGCGTGGACCTGCACGGTCACGCCGACCTTCGCGGCTTCGTCGACGACGGCGCGCAGCACCTCCATCTCGTGCGCGCTCGGGCGCGGCTGCGGCGTCAGCGAGATTTCACCGGTCCAGCGGATGCCCATCTCCGCGAGCCGGCGCACCTCGGCGCGGGCCGAGTCCGGCGTGTGATCGTTGAGCGCGATGCGCCCGGACGGAATGATTCGGGGGCCGTTGATCTCGCCCCGTTCGATGCGGTCGCGTAGCACGAGGTTGCCGTCGGCCGGCCCGCCGCCGGAGAGAATCGTCGTATAACCCGCCTCGAGCTGCGCCTGCATCTCCTCGCGCTCGTTCGGGCCGGTGTTGATGTGCCGGTGCGCGTCGATGAAGCCCGGCATCGCGGTCATGCCGCGGGCGTCGATCGTGCGCAAGCCCCGCGCGCTCGCGCGGCCCGCGGTCACCTCGGCGATCCTTCCGCCCCGCACGACGATCGTGCCGGAGTCGATGACCTCGCCGTTGCCGACGACGATCCGCGCGTTCGTGATCGCAACGTCCTGCGCGAGCGCGAGCGCCGGTCCGAGCACGGCCGCGGCCGCGGCGAGCGAGAGGCGAGCGACGATTGCGAGCAGCGTTCCGGTCTGCATATCCATTCCCCCTTGTGAAGCACTATCAGTTCGAACCTTCGTCGCCGGACGCGAGAGCCGGTCCGGCGAGCTCCTCGGCGACGTATGCCGCGACGTCGCGGATCTGCTCCGGCGTCAGCGTGCCCGCGAACGGCGGCATCGAATTGCGCCCTTCGCTCACGACCTGGACGACGAGGCTCGAGGCCCGCGAGGCCGTGAGCGCGACGCCGCCGCCGTGGCCGCCTTCACCGCGCTCGCCGTGGCAGAACGTGCACGCCGCATCGTAGACGGTCTTGCCGGCGGCCGGGTCGGCGGCGCCTTCGGCCTCGCGCGTGAAGAGCATCGCCGCGCCCGCGGGCGGCACCGGGTCGAGCGTGCCGTCGAGGCCGAACAGCCACACGCTGTCGCCCTTCGCCGAGCCTGCGAACAGATTGCCGGCCGAGTACGCGACGACGTACTGCTTGCCGCGGTGCTCGAACACGCTCGCCGGCGCGTTCATGCCGGCGCCGGTCTGGAACTCCCAGAGCTTGCGGCCGTCGCTCGAGTCGAGCGCGGTCAGCCGCCCGTCGTTGCGGCCGACGAAGACGAGCCCGCCGGCGGTCGCGACCGAGCCGCTGTAGCACTCTTCCGGCCAATGCTGCCGCCAGACGAGCTCGTTCGTGCGCATGTCGAGCGCCGCGAAGATGCCGAGACGGTGCAGGATCTGACCGCCGAAGATGCCGGCCGCATAGAGCTCGCCGGGCTCGGGCCGGCTGTCGTCGATCTCCTCGGCGCGGAACGCGCCGATCCGATCCTGCGCACAGACGTAGAGGTAGCCGGTGCGGGGGTCGTACGAGCTCGGCGGCCAGTTCGCCCCGCCGCTGATCGCGGGCTTCGCGAGCACCACCTCGTCCGTCCAGAACGGCGTGAAGATCCGCCCGCCGTTGATCAGCCGGAAGCCCTCGGGCGCGATCTCGATCGACTGCGGCACGAACGCGTCGCCGACCGGGAACGGCTGCGTGGGCGAGGTCGCTTGCCGCGGCTCCTGCGGCACCGGCCGCTCCTCGATGCCGATCAGGGGCTCGCCGTTGGTCCGGTCGAGAATGTAGACCCAGCCCGTCTTGCTCGCCTGCGCGAGCCCCTTGCGGAGCCGCCCGTCGATCTCGAGATCGAACAGGACGACCGGGGACGGGCCGTCGAAGTCCCAGATGTCGTGGTGGACCTGCTGGAAGTGCCACCGGTAGCGGCCGGTGCGGGCGTCGACCGCGACGATCGACGCCGAGAACAGGTTGTCGCCGGCGCGGACCGCGCCGTTGTAGTCGGGGCCCGGGTTGCCGGTCGAGAAATAGATGAGGCCGAGCTCGGGATCGACGGCCGGCGTCTGCCAGACCGACGCGCCGCCGTGCATCCAGACGTCGTTGTCCTGCGGCCAGGTCTCGTGGCCGGGCTCGCCGGGGCCGGGGATCGTGTAGAACGTCCAGACGAGACGGCCGTCGTCCGCGTCGTAGGCCTTCACGCGGCCGCGAATGCCGAACTCGGCGCCGGCGAAGCCGGTGATCACGAGGCCGTCGTAGTAGAGCGGGGCGCTCGTGATGCTGTAGCCCTCTTGCCAGCGCTCGGCCTGCACGGACCAGAGGACGCGGCCGTTGCGCTGATCGAGCGCGACGAGCTTGCCGTCGAGCTGGCCGACGAAGACTTTGCCGTCGCCCAAGCCGACGCCGCGGCTCGTCCAGCCGCAGCAGACCGTGTCGATCGACGGATCGAGATTCGCCTCGTAGCGCCAGAGAATCGCGCCGCTGTCGACCGACAGCGCGAAGACGTCGTCGGCGCCGGTCACGATGTAGATCACGCCGTCGTAGACGATCGGCTGCGCCTCGCCCGAATACCTCGTGCCGACGCCCGAGCCGTCGAGCCGCGCGCGCCACACGCCCTTCAGCCTGCCGACGTTCGTGCGGTCGATCTCGGCGAGCGGCGAGTAGCGCTGGTTGTACCAATTGCCGCCGTTCGTCGGCCAGCCGTCGTGGGGCGGCGCGACGAGCGCGCGTCCCGCGAACGCGGGCGCCTCGCGAATGCGCGCCGGTTGCGCGAGCGCCCAGGCGGGCGGCAGGCAGAGCAGGGCGGCCGCTCCCCACGGCGCCGCCAGGCGGACCCACGAGCGGACGGTGCTCGAGCGCATCATGGCTTCTCCCCCAAGCCAGCGTTGTCGTCGGCAGGGCCCTCGGCCCGCCCGGCGCCTCCGTAGGAGCGGCTGTCAGCCGCGACTCTTCGGGATCGTCGCTGCCGCCGAGAGTCGCGGCTGACCGCCGCTCCTGGTCGCGGCTGGACAGCCGCTCCAGATCGCGGCTGGACAGCCGCTCCAGATCGCGGCTGGACAGCCGCTCCTACTTTGTTTCTTTGAAGTGCTCGAGGCCCGGGCGGAACTTCTTGTCGTCGAGGAACGCCTTCATCGCCTTCTCGCGGTTCTGCGCCGCGCCGAAGTGCAGGGCCTCGCCCATCTTCGCATAGAGGTAATCCGCCGAGACCTCCCAGTCCATGTACTTCACGCGCTTCATCGCGATCTTGATGCCGCGCAGCACGGTCTGGTTCTTCTCGAGCAGCACGCGCGCGAGCTCGCGCGTGTGCTCCTTCAGCTTCGCGAGCGGCACGGCCTCGTTCACGAGGCCCATCTCGGCCGCCTCGCGGCCGTTGAACGTCTTGCCCGTCATCGCATAGTAGAGGGCCTTGCGGTAGCCGATCGTCTCGCTCGTCGCTTTCGTGACGTTGCCGGCCGGAATGATCCCCCAGTTGACCTCGGACAGGCCGAACGTGGCTTCCTCGGCCGCGATCGCGAGATCGCAGGCGACGACGGGCGTGAACGCGCCGCCGAAGCACCAGCCGTTGACCATCGCGATCGTCGGCTTCGGGTAGTCGCGGAGGCGCCGCCACTGCCATTCCTCGGCGACCCGCCGCACCTTCAGAATGACCGTATCCGGCTGATTGTCCGTCTCGCGAAAATATTCCTTCAGGTCCATGCCGGCGGCGAACGAGTCGCCCGCGCCGGTCAGCACGAAGATCCCGCAACGCTCGTCCGTCGCGAGCGCGTTCACGGTCTCGAGCATCTCCTGGTTCAGCGCGGGGCTCATCGCGTTCTTCTTATCGGGCCGGTTCAGCGTGACCCACGCGATGCCGTCCTCGAACTCGACCTTGACCAGATTGCCCCACGGTTCCTTGTTTTGCGCCATGCAGTGTCTCCGAGGTCGCCGCGGCTCACTGCCGCGGCGGGATTGTTGTAGGCTATTCCCCGAGGCCGCCGCACCGCCACAGCGAAGCGGGCGCGCCGTGCTTGCCGCCGCTCGAACGCAAGCCGCACGGTAGGGGCTCGGCGATGGGTTCGCGGGGAGTGTAGCAAAACGAGGGAGCTTGGAGCCCGGCCCCTTCCGGGCAGCGAGGTAACCCGATGGCATACGATCTCTTGGGCAAGGACTTCGTCCCGCCGGACGTGCACGGCAAGGTTACCGGCAAGGCGAAGTACGCCGAGGACTTCCGGGCCGACGGCATGGTGTTCTGCCGGCTGCTGCTCTCGCCGATGCCGCATGCGCGCGTGCGCAACATCGACGCGAGCGAGGCGCTCGCGATGGACGGCGTCCTGGCCGTCCTGACCGCGGACGACGTCCCGGCCCAGGAGGCGCCGAACGAGCCGATCCTGACGAACGAGCCGCTGTTCGTCGGGCAGCCGATCCTCGCGGTCGCCGCGGTGGACGAGACGACCGCGCAGGACGCGATCGACCGCATACGGATCGACTACGAGGAGCTGCCGTTCACGGTCGACCCGCTCCAGAGCCTCTTCCCCGGCGGGCCGGACGCGCGGCTCGACGGCAACGTCGTCGACAACCGGCTCACCGGCCCTCCGCAGCTGAAGCAAGTGAAGTGGAGCGCGGCGGAGTTCGCGCGGGCGGAGGAAGGGCAGCTGCCGTTCGGCGAGCCGGTGCTCGACTGGTCGTACGGCGACGTCGAGGCGGGCTTCGCGAGCGCGGCGCTCGTGCTAGACGAGAGCTTCGTGACGGCCGGCAACTCCCACCACTCGATGGAGCCCCGCTCCGCGATGTCGTACTGGGAGAACGGCAAGTGCTTCGTGTTCGGCTCGAGCCAGAGCCAGAGCTTCGTCGTCCCGCAGCTCGCCGGCTACATCGGCGTCGACCCGGCCGACCTCGTCTACGTGGCCGAGTACTGCGGCGGCGGCTTCGGCTCGAAGGGCACCGCCTATCCGGTCATGTCGATCCCGGCGCACATGTCGAAGAAGCTGAACGGCCGGCCGGTGATGCTCCGGATCAGCCGCGCGGAGGAGTACTTCCTCGGCTATGCGCGCTGCGGCTTCCAGGGACGCATCCGGATGGGCTTCGCGGCCGACGGCCGCGTGACCGCGGTCGACCTGTTCGTCGTGCAGGAGAACGGTCCGACCACCGGCTTCCCGGACTGGCCGAGCGCCGGCGACACGGTCTCGATCCTCTACCAGCCGCAGGCGATGCGGTTCCGCGGCCTCGCGGTGATGACGAACACGCCGCCGCGCTCGGCGCAACGCGGTCCGGGCCACAACCAGACGGTCGCGATCGTCGAGCCGCTGATCGACAAGGCCGCGCGGCAGCTCGGGATCGACCGCTACGAGATTCGCAGGATCAATGCGCCCGGCATGGACGCGAAGGTCGGCGCGCAGCAGGGGCCGGTCACGAGCTGCTATCTGCCGGAAGCGCTCGAGAAGGGCGCGGCGCTGTTCGACTACGAGGCGCGCAAGGCCCGCTCCGGGCAACGCAACGGCTCGAAGGTGCGCGGCGTCGGGATCGGCCAGGCGTACCACCCGGCGGGCTTCGCCGGTTTCGACGGCCTCGTCCGGATCACGCCGGACGGCGTGCTGCACATCCATACCGGCGTCGGCAACCTCGGCACGTACTCGCATACCGGGACGGCGCGGATCGCCGCCGAGGTGCTGAAAATGGACTGGGGGCGCTGCGTCGTCGAGCGCGGCGATACCCGCAAGGGGCTGCCGTGGAACATCGGCCAGTTCGGCAGCAACACGTCGTTCACGATGGCCCGCACGAACTACGTCGCGGCACAGGACGCGCTCGCGAAGCTGAAGGAAATCGCCGCGATGGAGCTCGGCGGCGCGCCGGACGACTACGACATCGACGGGGAGCGGGTGTTCGCGAAAGCGGATTCGTCGCGCGGGCTGACGTACGCCGAGGCCGCGCAGCGCGCGATCGAGCTCGGCGGCAAGTACGACGGGCACGAGCCGCCGGCCGACGTCAATCCGATGACCGCGCAGGCCGCGCAGTCGCTCGCCGGCAGCGGGCTCGTCGGCGTCGCGAAGGACAACCTCGCGATCACCGCGTCGCCGTCCGCGTTCTGCGTCGGCTTCGCCGAGATCGAGCTCGACGTCGAGACCGGCCGGTACGAGATCCTCGATTACCTCGCGGTCGCGGACTGCGGGACGGTCATCCACCCGCAGAGCCTTGCGACGCAGGTCAAAGGCGGTGCGGTGATGGGCTTCGGTCTCGCGGCGCTCGAGCGGCAGATCTACGATCCGCAGAACGGCCTGCCGGGCAACGTCGCGCTGTATCAGACGAAGCCGCCGAGCTTCCTCGACGTCCCGTCGGTGATGCGCGCCGACTGGGTCGATCAGCCGGATCCGCAGAGCCCGCTCGGGACGAAGGGCATCGGCGAGCCGGTCATGGGTGCCGGGGCCGCGGCGCTGCTCTGCGCGATCAGCGACGCGCTCGGCGGCCACGTCTTCAATCGGACGCCGGTGACGCCCGATCAGATCCTGAACGCGATCGCCGGCCGGCCGCAGTCGCACCAGCCGCTGCAGGTCAACACCGCCTGAAGGTCGGCGCGGCGGCCGGTCGACCCGTTTCCGTAGTCCGCGGGCGATCGGTGCGCTCGCCGGGCTACCGGCGCGTGCGCTCGGCGAGCTCGAGCAGCGCGCGGGCCCGCTTGACGACCGGCACGTCGATCACCCAGCCCTCGAGCGACGTCGAGCCGCGGCCGCGGCGCTCCGCCTCCTCGAACGCCTCGACGACGCGCCGCGCGTGCGCGATCTCGCGCTCGGAAGGCGCAAACGCGTCGTTCAGCACCGGGATCTGCTCCGGGTGAATCGCGAACTTGCCCTTGAAGCCGAGGCTCTTCGCCGCAATCGCGTTCTTCAGCAGCCCGTCCGGATCGCGGAGCCGGAAATAGGGCGTGTCGAGCGCGAGCACGTTCGCAGCGCGCGCGGCGATACAGATGGCCGAGCGCGCGTAGGCGAGCGGCGTCTCGTCCTCGAGCCGCTCGATGCCGAGATCGTGCGTGAAGTCCTCCGCGCCGAACGCGAGCGCCGCGACCCGCTCGCTCGCGCGACAGATTTCGGTCAGGTTCACGATCGCGGCCGCCGTCTCGATCCACAGCACGAGCCGCAGCCGGCCGATCGGCAGGCCGGCGCCGGTCTCGAGCTTCGCGATCAGGTTCGACACTTCGCTCACGTCGGCGGCCGTGCGGATCTTGCCGATCGAGATACCCGCGACGTGCGGCCCGACGACGCTCTCGAGATCCTGCTCGGTCATGCCGGTCTCGAGCGCGTTCACGCGCGGGATCACCGGCGCGCCCGCGGCCGCGAGCCGCGGCAGCATCGCCGCGATCGTCGAGCGGGCGCTCGCCTTCTCCGCGTCGGGCACCGAGTCTTCCATGTCCGGCACGATCGCGTCGGGGCGCACGTCGAGCGCGAGCGCCTTCGCGAGCATGTTCTCCTTGTTGCCCGGCACGAACAGCAGGCTGCGTAGCATCAGCATCGAATCACCATTTCAAAACGATCTTGCCGAAGTGCTCGCCGGCTTCCATCGCGCGATGGGCCTCGGCCGCTTCGGCCATCGGATACACGCGGTCGATCACCGGCGCGATCGTCCCGCTCGCGAACAACGGTAACACCTCGCTCGCAAACCGCTCGATGATCGCGCTCTTCTCCGCGACGCTGCGCGGCCGGAGCACCGAGCCCAGGATCTGCTGGCGCTTCATCATCAGCCGCGCGACGTCGAGCTCGGCACTGCGCCCGCCCATCACGCCGATCACGACGAGACGGCCGCCGATCGCGAGCGCCTTCAGGTTCCGCGCGAGATACGGGCCGCCGATGTGATCGAGGATCACGTCGGCGCCGCGCCCGTCCGTGTGCCCGAGCACCGCGTCCGCGAAATCCTCGCTGCCGTAATCGACGACGCGCGCCGCGCCGAGCGCGGCGACCCGCTCCGCCTTCGCGGCGGAAGCGGTCGCGATCACGGTCGCGCGCGGCGCGAGCGCGCGGCAGAGCTGGATCGCCGCGGTGCCGACGCCGCCGCTGCCGCCGTGCACGAGCACCGTCTCGCCGGCCGCGAGCCGGCCGAGCACAAAGACGTTCAGGTACGCGGTGATGTAGCTCTCCGCGATGCACGCCGCCTGCTCGAAAGACAGCCGCTCCGGGATCCGCATCACCTGACCCGCGGGCGCGGCCGCGAGCTCCGCGTAGCCGCCGCCGGGCAGCAGCGCGAGCACGCGGTCGCCGGGCGAGAACGCGTCGACTCCCGGGCCGACGGCCTCGACCGTGCCGGCCGCCTCGAGGCCGAGGATCTCCGACTCGCCGGGCGGGGGCGGGTAGCGGCCTTCGCGCTGGATCGCGTCCGGCCGGTTGACCGAGGTCGCGACGACGCGAATCAGCACGCGGCCCGCCGTCGCTTCGGGCGCCGGCGCTTCTCCGAGGCGCAGCACCTCCGGGCCTCCGAACCCGGCATGGAGCACCGCTTTCATCCGTGCGATTGGTATTGTTGCGAGAGGGCGATGTCCATACTATACGCGCCGCACACGGCCGGAGGTCGCCGTCGCGGCGGCCCGCGGCGGCGCGCGCAAGGAAGCCGGCTCGAGGAACACACATGTTCGAATCCATGCAGCCGCTGCCGCCGGACGCGATCCTCGGCATCATGACCCTGTTCCGCGCCGATCCCCATCCGGGAAAGATCGATTTGAGCGTCGGCGTCTATCAGGACGACGCCGGCCGCACGCCCGTGCTCGACAGCGTCCGCCGCGCCGAGCAGGCGATCGTCGCCGAGCAGGACACGAAGACCTACGTCGCGATCGCCGGCAACGCGGAGTTCAACCGCGGCATCGAGCAGCTCGTGTTCGGCGCCGGCCATCCGGCGCTTCGCGACGGGCGCGTCGTCACGGTGCAGACGCCGGGCGGCAGCGGCGGCTTGAGCGTCGCCGGTCACTTGATCGCGCGCGTGAAGCCCGGCGCCCGCGTGCACCTCAGCGATCCGTCCTGGCCGAACCACCTGCCGCTGCTGAAGCTCTCGGGCCTGCAGATCGAGCAGTATCCGTACTACGACCGCGGCGCGCATCGGATCGACTTCGAGCGCATGACCGCGGCGCTCGAGCAGTTGCCTGCCGGCGACCTGGTGCTGCTCCACGGCTGCTGCCACAACCCGTGCGGCGCGGATCTGTCGCCCGAGCAGTGGCAGGCGCTCGCGGAGCTCTGCGGCCGGCGCGGGCTCGTGCCGTTCATCGATCTCGCGTATCAGGGCCTGGCCGAAGGCATCGAGCAGGACGCTTACGGCGTGCGGATCATGAGCGAGCGCGTGCCGGAGGTCGTCGTCGTGGTCTCGTGCTCGAAGAACTTCGGGCTGTACCGGGAGCGCGTCGGCGCGACGAGCGTCGTCTGCGCGAGCGGCGCGGCGACGGCCGGCGTGCAGAGTCATCTCGCGAACGTCGCCCGCAGCATCTACTCGATGCCGCCCGACCACGGCGCCGCGATCGTCGCGCGGATCCTGCACGACGCGGAGCTGAAGCGGCTCTGGGTCGACGAGCTCGACGCGATGCGCAACCGGCTGAACGGCCTGCGGCAGCTCCTCGTCGACGAGCTCGCGAAGCGCGAGACGCCGGTGGACTTCTCGTTCATGGCGAAGGAGCGCGGGATGTTCTCGTTCCTCGGGCTGACGAAGGAGCAGGTCGTGCGGCTCCGCGAGGAGTTCCACGTCTACATGGTCGAGACGAGCCGCGTGAACGTCGCCGGGATCAACGAGCGCAACGTCGGCTACGTCGCCGACTCGATCGCCGCCGTCCTCTGACGCCGCCGCGCCCGCGCCCGAACGACTCGCGCCGGTGCGCGGGGGCGCCGCGGCTTCGTTCGGCGTTACGGCGGTCGCGGCTGGACAGCCGCTCCTACCCCCGCACCGTGCGGCGGGGCCTCTTCGTCTTGCGCGGCGCGCTGCCGGCGTCTCTTGCGCGCACCGGCGAGAGTCGTTCCGCGCGCGCCGGCGTGTCAGTGCGGCCAGTGCTCGAGGACGCGGACGAGCTGGGCGAGGAAGCGGTTCGCGCGGGCGAGCTCGATGCGGTCCGGCAGGAAGCTGAGCGACACGTAGCACGCGTGCGCGACGCGCGGCGTCTGATCCTCCTCACGAATCGCGATCTCGCGCCGCACGCGCCCGACGCCGACGCTCGCGACGTGCTCCTCGCCGATCGGCGTCGGCGTCGCGACGAGGCTGCCGCCGGTGCCGTGATGGTGCACGAGCAGATCGACGAGCCGCGCATTCGGCGCGGCGTACCGCGCGGAGAATCGGAGCGCCTTGTCGACCGCTAGCAGCCGGTCCGCGAGCGACTCGAGCGCCGCGCCGTCGCCTGCTCCGACGATCGACGATTGCACGCGGCCGTCCGGCAGGCAGAGCACCGCGCCGAGGTTGACCGGCGGGCTCGCATCCGCGACTTCGGGCACCGCGCGCAGCGCTTCGCCGACCGCGACGAGGAAATAGCTCGTCAGCGCCGGCTCCGTGCCGTGTTTCCGCAGCTCGCGGCGATGTGCGAGCACGTTCGTCAGCTCGCACTCGAAGAGCGTCGTCACCGGGGCCGCCCGGAAGCGCGCGGCGCTGCGAGCGGGGCGCTCGTCCGGCTCCGCCGTTGCGGCGCGCCGTCCCGGCGCGGTGTCGGCGTCGGCATTCGCCGCGGCGGCGATCTCCTGCGGCGTGTACGTGCGCCCGCCGAGGTGTGCCATCACGTCGCTGACGCGGATTCGTCCCGACGGGCCGCTGCCATGGATCGCCGTCACGTCGAGGTCGTACTGACGCACGAGGCGGCGTACTGCCGGGCTCAGCGTGTCGTCGAGCGACGGGTCGGGCACAGGCGTCTCGTCTTCGGCCGGCGGCCGGTCGGTGGCACCGGGATCGGAGCCGTCGTCGGTCGAGGAGTCGTCGTCCGTCGCGGTCGAGAAGTCGGTCTTCGGCGCGGCGCCGGAATCGCTCGCCGTCGCGTTCGAGGTGTCGTTCCGAATCGGCGTCGCGGGCTCGTCCAGCGACGCCGCGGTGTGTTCGAGCTGCGCGGCCGGGGCGTCGCCGGCCGCGTCTTCCGCCGTCCGCGGATCCCGCTCGGCGGGCGCGGATGCGTCGTCGTCTGCGAGCGGGGGCACCGGCAGCAGCAACACGGGTTCTTGCTCGGAGTCCATGGCGGCGATCGACGGCGGCCGGAAGGATGCGGAAGCATCGCTACTCGCGTCGCGGAATTCAACCTGCGCGTCGTCGGGTTCCGGTCGAACTCGCACTAGAATATGCGCCCCATGCGTCTCCCCGCCCTCTACGCGCGCCTCGCGCTGCCCGTGTACGCGCCGACCGTGCTGATGGCGGTGAGCCAAGAGGCGCTATTGATCCTGTTGCCGCTCTACCTGATCGAGCTCGGCACGACGCCCGCGTTCGCCGCGCTCGCCGTCGGGCTGCGCGGCGCCGGTGTGCTGTTGTTCGACGTGCCGGCGGGCATGCTCGTCGCGCGCTTCGGCGACAAGCCGGTGCTGGTCGGCGGCCTCGGCGCGGTCCTTCTCGGCCTCGTCGCGTTCGCGCTGCTCGACGAGCCGCTCGCGCTCGCGGGCGCGGCCGTGCTGCTCGGCACCGGGCACGCCGCGTGGATGCTCGGGCGGCAGTCGTACGTCGCCGACACCTGCGCGAGCGAGGAGATGGGCCGCGCGATCGCGGTGATGGCCGGGCTGCAGCGCGTCGGCGCGTTCGTCGGCCCGGCCGCGGGCGGCGCCGTCGCCGCCGCGTTCGGGTTCGCCGCGGCGTTCGCGGCGGCCGCCGTCTCGGCGCTCGCCGCCGTCGCGCTCGTGCTCGCGTTCGCGGCGCAGACGACGCCGGAATCGGACGCGCACGGCGCCGGCTGGCGCGGGACGCTGCAGGTCGTCCGCGCGCACGCGCGCGTGTTCTCGACGGCCGGCGTCGCCGCGTTCGTCCTGCAGCTTATGCGCGCGACGCGTCAGCTCCTCGTGCCGCTCTTCGGTCAGGCCGTCGGGCTCGACGTCGCGGCAATCGGCTTGATCTACTCGCTGTCGATGGCGATCGACATGTCGCTGTTCTATCCGGTCGGCGTGATCGTCGACCGGCTCGGCCGCAAGTGGAGCGCGGTGCCGAGCATGACGCTCTTCGCGCTCGGGCTCGCGCTCTTGCCGAGCGCGACGGGCTTCGGCTCGCTGCTCGCGGTCGCGCTGCTGCTCGGCCTCGCGAACGGCCTCGGCACCGGCATCGTGATGATCATGGGCGCGGACCTCGCGCGGCGCAGCGGTCAGCAAAGCCAGTTTTTCGGCGTCTGGCGCGTGATCGGCGACGCCGGCATCATGGGCGCGCCGCTGCTCGCGGGCGCGCTCGCGGATGCTGCGAGCCTCGCGGCCGCGAGCCTGACGGTCGCGGGGATCGGCGTTGCCGGCGCGCTGCTCCTCGCGTTCTTCGTCGGCGAGACGCTGGTTCGCCGAACGTCTCCGGTACCATAAGGCCATCCGTACGAGCGGCTCGCAGCCGCTTTTCGCGAAGGATGCGTATGCAGACGGCGATTCCTTGTTTCCTGATGCGCGGCGGCAGCTCGAAGGGGCTCTATTTCCGCCGCGACGACCTCCCGGCCGACCCCGCGCTCCGCGACGCCGTGCTCGTTGCCGCGATGGGCTCGGACGCGCGGCAGATCGACGGCGCGGGCGGCGCTCATCCGCTGACCAGCAAGGTCGCGATCGTCAGCCGGTCGGCCGAGCCGGACGTCGACGTCGACTACCTGTTCGCGCAGGTGGTCGTTGGGGAGGGCCGCGTCGATACGACGCCGAACTGCGGCAACATGCTGGCCGGCGTCGGCCCGTTCGCGATCGAGACCGGGCTCGTCGAGGCCGCGGACGGCGAGACGGCCGTCCGCGTGCGGATGCTGAACAGCAACAACCTGTGCGAGCTCCGCGTGCAGACGCCGGGCGGCGCCGTCACGTACGACGGCGACGCGCGGATCGACGGCGTCCCCGGCACTGCGGCGCCGATCGTCTGCAACTACCTCGACGTCGCAGGCTCCGCGTGCGGCAGCCTGCTGCCGACCGGCAACGTCGTCGACGAGGCGCAGGGCGTCGAGGTGACCTGCGTCGACAACGGCATGCCGGTCGTCGTGCTGCGGGCGGCCGATCTCGGAATCACCGGGTACGAGAGCGTGCAGGAGCTCGACGGTAACGCGGAGCTGAAGCGGCGGCTCGAGGCGATCCGGCTCGAGATCGGCCCGCGGATGAACCTCGGCGACGTCACGAAGAAGGTCGTGCCGAAGATGAGCCTGATCGCGCCGCCGCGCGCGGGCGGTCACGTCGCGACGCGCACGTTCATCCCGCACAACTGCCACGCGGCGATCGGCGTGCTCGGTGCCGTGTCGGTCGCGACGGCGTGCATCCTGCCGGGCTCGGTCGCGGCGGGCATCGCGCGCGTGCCGGAGGGGCGGATCAAGCAGATGTCGGTCGAGCACCCGTCCGGGGAGTTCTCGGTCACGCTCGAGGTCGGCGGCACGCCGGAGCGGCCGACGGTGCTGAAGGCCGGGCTGCTGCGCACCGCGCGGCTGATCCTGCGCGGCGAGGTGCTCGTCCCGAAGCACGTCTGGGACGGCACCCGCCGCTAGCCGCCGCCTCCGGGGCGGAGGCGGCGAAGAGTCGCGGCTGGACAGCCGCTCCTACCGGGGCGGTGGGGCGAAGAGTCGCGGCTGACAGCCGCTCCTACCGGGGCGGTGGGGCGAAGAGTTGCGGCTGGACAGCCGCTCCTACTTGGCGATGCTGATGACCTCGGGCTCCATGTAGCCCTTCAGGCCGAGCACGGAATACTGCCGGCCGAGGCCCGACTCCTTCGCGCCGCCGAACGGCACGAACGCCGACGTCGCGCGGTGCTGATTGACCCACGCCGTGCCGACCTCGAGCTGCCTCGCGATCGCGGCGCCGCGCTCGAGATCGTTCGTC
>CAYWGQ010000038.1:0-24801 GCA_964457725.1 uncultured Gammaproteobacteria bacterium
ACGTCGGCCTTCTTGGTCACGACGTGGTCGATGAAGCCCGGGTCTTGATGGCTGAAGCCGTTGTGGTCCTGCCGCCAGACGTGCGACGTCAACAGATAGTTCAGCGACGGCACTGGGCGCCGCCACGGAATCTCCTTGCTCACCTTCAGCCACTTCGCGTGCTGATTGAACATCGAGTCGACGATGTGCACGAACGCCTCGTAGCAGGAGAAGAAGCCGTGCCGGCCGGTCAAGAGATACCCTTCGAGCCAGCCCTGGCAGAGCTGCTCGGAGAGCACCTCGAGTACCCGCCCTTCCGGCGACAGGTGCTCGTCCACCGGCAAGAATGGTCCCGTGAACCGCTTGCTCGTCGCCTCGTAGACCGATGTCAGGCGGTTCGACTCCGTCTCGTCCGGTCCGAAGACCCGGAAATTGCGCTGCTCGGCATTGCGCTCGAGCACGTCACGCAGGAACTCGCCGAGAACGCGGGTCGCCTGCGCGCGAACGGCGCCCGGGCGCGGCACGTCCACCGCATAGCGCACGAAATCGGGCAACAGCAGGTCGCGCCGCAGCAGCCCGCCGTTCGCGTGCGGGTTCGCGCCGAGCCGCCGAGCGCCCTTCGGCACGAGCGCCCGCAGCTCCGGCCGCGGCGCCCCGCGCTCGTCGAAGAGCTCCTCCGGCCGGTAGCTCTTCATCCACGCCTCGAGCATGCGCAGATGCTCCGGGTTGTCCGCGAGGCCCGCGAGCGGCACCTGATGCGATCGCCACGTGTTCTCGACCGGCACGCCGTCCACCTCCGCGGGACCGGTCCAGCCTTTCGGCGTCCGCAGCACGAGCATCGGCCACCGCGGACGCTCGGCGAAACCCTCGCGGCGTGCGCGCGCCTGGATCGCCGCGATGTCGTCGAGCGCGGCGTCGAGCGCCTCTGCC
Organism: uncultured Gammaproteobacteria bacterium; assembly: GCA_964457725.1. GTDB lineage: Bacteria > Pseudomonadota > Gammaproteobacteria > Steroidobacterales > Rariloculaceae > FEN-1219. Next base: position 910 of record CAYWGQ010000038.1, read on the forward strand.
ATCGCGGCGTGCATCGGCAGCGGATCGCTGCCCTCGACGTAGCGGGGCGCCCAGCCGTTGCCCTCGAGGAGCGCCGTCAGCTCTTCCTTCGACAACCGCGCGAGGATCGTCGGATTCGCGATTTTCCAGCCGTTCAGATGCAGGATCGGCAGTACCGCGCCGTCCTCAACCGGGTTCAAGAACTTGTTCGAGTGCCAGCTGCACGCGAGCGCGCCCGTCTCCGCCTCGCCGTCCCCGATCACGCAGGCGACGACGAGCTCGGGGTTGTCGAACGCCGCCCCGAACGCGTGCGCGAGCGAGTAGCCGAGCTCGCCGCCCTCGTGGATCGAGCCCGGCAGCTCCGGAGCGCAGTGGCTCGGGATGCCGCCCGGAAACGAGAACTGCTTGAAGAGGCGCTGCATGCCGCCCTCGTCCTGGCCGACCTCCGGATAGAACTCCGAGTAGCTGCCTTCGAGCCACGTGTTCGCCGCGAGCGCCGGGCCGCCGTGCCCGGGGCCGATGATCAGCAGCATGTCGAGATCGCGCATCTTGATCGCGCGATTCAAGTGGACGTACACGAAGTTCAGCCCGGGCGTCGTCCCCCAATGTCCGAGCAGGCGCGGCTTCACGTGCTCGAGCGCGAGCGGCTCGCGGAGGAGCGGGTTCGACTTCAAGTAAATTTGCCCGACCGACAGATAGTTCGCCGCGCGCCAGTACGCGTCTATCGCCTGCAGCTCCTCGCGGCTCGGTTGCCGTTTCTCCATGTCTGCACCGTTACCGTTCGTGGTGTCGTTCCTCGAATCCCGCCTTCCGCGCGAGCACACCGCTTTCGACGACCGCTTCCGCGATCAGCGCCTCCTCGCGCACCTCGATCACGTGCACCGCGACCGCGGAACGGCCCGTCGTGATCCGCGCATCGCGGCCGCCCGTCGCCGCGGCGTTCGCCGTGCGGTCGAGCTCGACGCCGAGCCATTCGAGCCCGGCGCAGATCCGCTCGCGCAGCACGGCCGAGTGCTCGCCGATGCCGCCGCCGAACGCGACGGCGTCGAGACCGCCGAGCACGGCCGCGTAAGCACCGATGTATTTCTGCACGCGGAAGCAAAAGGCCTCGAGCGCGAGCCGCGCCCCCGGATGACCCTCCGCCTCGAGCGCGAGGAGCTCGCGCACGTCGCCGTCGGTCCCGGACAGGCCCGCGAGCCCCGCGCGGCGTTGCAGCGCCGCCTCGAGCGTCGCCCAGTCGTGACCGCGGCGACCGAGCGCGAGGAGCACGCCTGGATCGATGTCGCCGGGCCGCGTCACCATGATCAATCCCTCGAGCGGCGTGTACCCCATGCTCGTATCGACCGGGCGGCCGTCGCGTAGGGCCGCAGCCGAGCAGCCGTGACCGAGCTGCAGCGTGACGGCGCGCCCTGGGCTGCCGCGGAGCGCGGCGAGCCGTCGCGCCATCCACTCGTGCGCGAGCCCGTGAAAGCCGAACCGTTCGATGCCGTGCTCCGCATGCCATTCGGCCGGTACTGCATAGCGCCGCGCGTGCTCCGGCAAGTCGCGGAAGAACGCCGTGTCGAACGCGGCGACGGCCGGAACGCCGGGCAGCCGCCGCTCGACCGCGTCGAGCACGGCGAGCGCCGGCGGGTTGTGCAGCGGCGCGAGCTCGGCGATCGCGGCGAGCTCCGCGCGAATGGCTCCGTCGACCTGCACCGGGCCGCGCAGGCGCGCCCCTCCGTGGACGAAACGATGTCCGGTCGCGGCGATCCGACCAACGTCGTCGTGCAGCCGCGCGAGGAGCGCGTCGGCCGCGTCGTCGTACGACGAGATCGTCCCCAACGGCTCGGTTCCCTCGGCGGTTACGAGCCTTGTCTCCGGCGCGCCGATGCCTTCGATCGCGAGCCGGCCGAGCGCGCGGGGCGGCTTGTCGTGCGCGAAGAGCTCCGCCTTCAACGAGGAGCTGCCGGCGTTGCAGATGAGGATGAGCTCCGCCACACGGGAAGAATACCGCGCCCGTCGCGCGGCGGTCAGCGACGCACGAGCTTATTGAACGTGCTCAGCTCGCCGTCGCTCTTGCGATCCTGATAGAGGAAGGCGAGCTCGTTCTCGTCGAACGCCTCGAAGAACTCCTCCCAGGAAATTTCCTCGAGCCGCTGCTCGCCGGAATAGCCCGGGAAATCGATTCTCAGCAGCCCGACGTCGCCGTCGCCGCCGGTGCCCTTGACCCGTGCCGGATGGCCTCGCCGCTCCTCGGCCCAGCGGCGGATCGTGTCGTGATCGGTCGTTCGGTGTGCTTCGCTCATGCTCAAAGTCCCTTCGATGCATGAAGGTTCGGGTCAGGCAAGTTCCATGCCACGGCCGTCACTGACCGGCCGCACGCGCCTCCGGCTTGCGCCCGAGCATCGTGCGGTAGCAGCCGAGATAGTGCAGAGCCGTCGTGTGCGCGTTGTAACGCAGCGCGTGATGACGCGCGCGCCGCCCCGCTTCCGTGTACTCCTCCGGGCGCGACGCGAGCTCGCGAATGGAGTCGCGTAGCGCGCGCGTGTCGTCCGGGTCGACGAACGTCGCAACCGGCTCCCAGAGCTCCCGCAGCGACGGCGTGTCGCCGAGCACGAGCGCGCAGCCGGACAGCGCCGCTTCGAGCACCGGCAGCCCGAAAGGCTCGTGACGAGCCGGGTGCACGAACACGAGCGCACGCCGGTAGTACGCGGCGAGGCGGGCGCGGGACAGCCGCTTCAGCAGAATCGCCTTGCCCGCCTTCGACGCCGTCCCCGCGTTGGCGATCAGCACCGGATACGGCAGCTCGTCGGCGACGGCCGCGAGCGAGGACAGGTTCTTGCATTCGTCCGCGAGGCTTCCGACGCCGAGCACGAACAACCGCTCGCGCTCGCCTCCCGGCGGCCAGCGCGCGGGATCGATGCCGTTGTAGATGACGCTCGCACGAACCGCCGCGGCAGCCCGGTGGGATTCTCGCAGCTCCGCGAGGAAAGCTCGGCTCGGCGCGATCACGACGCTCGCGCGCGCGAGCGCGGCGGCGACCTTGTCGCGGTAACGTTGCCACTCGGACCCCGGCTCGCCGCGATGCGTCGCCCTCCAGCAGGCGAGCGCGCAAGTGTGGGCGACGAGCAGGGTCGGTACGCTCCAGTCGTACGCCGCCGGCCCGTACGTGTGGAAGTGCACCACGTCGCAGGCGATGCCCTGCACGAGCCGATCGAGCCACTCGACCGCGCGCGCCTCCTCCGCGGGATCATCGCTCCAAGCCGCGCCCGGCTCCGCCTCGTGCAGCGCGACACGGCCGAGCTCGGACAGCTCGGCCCGCAGATGCGCGTCGATCGCCCCGCCGCAGCTAGCGACCGCGACGTCGTGACCGAGACGGTCGAGCTGGCGCGCGAGCTCCGCCGTGTACTGCCAGACTCCGCTCGCGGCGTCGGTGGTGATCAGGACTTTCATCGGCGGCGGCTCGGCTCATGATGCGGTCAAGCCACGTTCGCGGCAGCGAGCGGGCGGCGCCGGTCGAGCGACGCGAGCACGCTCCGGAAGTACTGCATCGTCTTCGTGAGGCCGTCCGCGAGCGGCGTCCGCGGGGACCAGCCGAGCACCTGGCGCGCGAGCGCGATGTCCGGGCAGCGGCGCACCGGATCGTCGACCGGCAGCGGCCGGAAGTCGACCGGCGCGGCGGAGCCGGTCAGCTCGAGCACGAGCTCGGCGAGCTCGAGCAACGTCACCTCCTGCGGGTTGCCGAGATTCAGTGGCCCCGGCAGCCCGTTGTGCTTTGCGAGCAGACGGCAGAGCGCATCGACCATATCGTCCACATAGCAGAACGAGCGCGTCTGCGTGCCGTCACCGTAGATCGTCAGCGGCTCGCCACGCAGCGCCTGGGTCAGCAAGTTCGAGACCGCTCGCCCGTCGTCGGTGCGCATCCGCGGCCCGTACGTGTTGAAGATGCGGACGACCGACACCGGCATGCCGCGCTCCCGATAGATGTGACAGAGCGTCTCGGCGCAGCGCTTGCCCTCGTCGTAGCAGGCCCGCGGCCCCATCGTCTTCACGTTACCGAGATAGTTCTCGCGCTGCGGATGCTCGGCAGGGTCGCCGTACACCTCGCTCGTCGACGCGTACACGAAATGGCTGCCCGTTTCCTCTGCGAGCTGCAGCAGGAGCCGCGTTCCTTCGACGTTGGTTCGCAAGGTCTGCTCTGGATCTGCCTGATAGTGGACCGGCGACGCGGGGCTCGCGAGGTTGAAGATCGCCTCGACCGGCAACCACAACGGATCGAGCACCGAGCGCGGCACGAACGCGAATCGCGGCGACTGGCGCAGCTCGGCGATGTTCGCGAGCCGGCCGGTGCTCAGGTCGTCGACGCAGTACACGAAATGCTGGGCGCGAACGAGCGCCGCGCAGAGGTGCGAGCCGAGAAAGCCGGCCCCGCCGGCGACGAGAATCCGCATGACGAAATCCTTATGGATGCCGACCGAACCGACGCCGCTCGATGCAACATGTATGCCACGGCTGCGCCGCCGCGCTTGCGGCCGGCGCCCGTCGGTGTCGTTCCGCGCGAGCGCGACCGTGCTCAGCGCGTGAAGAGCCAGACCAGCAGCAGGACGATCAAGAGCACCGCGCCGACGATCAGCATTCTGCCGGTCGAGTCGGGCCGCGGCCGGCTCGCATCGGACGCGGGCCGGGCTTCCTCCGCGAGCGCCGTGCGCATCGCGGCCACGCCGGCCGACCGTCCCGCGGCCTCGTCGTCCGTATCGAACGGCGCAGCCGAAGGCTCGTGCGCCGAGCTGATACCGATCGTGCGTGCGCTCGGGATGCGGCCGCGCATCTCTGCCGTCGTCGCCGGATCTCCCGGCTCGCGGTCGGCACCGTTGCCGCGGGCCGCGGGCGTCGCGGTATCGGTATCGGGCCGCGCCGGCTGCTCGCGGCGCCGCTTCGGCGGCCTCGACGCGTTGAACGCCGGCGGGTCGCTCGCGGGGAACGATTCGATCGACGCCTCGGTCACGGCGTCCCGCTTCTCGGGTCGCGTGTCGTCGGGCTGCGGCTTGCTCATCGGGCACCTCCTGTCCGCCGACGAAAGGTGCAAGCGGCGTGCCACCCGTCGGCGGTCACTCGCCGTCCTGCGCGATGATCGAGATCGTGCCGTTGCGCTCGAGCACCGCGTACTTGATCTGCTCCATCCGCTCGAGGCCTTGCGCGATTCGCGCGGCCGACAGCACGTCCTGGTCGTCCACCCGCGCGCGCACCATCCGCTCGCGGAGCGGGCGGCCGCCCTCGACGATCACGAGCGGCAGCCCCTCGATCAGCCGGTCGAGCCGCGGCGAGCGGTGCTTGATCAGCGAGAGGCCGATGTCGATCGCGAGCAGCGTGACGATCAGCAGGAACGCGTTCGTGATCGAGTAGTCGTCGCCGAGCAGCGCCTGCTGCGTCGTCTCGGCGACGATCAAGAGCAGCACGAAGTCGAACGTCGTCACTTGCCCGAGCGAACGCTTGCCGCTGATCCGGAACACGATCAGCAGAAACGCGTAGACGATCAGACCGCTCAACACGGCGTCCATGGTTCCTCCTGCAGCGCATCGATCACGGATAGAGCAGATGACGCACGGGCACGCCGTCGCCGTCGCCCGCGCCAATCCGGCCGCGGACGCTGCCGCCGGCGTCCGCCTCGAGGACGAACGTCACGGCGGCGGGCCCGGGCGGACCGCGCCACGGAAACACGAACTCGATACGCTCGGCACCGAGCTCGGTGCGCGAGGGCGGCGGCGATACGTGATCGATGTCGAGCCGCGCCGCGTACTCGCGCGACATCCACAGCCGCAGCTCGCCGTCCGTCGGCTGCGCGGGCTCGAGCCGGACGCGGATCGAGAGCGGCGAGTGGGCGCGCGCGAAGCGCGGGTACTCGACGGCAAGAGCTCCGTCCGCCGCCGATACCTCGGCGTCGCCGACGACGCCGCCGCCGAAGAGCCCGACGACCGCCGCGAGCAGCACGACGGCGAAGACGATCCAGCCGACGCGCTCGAAGACCCAAGCGCGGCGCTGGAGCGCGAGGTCTTCCGCGATCTCGAGCCGGCCCGCGGCGCGCTTCGAAGCGCTCACGTCACTTCGAGCCGAGCGGCAGCCGCACGCGGAACTCCGCGCCGTGGCCGACGCCCTCGCTGCGCACCTGCACGGTGCCGCCATGCAGCTCCACGTTCTCGCGAACGATCGCGAGCCCGAGACCGAGGCCGCCCGAGCGCGTCGGAGCGACGCGCCTCGGCTGTGTGAACAGCTCGAAGACCTTCGGCAGGAGGTCCGCCGGCATGCCCTCCCCTTCGTCGCGCACGTGCACGACCGCTTCGCCGTCTGCGGTCATTGCCGACACCCAGACCGTGCCGCCGGGCCGCGAGAACTTCACCGCGTTGTCGAGCAGGTTCACGAACACCTGCTGCAGACGCGCAGCGTCGCCGCGTACGACGATCGGGCCCTCGGCGAGCAGGATGTCGACGCGCACGCGCTTCGCCCGAAGCCTCGGCTCGAGCGTCTCCCGCGCCTCGTCGAGCAACGGTCCGAGGCTGACCGCCGCGACCCGCAGCGCCGCGTTTCCGCCGCGGCTTCGCGCGAGCTCGAGCAGATCCTCGATCAGCCGGCTCGCGTAGCCCGTTTGCCGGGTGATCAGCTGCGCCGCGTACTCGCGGCGTTGCTCGTCGCCCGCGCCGCGCTCGATCAGCTGCGCCGCGTTCGCGAGCACGCCGAGCGGGTTACGCAGCTCGTGACCGACCTTGCCGAGCGTCAGCGCGAGCGCGTCGTTCTCCGCTTCGAGCGCCGCCGCCCGGTTGCGCAAGAGCTCGACCTGCGCGCGCTGATCGGTACGGTCGCGCAGCAGCTTCGCGAACGCGACAATCTCGCCGCGCTCGTCGCGGACGGCGCTGACGAAACCGTTCGCCCAGAACCGCGCGCCGTTGCTGCGCATCATCCAGCGGTCGTCCTCGGCCCTTCCGTGCCGGGCGGCCGTCTCGAGCTCGGCTCTCGGCGTCCCGCGCGCGACGTCCTCCGGAGTGAACAGCGGATCGGTCGTCCGGCCGAGCATCTCGGCGGCGTCGTAGCCGAAGGTGCTCGCGGCCCCGGGGAACCAATCGATGACGCGCCCGTTCAGGTCGACGAGGACGACCGCAAAGTCGGTCGCTTGCTCGAAAAATCGAGTGATCAGCGCCCTCTTGCTCAATCGTCCTCCCGGCCGGCGAGCCGAGCCCGCCGACCGGGGAGATTGCAAGGTTTGTGCCGCGAGCTCAGCGGAAGGAAAGCTGCGGCCGCGTGATCATCAGCCAGAAGATCGCAAGCACCGCGGCGAACGCGGGAAACCCGAACGCGAACCACCAGTGGAAGAGCCGGTGGTACTGCAGGGGCAGGCTCGAGCCGGCGCGCACCGCCTCGGCCGCGAGATCGCGCATCCGGATCTGCATCCAGACGACCGGCAGCCAGAACGCGCCGGTCACCGCATAGAGGACGAGCGATAGCGCAATCCAGCCGTCCAGGATCGGATAACCGAGAAACCGCGCGAGCGCGACGCCGGTCACCGGCTGCACGACCACGGCGCTCGCCGTGAAGAGAAAATCTGCGGTGACGACGATGCGCGCGACGCCCGCGATCACGGCGACCTCGCCGGTCCGGTGTGCCCAGAGCATGAAGAAGGCGATCCCGGCGCCGGTACCGAGCAGCACGGCGGCGCCGATCACGTGCACGTACTTCAGTAGCCAGTACGTCATCGCTCCGGCAACACGGCGAGCGCGACGACGTTCAGCACGAGGATCGGCCAGATCTTCAGCATCGGCCCGACGGGGTCGGCCCAGAGCGCCGGCAGTACGACCGTGCCTGCCGCCATGTAGAACACCGAGATCGCAAGCGCCGCCTGCAGCGCGCGCCGCGCCGTGCGGCGGAACGCGATGCCGATGCCGATCGCGACGTCGGCGAGCGCGCCCGCGACGACGCCGCCTGCGGCGACCGCGCCCGGGACGCCGCCGGCGAGCAGATACTCGAGGCCGCGCTCCCAGCCCGGCCCGAGCGAGATCAGACCGGTGAGGATCCAGAACGCGGCGAGCACGACGAGCATCAGCGGCTTCGCGAAGTACAGCCGAGCAAACCAGCGTTCCTGCACCGGGGCGGGCTCCTCGGCCAGCCGCGCCGCGAGCGGCCGGGCCTCGATGCCGGTCAGCTCGAGCCACGCGCGCGGATCGCCGAGCACGCCGCGCTCGAGCTCCGCCCGCGCGGTGCTCGTGATCGCGGGTCGCCAGCCGAGCATGCGCGCGAAATCGCCGAGCCGCGCGAGCAGCCTGCCGGCCGCCCGCGGCACGGTGAGCCGCGGCGCCTCGCTGAAGCCGAGCCAGCGGCGGTAAGCGAGCACGACGTCTGCGAGCTCGAGCCGCTCGGGCGCGGCGACGTCGAGCGCGCGGCGCGACGGCGCGCCCGGAGCGATGCACCACTCGATCGTGGCGGCGAGGTCGTCGAGATCGACGAGCTGCATCGGTCCGGTGCCCGCGAGCGAGACCTCGAACGGCAACCCGGCGAGACCCCGAATGAGCGCGCTGCCGCCGAACGCGCCGCGGCCGACTACGACGGCCGGCCGCAGAATGACCCAGTCGAGATTGCACGCCTCGAGCGCGCGCTCGCCCTCCTGCTTGGTCGCGGAGAACGGCGTCACCGGCGCGCGGTCCGCGCCGATCGCGGAGACGTGCACGAGGCGCGGAACGCCGAACGCCTCGCATGCGCGGCACAGGGCGGCGACGGCGGCGACGTGCACGCCGCGCAAATCGTCGCGCCCGCCGTCCTGCAGTGCCCCGGCGCAATTGATCACCGCCTCCACCGCCGTCAACGCATCCCGCCAATGCTCGGGCGAGGTGAGCTGCGCGATGTCGAGCTCGATCCAGCGCACGCGTCGCAGCTGCGGACCGCGCCTGCGCGCGACCGCAGTCACGTCATGACCGGCCTGCGTGAGCCGGGCGAGAACGGCGGCGCCGATCAATCCGGTGGCGCCGAGGAGAAGGACACGCATTTCTTGCCGTTCGATTGCGAAGCCGCAAGTTTACCCCGCTCGGAAGCTCGGTCCGCGCTCGGCGAGCTCATTCGGCTCAGATCTCGTGCTTCTCACGCGAGAGGGATCGGAGAGGGCATACCGCCGGCCCGTTCAGCACCTCGCCGTTCACGCCGAATCGCGAGCCGTGACAGTGACAATCCCAGCTGCGCTCGGCGGCGTTCCAGCGCACTTGGCAGCCGAGATGCGTGCAGCGCGCATCGCGCACGTGAAGCGCGCCCGCCTCGTCGCGGTACGCCGCGGCGACGGTGCCCTCGTAACGCACGATCCCGGCCTCGCCCGGCGCAAGCTGCGACGCGTCCCCTTCCGCCTCCGGCCTGACGCGCTCGGCGATCCAGCTCTTCGCGACACCGACGTTCTTCGCGATCAGCGTGCGTGCGCCGGCCTTGAGCCCCAAGCGGGTCGAATCGTACAGCGAGCTCCACGGGCTCTTCTTGCCGAGCACGCCGTCCGCGAGAATCATCGCCGCGGCGGTTCCGGTCGTGATCCCCCACGCGTTGAAGCCGGTCGCGACCCGTATCCGGCGGCTGCCGGGCAAGAGCACGCCGACGAACGGCAGCCGGTCCGCGGAATAGTAGTCCTGGTTGCCCCAACGATGGGTCGCGCCGGCGACACCGAGGTCGCGCTCGACGAACGCCTCGAGCTCCGCGAGCGCCTTCGCCTCGTCCGCCTGCGCGGTCGCGAACGCTTCACCGATCGCGATCAGCATCCGCCCGCCTCCGCCGCCCGGCGCCGAGCGGAACGAGCGCGTCGGCTGCTCCGCCGAGATGAACATGCCGTCGATCGAGCGCTCCGCCGGCAACGGCGCGGCGATGCACATGTGGCGATAAGGGAAGGCGCGGCCGAAGAAGCCGCCGCGATCCAGAAACGGCATGTGCGACGCGACGATGACGTCGTCGGCGAGCACGCGGCCGTTGGCGGTCGAGAGCGTGCACGGCCTGCCGTGGTCGACGTCGCGAACGCGGGTGCCCTCGAAGATCCGCGCGCCGCGCTCGATCAGCTCCGCGGCGAGCCCGTCGAGGTACTTCACCGGATGGAACTGCGCCTGGTCGGGGAACTCGAGCGCCGCCTCGACTCGAAACGGCAATCCGACTTCGCGCACGACCCGCGCGGTCAGCCCGGCCGCCTCGGCGGCGGCCGCCTCCCGCTCGAGATCCCCGACACGCGCCGCGTCGGTCGTGTAGACGTATGCGCTCCGCCGCTCGAAATCGCAGTCGATCGCGCGTCCGTCGACCTGCGCCGCGATCCATTCGAGCGCTGCGCGGTTCGAGTCGGCGTAGACCGCGGCCGCGGCGGCGCCGCGCCGCCCGGCGAGATCGCCGTAGATCAAGCCGTGCTGCGTCGTCACCTTCGCGGTGCTGCCGCCGGTGACCTGCCGGCCGATTCTGAGCGCCTCGAGCACTATCACCGAGAGTCCGGCGCGTGCGAGCAGCAACGCGGACGTCAGGCCGACGATACCGCCGCCGACGACCGCGACGTTGGCGCGCAGCTCCGTCCCGCCGAGCGGCCGTTGCGGCGCACCTGCCGCGCTCGCGACCCAGTACGACTGCAACTCCTCTCCTCCGTGCTCCGCCGGCCTCAGTCGGTGCGCGGCGTCGCCGGTGCGGTGTAGCGCTTCGTGACGGCCGCGGCGATCCGCTCGCGGCTCGCTTGTGCGTCGAGCGTACGATCGCGCTCGATCTCGGCCGCCTCCGCGGCGAGCTCATCGTCCTTGATCACGTCCCGAAACCATTCCGAATAGTCGCCAGCGCGCCGATGGTGCTCCCACGTGCGCTCGTCGACGCCCGCCGCAATCTGCAGGAACAGCATCAGGTTCTGCGCGCGCAGGTGCAGCGCTCCGTCGGGCCCCGTGAAGTAAAAGGCGCGGTCCTCCCCGAGATCCCCTTCCGCGTACTTGCGCGTGTGACGCTTGTGCGTCTGCTCGGGCCGATAGGCCTCGAGCGGGACCGCCTCCGCACCGGTCGCACGCTCCCAGTAGAGCACCTCGTCCTCGCCGGGCGCCTCGGGGATCGCCGGACGCTCGGCGCCCGTGGCCTCGCAGAACGCCGCGATCACGCCGCTCGCGTTCGGCCCGAGCGCTATGACCGTCTGCACGCTCCGCAGCGCCTCCGGGGCCACCGCCTCCGGGTGCACGGTGATGAAGATCGTCGCCGGCAAGCTCTCGGGAAGCGCCGTCGCCGCGTCGGCCCGGGCAACCGGCAGCAGGTGATGCGCCTCGTCGATCAGGAGCCAATGCGGCCGACCGCACCGCGCCCGCATCGACGCGAGCTGCGGCAGCAGCTCCGCGAAGAACGTCGGCCGCTCGAGCATCTGGAAGTTCTGCGTGTTGACGACGACGTTCGTATCGGCGCGCTCGAGCAATTTCAGCGTCTCGTCCTGCTGCGGAGGATTGCCCGCGTCGCCGAGCGCGACGGCGTTCTCGAGCTCGTCGTAGTCGCCTTCCGGATCGAACACGCAGAACTGGAAGCCCCGCTCGACCATACGCTCGGTGAGCGCGGTCGCGAGCGTCGACTTGCCGATGCCGGAGCTGCCCGCGATCAGCACGCCGCCGCCCAGCGGCCCGATCGCGACCTCGGTGCCGTCGCGGCGCTTCCCGATCGGCAACGAGTGACGCTCCGCGGGCAACAATGCTGCGTCGTCGTCGAGCATCCGCTCGACGAGCTCGACGACGCCGGCGCCGTGATCGCGAGAAAGGACGACGTTCGCGTGCTCCTTCAGGAACGGCAGCGCGTTCGCGACGGCGGCCGCGCAGCCGCACGCGGCGAGGAACGCGTGATCGTTCTCGGCGTCGCCGACGCCGATCGTGTTGTGCGGGGAGAGTTTCAGCTCCTCGAGCGCCGCCACGAGGCCCGTGGCCTTGTTCACGCCGGCGGGCAGGACCATGACCGCGCCTTTGTTGAAGATGATCTGGAGCTCGAGCCCCAGATCGCGGATCGCCTCGAGCACGCTTTGCTCGTGCGGCTCCCACGTCGCGACGATCACGCGTCCGGTCGCGAGCGGCGCAACGCCGCGCTCGCGCAATCGCTCGACGAACGCTTCCTCCGGCGGCGGCGCGAGCGGCTCTTCGCGCTGCGTCGTCGGATCGTAGAGCAACGCGCCGTTCTCGGCGACGACTCGATCGAAGAGCGGCAGCTCCGGAAAGATCGCTTGGAGCTCCGGCAGCACGCGGCCGGTCACGAGGACGAGCTTGCGGCCGCTCTCCTTCAGCCGCTCGAGGGCAGCGACCGTCGCCGCGTCCACGCGGCCATGGTGCGCGAGCGTACCGTCGTAATCCGCAGCGAGCGCGAGAAAGTACACCTTAGGCTGCAGCGCGCGACGACCGGGGTCGATCGACACTCGTCGTTCCAGTCATCGTCCGCTCCCCTCGTCCTCACGCCCGTGTGTGCACCCCTTCCCGAGCAGCAAAAGGCGTGCCACCGCCGACGGCATGGCACGGCGTTTGCAGAGTCCGTCCCGCCGGACCGAACGGGAGCAACACGATGCGGCACGGACGCGCGGTGCTCGTAGCGGCGATCGCCGTCGCGGCGGTCGTTCTCGCGGCACGCGCCGTGCTGCCCCTCGCGCTCGAGGCTTACGTCGACAGGGAGCTCGCGTCGATGGGCGAGTACTCCGGCGCGGTCGAGGACGTCGACGTCTCGCTCATCCGCGGCGCGTACGTGCTCGAGAACGTCACGATCGTCAAGCCGAGCGCCGGCGCCGACCAGCCGTTCGTCGACATGCCGCGAATGGATCTCGCGTTGCAGTGGCCCGCGTTGCTCCGGGCGCGACTCGTCGGCGAGATCGTGATGCACTCACCGATCATCAACTTGATCCAAGGCGAAAGCGACCGCGACACTCAGCTAGGCACCGGCGTCAACTGGCCGGAGGAGGTTCGCGACCTCTTCCCATTCACGTTCAATCGAGTCGACGTGATCGACGCCCTCGTCACGTTTCGCGCGCCCGGGATCGAGGCGGAGGAGTCCCTCACGCTACGCAACGGCCGCCTGCTGCTGCGGAACCTGACGAACGTGCAACGCGAGGAGCAGCAAGCGTTCGCCGACCTCGAGCTCGAAGGCGCAGTGATGGGTAATGCGCCGCTCGCGCTCACAGGCCGCTTCGATCCGAACGCAGCCGTACCGACCTTCGACTTGAATCTCGCGCTCGAAGGCGCGCAGCTTCCGGACGTGAATCCGTGGCTCAGCGAGTTCCTGAACGTCGATGCCGAGGCCGGCGCCTTCTCCATGTACACGGAGCTCGCGGCGGCGGATGGCCGCTTCGAGGGTTACATCAAGCCGGTGATGGAGAATCCGCAGATCTTCTCGCTGCAGGAACCGTCGAGCGGGCCGTTCCAGAAGGCCTGGGAAGCGCTCGTCGGCATCGCGGCCGCGATCTTCGCGAACCGCGAGACCGATCAGGTCGCGACCCAGATCCCGTTCGCGGGAGAGCTCGAGCGCCCCGAAGCGGGATTGCTCGCGGCAATGGTGAACCTGCTGCGAAACGCGTTCGTCGCGTCGTTCTCTCGATCGATCGAGGGCACCGTGTCGCTCGAAGACCTCGACGCGCAGACGGACCTCGGCGATGGTCAGCCGCGCGGCGACGATGACGATTCACCCGGCGCGGGGTTCGGTCCGCGAGACTCGCGCTAACCGGCCGACGCGACGAACCGAAGTGCTGCGCCGTTGTTGCACCAGCGCTCGCCCGTCGGCGGCGGACCGTCGCCGAACACGTGGCCGTGGTGTCCTCCGCAGCGCGCGCAGTGATACTCGGTGCGCGGAATCAGCAGCACGAAGTCGCGCTTCGTCTCGAACGCATCGGGTATCGTCGTGAAGAAGCTCGGCCAACCGGTGCCGCTGTCGAACTTCATCTCCGACGTGAACAGCGGCCGGTCGCAGCCGGCACATAGATAGACGCCGCGCTCGTGATTTTCGTTCAGCGGGCTCGTGAACGCGCGCTCCGTGTCCGCTTCGCGCAGCACTCGATAAGCGAGCGACGGAAGGCGTGCCCGCCATTCCTCCTCCGAAAGCTCGACCCGCTCGCCCGGCTTCGGCACCTCGAGACCGGCCGGCAGGAACTCCCGCCAGCCCGAGCGGATCGCCTCGAGCGGTCTGTCGGCGGCCTCCGCCCCGCGCCCGCGCGTCACGAGCACGAGCGGCGTCGCCGCGAGCACGGCGAGAACTTCTCTGCGGCGCATGGCGCTCCCTCCGTCATCGTTCTTTCGACCTGTCGTTTCGCAAAACGCGCACAAGATATTGGACCTCGTGCGCCTCGCCGGTTCCCGTGACGGTGGCCTGCGCGTGGCATGCATCTTGCTCCGTCACGCACTCGAGCCGTTGCGCAAACCGTCCGAGGATGCCGTCATGAATCGCAAGCTCGCACCGCTCGCCGCCGGGGCGCTCGCCGGCGCGGCGCTCATCACCTGGCTCCGGTTCGGGGCCGCGGCGTGGCCGTTCGGCGACGGCGAGATACCGACGCTCGCGCCGCTGCTGCAAGAGGTGACTCCCGCGGTCGTCAACCTCGCGGTCGTCGGCGAAACGGAGGTTACGGGCAGGAACCCGCTGCTCGACGACCCGTTCTTCCGCCGCTTCTTCGATATTCCGGAGGACGTCGAGCCGCAGCTTCGGCCGCAGCAGAGCATCGGCTCCGGCGTGATCGTGAACGCCCAGGAAGGATTGATCCTGACGAATCACCACGTCGTCACCGGAGCGACCAGCATCATCGTGACGACGAGCGACCGCCGGCAATTCGAGGCGACACTCGTCGGCAGCGATCCGGGCACCGACGTCGCGGTCGTCAAGGTCGACACCGGAGGACAGCGGCTCGCAGAGATCGAGTTCGGCGACTCGGACCGCATCCAGGTCGGCGACTACGTGGTAGCGATCGGCAATCCGTTCGGGCTCGGGCAGACGGCGACCGCCGGCATCGTCAGCGCGCTCGGCCGCAGCGGCGTGAACGTCGAGAGCTACGAGGACTTCATTCAGACCGATGCATCGATCAACCCGGGCAACTCCGGGGGCGCGCTCGTCGGTTTGGACGGCCGGCTGCTCGGCGTCAACACCGCGATCCTCTCGGCGGCCGGGGGCAACATCGGCATCGGCTTCGCGATCCCGAGCAACATGGCGCACGAGGTCATGGAGCAGATCGTCGAGTATGGCGAGGTACGCCGCGGCAGGCTCGGCATCGTGATCCAGGACGTGACGCCGGGCCTCGCGAGCGCGCTCGATCTCGGAGTGACCGAAGGGGCGCTCGTGACGCAGGTCGAGCCCGGGACGCCGGCCGAGCAGGCCGGAATCATGGCCGGCGACGTCGTGGTCGAGGTGAACGGCGAGGCGATCGTCAGCTCGTCAGACCTTCGCAACGAGATCGGGTTGATGAGAGTCGACGAAGAGGTGACGCTCACGCTGCTGCGCGGCGGACAGACCCAGACGGTGACCGCGACGATTGCCGAGGCACCGGACACCGCGACCGGCGGAGCGCCTTCGTCGAGTCCCGGCGGGACGCCCAGCCTCGCCGCGCTCGAAGGCGCCGAGTTGAGCGAGCTGCCCCCGAATCATCCGCTTTTCGGCAGCATCAGCGGCGTGCTGGTCGCCGCCGTGCGACAGGGATCGCCGGCTTGGCGGCACGGCCTGCGCGCGAACGACGTGATCACCGCCGTCAATCGGATGCCCGTCGCTTCCGTCGCGGAGCTTTCCGCCGCCATCGGCCAAGCGGAGCTGCCGCTCGCGCTGCAGGTGCGCCGCGACGGCCGTCAGCTCTTTCTGCTCGTGCAGTGAGCATGGAGGCAAGCCGAGCCGGTCGTTCGCTGCTCCTCGTGACCGTGCTCGGCGGCCTCGCCGCCTGCAGCACCGTCTACTACCGGACGCTCGACGCGCTCGGCGTCGAGAAGCGCACGGTGCTCGTCGACCGCGTCGAAGATGCGCGCGACCGGCAGAACGAAGCGAAGGAGCAGTTCGCGTCGGCGCTCGAGGCTTTCCGCGCGGTGGTGGCGTTCGAAGGCGGCGACCTCGAGTCGCTGTACGATCGACTGAACGGCAACTACGAGCGGAGCGAGCGCCGCGCCGCAGCCGTGCGCGATCGAATCGACGGCGTCGAGGACGTGGCAGGCCGGCTGTTCGAAGAATGGGAGGACGAGCTCGAGGAATACAGCGACCCGTCGCTGCGCCGGCAGAGCGAGACGCTTCTCGGCAATACGCGCGAGCGCTACGCGGACGTGTTGCGGGCGATGCGGCGAGCCGAAGCGACGATGCAGCCCGTGCTCGAGACGCTGCAGGACCAGGTGCTCTTCTTGCGGCACAACCTGAACGCGCGCGCGGTCGGCGCGCTCGACGCCGAGCTCGACTCGATCGAGCGCGACACGACTGCATTGATCGCCGAGATGGAACGGGCGATCGCCGAAGCGGACGCGTTCATTCGCGAGATGACGGCCTGACGGGTGTCGCCGAACGGCTGCGGCTCGCGGCGCTCCGATCGCGCACTGGACATTACCAAGTTTATATAAGCTTTTGACTCAGCTGACTTTCAGACTGATGGCACGTCGCTTGCACCTCCCGATCAGCCGCTTCTGAAGGAGGATCTGACGATGGTGCGACGATTATTGCTGCTCGCGGTGCTGCTCGGCGTCCTGCCCGTCCAGTACGGCTGCTCGGCGCTCGCAGGCGGGGTGATCGGCGGAGCGATCGGCGCGGAGGCCGCCGAGGAAACCAACGAGGATTGAGCGGCGCTCCGCACCCGCGTGCGCCCGTGCGGGTGCGGTCGCGCTGCGGGCTAGAACGTCCAGACGACGCGGACGAGCGCGCTCCGCTCGATGTAGTGGCCGTCTCCGAACTCGAGGTGACAGGCGTCGTTCGCGTTCATGACCGTGAGCGACGCACGGAGCCGCTCGCTCGGTTCCCACGACAGGCTGAGATCGACCGCGTCGTAGCTCGGCACGCCGAGGTTCGGCAGCTCGTCGACGTGACGCACGCCGACGTGCAGGTTCAGGTCGAGCGGCAGAACCAGGTTCGTGTAGAGCGCGGCTTGCGTCTCCGGGCTGTTGCCCGCGATGCCGAGCCGTCCCTCGTCGTGCCCGCCCGGCTTCAGCCCGAGGTCGAGGTCGAGACGGGAGTATTGGAGCTGGAAGCGCAGCCGCCCGAGCGGCTGCCACGTCGCGACGAACGTGCCGCCCGTCGCCTCGCCTTCGATCAGGTTCGCCTGGACGGCGTCGAGCACGATATAGGCCGGCGGACCCGGCACTGCGGTCACACCGAGCGGCTCCTGCGAGAACAGCTTGTCGTAGTCGTGCCGGAACAGCGCGACGTCGAACGAGAGCCGCTCGCCGACTCGCGCACGATACCCGAGCTCGTACGCCTCGAGCTCCTCGGCCTCGAAATCCTCGCTGCCGGCGACGCGGATGTAGACCGGAGGCATATTGGGCAGCGCGACGGGCGCGGTGAGCACGAGGTCCTCGTTCAGCCGCGCGGGAATCCGCACCGCGCGCGATGCCGCCGCCCACAGCAGCTGCGTCTGCGTGAACGCCCAGGCGAGACGGACGCTCGGCTGGTGCTCGGTCCCCGAGTAGTCGTTCCGCTCGAGCTTCGTGCCGACGGTCAGCTCGAGCTCGTCGGTCAGCGCGATCCGATCCTGCAGAAACGCGCCGTAGGTTTGATCGGATCGGCTCGGCGGCTCGAACGCCGCGAACGTCGTGCTCTCGATGTCGTCGCTCGAGGAGCGCGCCGTGACGCCCCAGAGCAGATCGTGCCGGCCGAGCGGGCGCAGGTGGCGCTGGAAGTCGAGATCGAACGTATCGCGCTTCTCGCGATACGTGCCCGGAATGTCGCGCTCGGTATGGTCGTAGTAGAGCTGCAGCCGCCACTCCGCATCGCCGTCGAGGCGCTTGAGCCACTGCGCGACGACATTGTGGCCCGAGACGTCGATCTCGCCCGGCCGGTCGGGCCCCGGCAGCGTGCCGAGCGTGAAGTCGCCGCGCACGAGCGAGCGCTGCTCGCCGCTGTACACGTCGCCCCGCAGCGTGAAGAGAACGTCGGGCGAGGCGTCCCAGCTCATGCGGAAGCCGCCCTGCCGCATCCGCCAGTCGTCGACGCCGTCGCTGCCGTCCAAGCGCTCGGTCGAATCGCGCTCGAACGATTTCACGTATGCCCTGGCATGCACGTTCTCGCCGGTCTGCGCGCCGTAGCGGAACGCGGCGAACGCTTCCTCCTCGTTGCCGCCGCCGAGCTCGACCAGCCCGCCCTGCCGTTCGCGGGCCCCGTACGTGACGATGTTGATTACGCCGTTGACCGCGTTCGAGCCCCAGAGCGTGCCGCCGGGTCCGCCGATCACCTCGATGCGCTCGATGTCGGCGAGCAGCACGTCCTGCGCATCCCAGAACACACCGGCGTAAAGCGGCGAGTAGACGCTGCGGCCGTCGATCAGCACGAGCAGCTTGTTCGAGAGATCGCTGTTGAAGCCGCGCATCGAGATCGTCCAGGAGCTCGAGCCGTTGCGCGCGACCTCCACGCCCGGCGCGAGCCTGAGCGCCTCGGCGAGGCTCGTCACGCCGCTGCGGCGAATGTCCTCTGCGGTGATCACGTGCACGGCCGCCGGCACGCGGCTTACCGGCTCCGCCCGACGCCACGCCGTCCGCACTCGTATCTCACCGAGCTCCTCGATCGACAGGTCGAGCAGGTTCTCGAGCGACGGTTGCGCCGCCGCCGAGCTCGCGAGCACGGCGAGCAGGACGCACGCAAGCGAGCGGCACGCGCGGCCGGACTCGAGCACCCTCGCACCGCGTTCGCGGAGACCGTCGGTCAATACGAAGTCCTCATCCGCGTAGAAGCGGCTCAGTACAGTGACTCGTGCTCGCGCGGCAACGTGCGAGAACGGCGACGTGACAACCGCAAGGCGTTTCTCTAAGCTCGGCCGGGGCCCCGCTCGAGAGGTATCGCGATCGCCGTTCGGCCGACCGCCGCCGGCAAGCGCACGCACATAGATGCTCGCCGCTATCCGCCGGTCGCTTCGTGCAAAAGTCATCGCGATCGTGCTCGTGACGACGAGCATCGCCCTGCTCTCCTCCGCCGCCGTGCTGCTCAGCTACGAGAGCGGCAACTACCGCGAGTTCCTGCTCAACGACTTGAGGACACAGGCGGAGATCCTCGCCCGCACGAACGCACCGGCGCTCGCGTTCGACGACCCGGAGGATGCGACGACGAACCTCGCGCTCCTGACGAGCCGCCCGAACATCAACGCGGCGGCGATCTACACGCACGACGGGTTGCTGTTCGCGTCCTATGCCGCGGCGAACGCGACCGTCGAGCTGCCCGAGCGTCTCGACGGTGAGCTCGACAGGATCGTCGACGACGGAGCCGAGGTCGCTCGAGCGGTGACCGAGGCCGGCAACGTCCTCGGCTTCGTCTATCTCCACGCCCGCTACGAGCTCGGCGACCGGCTGGTCGCGTACCTGCTGATCCTCGCGACGGTGATGGGCATGAGCCTCCTGATCGCCGGCTTCGTGTCGCTCTCGCTCGCGGCGAACGTCACGGCTCCGGTTCGACAGCTCACCCGCGCCGCGCGCAAGGTCATCGACGAGCGGGACTTCACCGTGCGGGCCGAGCGCACGACGGACGACGAGATCGGCGTTCTCGTCGACGCGTTCAACTCGATGCTGGCCGAGGTGGGCCGCCGCGCCGAGGCGCTCGAAGCGTCGAACCGGCGACTGAAGCGCGAGAGTGAGGAGCGCCGCGCGGCCGAGCAGGCGTTGCTCCGCGCGGACCAGCGCAAGGACGAGTTCCTCGCGACCCTCGCGCACGAGCTCCGCAATCCGCTCGCGCCGATGGTCAACGCGATGACCCTGCTCGCGAGCGACGGCGCGGACGCGGGCACCACCGCCCGCGCCCACGAGATCGTCAGCAGACAGCTCGGGCAGCTCGTCCGGCTCGTCGACGATCTTCTCGACGTCTCTCGAATTACCAGCGGTAAGCTTCTGATAAAGAAGGAGACTGTCGAGCTCTCCACCGTGATCCAGAACGCGATCGACACGGTCCGGCCGCTGCTCGAATCGCGCGAGCACCCGCTGACGGTCGAGCTGCCGGCGAATCCCGTGTACCTGCAGGCGGATCCGGTCAGGCTCGCGCAAGTGTTCTCCAACCTGCTGAACAATGCCGCGAAATACAGCGACCCCGGCGGCGCGATCTCGATCACGTCGGCCGTGAGCGACGGCCTCGTCGAAGTCCGCATCACGGACTGCGGCGTCGGCATCTCGGCCGAGACGCTGCCGGAGATCTTCGAGATGTTCGCGCAGGGCGACAACGCCGAGCGCACGCAGACCGGGCTCGGCGTCGGCCTCGCGCTCGCGAAGCAGCTGGTCGAGCTGCACGGCGGGACGATCGAAGCCGATAGTCCGGGCGTCGGCCGTGGCAGCATCTTCATCGTGCGGCTGCCAGTGCGCGCCGCGCTGACGGCCGAGCGCCCGTCCGACGTGCTCGCGGCCGCGCGCGACGCCTCCGCGCAGCCGCGTCAGCGCGTGCTTCTGGTCGACGACAACGTCGATTTCGCGTCGAGCCTCGCGCTGCTGCTCGAAGGCATGGGGCACACCGTCGAGGTCTGTCACGACGGGGCCGCCGCCCTCGCCTGCGTCAAGACCTTCGCGCCCGACGTCGCGTTCCTCGACATCGGCCTGCCGGACATGAGCGGCTACGACCTCGCGCGCGAGCTGCGCGCGTCGCCGGGATTCGAAGGTCTCGTGCTCGTTGCGGTCTCGGGATGGGGCCAGCAGCAAGATCGCCAGCGCTCGGAGGAAGCGGGCTTCGCGCTGCATCTGGTGAAGCCCGTCGAGATCAAGCAGATCGAGTTAGCACTCCGCTCGCTGGTGCGCTAACGCCGAACATGATTAACTCGCAGGTCTAATAACCAGAGCAGACCCCTGGACGTCAACGACTGGAA
Organism: uncultured Gammaproteobacteria bacterium; assembly: GCA_964457725.1. Taxonomy (GTDB): domain Bacteria; phylum Pseudomonadota; class Gammaproteobacteria; order Steroidobacterales; family Rariloculaceae; genus FEN-1219. Next base: position 21,827 of record CAYWGQ010000038.1, read on the forward strand.
ACGCATCGGCCGAGATTCGGCCGGTCGAGCATTCGCATTTTGCGCCGTTGCGCTCTTCTGCGTGCTCGGGCCGCTCGACGTCGCGCAAACGCAAGAAGCCGTCTTCTCGGAGGACGAGATCAAGGCCGCGTTCCTCTATCACTTCGGCACGTATGTCCAATGGCCGGCGCCGAGCGTCGAGCCGGTCACGATCGGCGTCCTCGGGGCGGCGAGTGTCGCGGATCGGCTCGAGGCGTTCCTGCCGAACCGCACGATTCAGGGCCGCCCCGTCGAGGCTCGGCGGCTCGAGTCGCTCGACGAGCTCGACGGCGTCGAGATGCTGTTCATCGGCGCCGAGCACAATCACGAGCTCGAGCAGCTGATCGAGCGCGTCCGCGACCTGCCCGTGCTGACGGTCACGCATTCGGAAACGGGGCTCGACAGCGGGGCGATCGTCAACTTTCAGCTCGTCGAGCAGCGGGTTCACTTCGAGATTTCCGTGCCGGCGGCGGATCGCGCCGGCCTGATGGTGAGCTCACGGCTGCTGTCGGCCGCATTGCGGGTTCGCACGTCCTGGTGCGGCCTCGACTGCGCGGCACGCGGCCCCGCGCGACTTCTTTTTGCGATCGGGGAACCTGCCGCGAGCTCGCGGCGCTCGCCCGCATGAGCGTTCTTGTTCCCGATCCATGAAGGGTTTGCAGTTCTTGGAGGGCCGTCTCAGCCGCCCTTGGCCGCTCGCATCTGAGACTCCCCGCCCTCGCTGAAGAAGCAGTAGCGCCCCTTCCCCATCCGCTTCGCGGCGTACATCGCCTGATCGGCGAGCTTCAGCAAGTTGTGCGCATCGCTCGCCTGGGTCGGAAAGAGCGCGATACCGATGCTCGCGGAGACGGCGACGACCGCACGATCGACGTTCAGCGCGAAGCGCACCGCGTCGCTCGTCTTGCGAGCCGCGGCCGCGGCATGCTCGCGGGTGCCGACCCCCTCGAGCACGACGACGAACTCGTCGCCGCCCATCCGCCCGACGCTGTCGCCGACCCGCACGGACGCCGCGAGACGCTTCGCGACGGCTCGCAACACCGCGTCGCCCGCCGCATGGCCATAGGTGTCGTTGATCGACTTGAAATTGTCGAGGTCGATGACCATCACCGCGCCGAGCCGCTGGGCGCGCAACGCGTTGCCGATCGCCTTGCCGAGCTGCGTCCGCACCTCGCTCTGGTTCAGGACGCCCGTCAACGGGTCGTAGCACGCGCGATAACGGAGGCTCCGCTCCTGGCGCTGGCGCTCCATTGCGAGCTGCAGCACTTGGTGAATGCGCTGGACGGACGTCTCGCCCTTGCTCAGAAAATCCTGCACGCCTGAGCGAATCAGCTCGACGGCGAGTCCGTCGAACTCGCGACCCGTCAGCGCGACGAGCGGCAGGTCCGGGTTGATCGCTTTCAGCGCGAGCGCCCCATCCCGGCCGTCCGCATCGGGCAACGTGAGATCGATCAGGCCGATGTCGATCGGCTCGGTCGCGACGATCCGCTGCGCTTCCGCAAGCCTGCCCGCGCGCCGGATCTCGTAGCGAGAATCGAGCTGCGTGAGGGCCGCCGCGAGCGCATCGGCCGCGTCCTCGTGATCCTCGAGCAGCAACACACGCAAAGCTACAACCCCTTCAGAAAGGCACGCTGCTGCACAGCAAGGACTGTGCCAGAAAAGCCGCAGGTGGTTGGCGGCGCGCCACACCGCCCGCGCCGGCCGCCGCGGAGCCGGGTCCCCCGACCGGCCGCGCGGCGCGCCCCGACCCGCCGCTCGTCCGCGGCCCTACGGCTCGATGCGGGCCCGCGAGCGCTTCAGCGCGGCGCGGCGCGCCTTCTCCTCGAGCCGGCGGCGCTCCGCGGAGGCGGGCTTGCGGGTCGGCTTCCTCGCCCTCGGCGCGACCAACGCCCCGGCGATGAGCTCGCGCAGCCGTTCGAGCGCCGCCTCCTTGTTGCGCTCGAGGCTGCGATGACGTTGCGACTTGATCACGACGACGCCGTCGGCGGAGATCCGCCGGTCCCGCCGCGCGAGAAGCCGCTCCTTGCAGTCCGGCGGCAGGGCCCGCGACGCCGCGATGTCGAATCGCAAGTGCGCAGCCGTCGCGACCTTGTTCACGTTCTGGCCGCCGGCGCCCTGCGAGCGGACGGCCGTCAGCTCGATCTCGTCGGCGGGGATCACGACGCGGGAGTCGATGCGCAGCATCGCGCAATTGTGGCATAGGTCTTGCAGCCCGGACCCGACGTCGAATGGAGGCCATGGACGATGACCATTCGCGTGCACGTGGCGTGCGACGACGCCGCCTATCGCAGTGCGATCGCGGACTATCTTGCGACGGAGCGCGAGATCGAGATCGTGGGCGTCAGTGACGAGGGACGCGTCGGGGCAGCCGCCGTGCGGCTGCTGGCACCGGACGTGATCGTGCTGCGCGCGACTCCACGGATGGATCCGACGCAACACGTACGCACCTACCGTAACGCGGCGCCGGGGCGCGCACTGATCGCATTCTGCGCCGCCGCGGGTCAGGCCGAGCGATATCGCGCGGCGGGTGCGGATGGGGTCGTTCTGGAGGAGGACCCCGCGAGCAACCTGCGGACGGTGGTGAAAGCGGCATTTCGTCGCACGCATCGCGAGCCGGCCCACGCGGCGTTATAGCGCATACATATAGTTTCGTACCGGACGTTCCGTCCGTCGCCGACCCGGAGCTTTCCGGATGACCGCGAATCGCCCGTAGCGAGGCCGAATGCTCGACTCGATTCTCGCCGCGAGAGTCCAGTTCGCCTTCACGGTTTCGTTTCATATTCTGTTCCCCGCGTTCACGATCGGGCTCGCGAGCTGGCTCGCGATGCTCGAGCTCCTGTGGCTGCGGACGGGCAAGCCGGCCTATCAAAGCCTCTACGACTTCTGGCTCAGAATCTTCGCCGTTTCGTTCGGGCTCGGCGTCGTCTCCGGCATCGTGATGAGCTTTCAGTTCGGCACGA
>CAYWGQ010000039.1:0-24791 GCA_964457725.1 uncultured Gammaproteobacteria bacterium
CGGGAGCTCACGCTCGAGGAGAACCTGCAGTTTTACGCGTCCCTGCACGGGAACGGCGCGGAGGTCCGGCCGCTCGTCGCCTCGCTCGGCCTCCAGGCGGCCGCGCACGTGCGCACGCGGGACCTCTCCGCCGGGCAGCGCCGGCGGACCGCGCTCGCGGCGCTGAAGTTGAAGGGCGCGGCACTGTGGCTGCTCGATGAGCCGACGACGAACCTCGACGCCGCGGGCCGCGGGCTCGTGGCCTCGTGGGTGCGCGAGCATTGCGCGGCCGGCGGGCTCGCACTGGTCGCGACGCATCAGCCGGACGCGTTCGCCGCGCCCGGCACGCTCGTGATCGAGCTGTAGGGGCGGCCGGTGCACGCGTATCGCCGCATCGTCGCGCGCGACCTGAAGGTCGCATTTCGCCGCTGGAGCGAGGTCGCCAATCCGTTGATCTTCTTTGCGGTGGTCGTATCGCTGTTCCCGCTCGCGCTGTCGCCGAGCGCCGAGGAGCTGCCGAGCATCGGCGCGGGCGTCGTCTGGGTGTCGGCGCTGTTGTCCTCGCTGCTCGCGCTCGAGGGGCTTTTTCGCAGCGACGCGGAGGACGGCAGCCTCGAGCAGCTCTTGCTCTCCGGCGTGCCGTTCGGCGTCACCGTGCTCGCGAAGATCAGCGCGCACTGGCTCGTCTCGGTGCTGCCGCTCGCGGTGCTCGTGCCGCTGTCGGCGCTGTCCTTCCGGCTGCCTTTCGAGGCGCTGCCGACGCTGGCGGCCGCGCTGCTGCTCGCGACGCCGACGTTGTCGGTGCTGCTCGCGATCGGCGCGGCGTTGACCGTCGGGCTCAAGCGGAGCGGGGCGGTCGTCGGGCTGCTCGTGCTGCCGCTGACCGCGCCGCTCTTGATTTTCGGCACGCGCGCGACGGATCTCGGCATCCACGGGGAGCCGACGGCCGGGCCGCTATACTTGCTGGCTGCGCTCGCCGCCGCGACCGTGTCGCTCGGGCCGATCGCGGTCACGGCGGCACTGAAGGTCAGTCTCGAATGAGGTCGAACGGGTGAAGTTGCCCCGCTGGTTCCACATACTCGGCTCGCCGCCGCACGTCTATCGGCTCGCGGAGCGCATTTCGCCGTGGCTCGGGGCGGCGGGCTTCGTGCTGCTCGCGATCGGCGCCTACTGGGCGCTGTTCGTCGCACCCCCGGACTACCGGCAGGGCGAGGTCTACCGGATCATCTATCTGCACCCGCAGACCGCCTACATCAGCATGATGGCGTACGTCGTGATGGCGGTCGCTGCCGGGATCGGCTTCATCTGGCGGCTGAAGCTCGCACACGCGGTCGCGGTCAGCGCGGCGCCGATCGGCGCCTCGTTTACGGTTTGCGCGCTCGCGACCGGTGCGATCTGGGGGCGGCCGACCTGGGGCACCTACTGGGAGTGGGCCGATCCGCGCATCATGTTCGAGACGCTGCTCCTGTTCCTGTTCCTCGGCTACATGGCGCTCAGGGCGGCGTTCGAGGACCGGGACAAGGCGGACCGGGTCAGCGCGATTCTCGCGGTGGTCGGCGTCGTCAACGTCCCGATCATCCACTACTCGGTCATCTGGTGGAACTCGCTGCACCAGGGGCCGACCGTGACGGCCACCGACGTCGCCATGACGGCCGAGATGCTGATCCCGTTCCTGATCATGGTCGCGGGCTTCACCTTTTTCTTCTATTGGCTGCTCCTGAACCGCCTGCAGGGCGAGATTGTCGAACGGGAGCGGGACACGCGCTGGCTCAAGGAGCTGCTGGCGGGGACGGGCCGGTGATCGAGACCTTTTCGATGGGGCAGCACGCGGCTTACGTCTGGTCCGCGTACGGCATTACACTCGTGATCCTGGCCCTGACGGCCTGGGCTGCCCGGCGGCGCAAGGCCGGGGCGCTCGAGCGCGCCCGCAGGCAAGTGGCGGAGGAGCGGCCGAGCAGGCGGCCGACGGTGAGGCAGATGGAATGAGACCGCGACGTCAACGGATGCTGTTCATCGGCCTCGTGCTCGTCGGCATGACGGCCGCGGCCGGCTTCGCGTACCGCGCGTTTCAGGAGAACGCCGCCTATTTCTTCAGCCCGGCCGAGATCGCCGCCGGGAAGGCGCCGCTCGAGCGCCCGTTCCGGCTCGGCGGCATGGTCGTCCAGGACAGCCTCCGGCGCGAGCCCGGCAGCCTCGCGGTCGAGTTCGTCGTGACCGACTTCGCGCATACCGTGCCGGTCCTCTACGAGCGGATGCTGCCGCCGCTCTTCGAGGAGGGGCAAGGCGTCGTCGCCCGCGGGCGGCTCCGCGCGGACGGCGTGTTCGTCGCCGAGGAGGTGCTCGCAAAGCACGACGAGACGTACATGCCGCCCGAGGTCGCCGAAGCGCTCGCCCGCGGCAAGGAGGCGAGCGGCCAATGATGCCGGAGCTCGGCCAGCTCGCGCTCGTGCTCGTGCTGTGCCTCGGCCTCGTCCAGGCGACGCTGCCGCTCGCAGGCGCGGCCCTCGGCCGCGCCGAGTGGATGGCGCTCGCACGGCCGACCGCCGCGGGCCAGTTCGTCTTCGCGGCCCTCGCGTTCGGCATCCTCGCGCACGCATTCCTGACGAACGACTTCAGCGTGCAGTACGTCGCGCTGAACTCGAACACCGAGCTGCCGACCTTCTACAAGTTCGCGGCAGTCTGGGGCGGCCACGAGGGCTCGCTCCTGTTCTGGATCACCGTGCTCGCGATTTGGACGCTCGCGGTCGCGTGGTCCGCCCGCGCGTATCCGCCGGAGTTCACGAGCCGCGTGCTCGCGGTGCTCGGCATCGTCAGCGTCGGCGTCACCTCGTTCACGCTGCTGACCTCGAACCCGTTCCTGCGGCTGACGCCGCCGGCGTTCGACGGCAACGACCTGAACCCGCTGCTCCAGGATCCGGCGATGGTCCTGCATCCGCCGATGCTCTACATCGGCTACGTCGGAACCTCGGTGCCGTTCGCGTTCGCGGTCGCGGCGCTGCTGACCGGACGGCTGAACCGCGATTGGGCCCGCTGGGCGCGGCCGTGGACGATCGTCGCCTGGCTGTTCCTCACGCTCGGCATCGCGCTCGGCAGCTGGTGGGCCTACTACGAGCTCGGCTGGGGCGGCTGGTGGTTCTGGGACCCGGTCGAGAACGCCTCGTTCATGCCGTGGCTGATCGGCACGGCGCTGATCCACTCGCTCGCGGTCACGGAACGCCGCGGCATCTTCAAGAGCTGGTCGGTGCTGCTCGCGATCGCCGCGTTCTCGCTGTCGCTCCTCGGCACGTTCCTCGTCCGGTCGGGCGTGCTGGTATCGGTGCACGCGTTCGCGTCCGACCCGACGCGCGGCCTCTACATCCTGATGCTGCTCGCGGTGATCTCGGGCGGTGCGCTCATGCTCTATGCGCTGCGGGCGCGGTATCTCGAAGCCGAGGGCGGCTTCAAGCTCGTGTCGCGAGAGTCGTTCCTGCTCGCGAACAACATCCTGCTCGTGATCGCGACCGGCGCCGTGCTGTTCGGCACGTTGTATCCGATGGTCCACGACGCGCTCGGCTTGGGCGTGATCTCCGTCGGCCCGCCGTACTTCAATCTGATGTTCGTGCTGCCGATGCTGCCGCTCGTGCTGCTGCTCGGCATCGGGATGCACGCGGTCTGGAAAAGCATGGCCGCGGCCGTGCTTTGGAAGCGGCTGAAGTGGCTCGCGGTCGGCGCGCTCGTCGCCGGGATCGCGCTGCCGTGGGTGCTGTTCGGTACGACGTCGATCATGACGATGCTCGGGGTCATCGCGGGCCTCTGGGTGTGCGCGGCGTCGCTGCTCGACCCGGTGCGCCGTTACACCGTCGCGAGGCACCTGCCGCCGCTCACGCGCGCGCAGTGGGGCATGGCGCTCGCGCATCTCGGCGTCGGGCTCTTCGTGCTCGGCGCCACGGTCACGAGCGCCTATACCGTCGAGCGGGACTTCTCGACGCGGCCGGGCGAGACGCTGCGCGCGGGGGACTACGAGTTCGTGTTCGTCGGGCTGCGCGAGGTCGCAGGCCCGAACTACGACGGCATCGAGGCCGAGTTCGAGCTGCGCCGGGACGGCGAGCTCGTCGCGACGATGCGGCCGCAGCAGCGAACCTACCGCGTGCAGCAGCAGACACTGCCGGAGGCCGCGATTCTGTCCGGGTTGCACCGCGACGTGCTCGTCACGCTCGGCGAGTCGCTCGGCGCGGGGGCATGGAGCGTGCGGTTGCAGGTCAAGCCGCTCGTGCGCTTCATCTGGCTCGGCGCCGTCGTGATGGCGCTCGGCGGGCTGCTCGCGGCAACCGACCGGCGCTACCGTCAACCGGTCCGCGAGCCCGCGCGCGCGAAGGCGGCCGGCGCTCCGGTGCCGGCAGAGCAACGGAGCTGATGTCATGTGGCGTTATGCGGTTCCGCTCGTCATTCTCGGAGTGCTCGCGGCGTTCTTCCTGCGCGGGCTCGAGCTTCGGCCGGGTTACATCCCGTCGCCGCTGATCGGCGAGCAGCTGCCCGAGTTCGAGCTGCCGAGCCTGACCGATCCGGCTGCAAGTGTCACCGCGGACAACCTGCGCGGCCAGGTATCGCTGCTGAACGTCTGGGGAACCTGGTGCATCGAATGCCGGCACGAGCACGGTTTTCTGGTCGAGCTCGCCGAGAGCGGCGTGCCGATCTACGGGCTCAACTGGCAGGACAAGCGCGAGGACGCGCTCTATTGGCTCTCGACGCTCGGCAACCCCTACGTCGCGTCGGCGTTCGATCCGCAAGGCGTGCTCGCGGTCGACCTCGGCGTGTATGCGGCTCCCGAGACGTTCCTGATCGGCCGCGACGGCAAGATCCTGCACAAGCACATCTCGCCGCTGACGCCCGAGGTCTGGCGGCGGGACTTCCTGCCGCTGATCGCCGAGGAGTGCGGCAGCCTGCCGTGCCCGCTCGTGGGGCCGGAATGATCCGCGCGGCGCTGCTCGGCTTGTTCCTCGGGCTCTTCGGCGGCGTCGCGGCCGCGGTCGACGCGAACGAGCCGTTCGACGACCCCGTCCTGAACGAGCGCTACCAGTCGCTGATCCGCGAGATCCGCTGCCCGAAGTGCCAGAACGAGACGATCGCGGATTCGAACGCGCCGATCGCGGCGGACCTGCGGCGACAGGTGCATCAGCGCGTCGCGGCAGGCCAGACCGAGGAGCAGATCGTCGAGTTCCTGCGCTCTCGCTACGGCGACTTCGTGCTCTACCGGCCGCAAGTGAAGCCGAGCACGTGGGCGCTGTGGGCGGGCCCGTTCGTGTTCCTCGGGATCGGCGCGCTCGTGTTCTGGCGCGTTCTCGCCGGACGCGCGAGCCAGCCGCTCGACGACGACGAGGCGGTGCCCGACGAGGACGCCGCAACGTGAACGCGTTCTGGCTCGCCGCCGCGGCGCTGATCGCGACCGCGCTCGCATTCGTGCTCGTGCCGGTGCTCGCGCAGCGCCGCCGCACCGGCCGCTGGACGTGGGCCGGTATCGCGGCAGGCGTCGCCACCGTGCCGATTGCGGTCGCGCTCTACCTGCACGTGACCAACTGGGATCCGGAGGTCGCGGGTCGCGCCGCCGAAGGCATGCGGCTCGTGCAGCAGCTCGCGGACCGGCTGGAGCAGAATCCCGAGGACGTCCGCGGCTGGCAGCTGCTCGCGAATTCCTACATGGCGCTCGGGCAATACGGGCCGGCGCGGGCCGCGTACGAGCAGGCGTGGCAACGGACCCCGGCGCCCGACGACGAGCTCAAGGTCGCCTACGCCGAGGCGATGGTGTTGACCGAACGCGGTGCGCTGACCGGAGAAGCCGGGCGTCTGTTCGAGGAGGTGCTCGCGCGCAACCCGCGCGACGCGAAGGCGCTCTGGTACGGCGGCCTCGCGGCCGCGGAGCTCGGCCGAATGGAGCAGGCGCGCGAGCGATGGATGCGCATGCTCGAGCTCGACCTGCCCGACCGCATTCGGCAGATCGTGCAGATGCAGGTGGCGTCGCTCGGCTCGGCGGCTCCGAGCGGCGGCGCGCCGGCAGTCGCCGGCGGCGCCGAGCTTCGCGTGCGCGTGACGCTCGGGGACGCGGCCGCCGCGCAGACGTTCGGTCCGAACGCGGCACTGTTCCTGTTCGCACGTGCGCCGGGCGGCGGTCCGCCGATCGCGGCGCGCCGCGAAGCAGCCTCGTCGGTCCCCGGCGAGTTCGTGCTGAGCGACGCGAACAGCATGCTCGGCGGCGGCCGCTCGCTCGGGGACTTCGAAGAGCTGACCGTCGTCGCGCGCCTGTCCCAGTCCGGCGAGCCGACCGCGCAGCCGGGCGACTGGGAGGCCGAAGCGCGCGTCGACCCGACGGGCGGCACGATCGTCGAGCTCGTGATCGATCGGGCCGTCCAATGAGCGGATGCCCGAGCTGCCCGACATCGAGCTGTATCTCGACGCGCTTCGCGAGCGGATCCTCGGCCGCCGCCTGACGAGCCTCGCGCTCCGCTCGCCGTTCCTGCTGCGCACCGCCGATCCGCCCGCGGATCGGGCCGTCGGCCGCCGCGTGCAATCGCTCGAGCGGCTCGGCAAGCGCATCGCGATCGGTTTCGAGGACGAGCTCTGGTTCGTGCTGCATCTGATGATCGCGGGCCGCTTGCAGTGGCACGACGCGGCCGCGGGCAAGCCGCCGCGGGGCGGGAAGATCGTTGCGGCGGCGCTCGAGTTCGAGAACGGCACGCTGCTCGTCACGGAAGCGGGCACGCAGAAGCGCGCCTCGCTGCACGTCGTCGAAGGCGCGGCCGGCCTCGCGACTCACGATCGCGGGGGGCTCGAGGTCGCGGACGCGACGCCGGAAGCGTTCCGCACGGCACTGACGCGCGAGAATCACACGCTGAAGCGTGCGCTCACGGATCCGTCGATCCTGAGCGGCATCGGCAACGCGTACTCGGACGAGATCCTTCACCGCGCGCGGCTCTCGCCGGTGCAGCTGACGGCGAAGCTGACCGCGGAGGAGTGCGAGCGGCTGCGGCTCGCGGCGCGCGAGGTGCTCGACGAGTGGACCGAGCGGCTGCGCGCGGAGAGCGCCGGGCGGTTCCCGACGAAGGTCACCGCGTTCCGCCCGCAGATGGCGGTGCACGGCCGCTACGGGCAGCCGTGCCCGGTCTGCGGCACCGCGGTGCAGCGGATCCGCTACGCGAGCAACGAGACGAACTACTGCCCGCGCTGCCAGACCGGCGGCCGGCTGTTGGCGGATCGCTCGCTGTCGAGACTCTTGAAGCGCGATTGGCCTCGCTCGATCGACGAGCTCGAGCAGCGCCACCCTCCTGTAGGAGCGGCTGTCCAGCCGCGATCTTCGACACGATCCTCGCCGCGATCCTCAGATGGAACGGACTGACGCACCCCGCACGCCCGATCCGCGCTGGCCGCGCGTGATCGTGCACGCCGACATGGATGCGTTCTACGCCGCGATCGAGCAGCTCGACGACCCGCGGCTCCGCGGCCGCCCGATCCTCGTCGGGCCGCCGAGCGCACGCGGGGTCGTCCTCACCGCAAGCTACGAGGCGCGGCCGTACGGCGTCGGGAGCGCGATGCCGATGGCACGCGCGCGCGAGCTCTGCCCTCAAGCGGTCGTCGTGCCGCCGCGCTTCGAGCGCTATCGCGAGGTGTCGCGCGCGGTGATGCGGCTCTTCGCCGATTTCTCGCCGACGGTCGAGCCGCTCTCGCTCGACGAGGCGTTCCTCGACATGACCGGCGCGCATCGCATCTTCGGCCAGCCGGAGGCGATCGGCGCAGAGATCCAGCGCCGCGTCCGGGAGGTCACCGGCGGGCTCACCGCGTCGATCGGCGTCGCAACGACGAAGTACGTCGCGAAGGTGGCGAGCGGTCACGCGAAGCCGGACGGCCTGACGATCGTTCCCGCGGACGAGGCGCAAGCGTGGCTCGCGCCGCAGCCGGTGCGCAATCTCTGGGGCGTCGGCGCAAAGACGGAGCGGCGGCTTCTCGCGCTCGGGCTGCGAACGATCGGTGACGTCGCCGCGGCCGCGGCCGCCGTGCTCGAGCGCGAGCTCGGCGAGTGGGGGCTCAAGCTGCACGCGCTCGCGCACGCCGACGATCCGCGGCCGGTGATCGCGTCGCGCGAGGCCAAGAGCATCGGCTCCGAGCGCACGCTCGAGCGGGACGTCGCGGACCGCGCGGCCATCGAGCATCACCTGCGGCAATGCGCGGAGGACGTCGCGCGGCGCTTGCGGAAGCACGAGCTCGCGGCGACCGGCGTGCGCGTGAAGCTGAAGCGGGCCGACTTCAGGCTGCTCACGCGGCAACGCGCGCTCGGCGCGCCGACCGACGTCGCGGGCGAGCTGCTCGAGTCGGCGCGGCGCCTGTTGCCCGAGTTCGAGGATCCGGGGCCGTTCCGGCTGATCGGAATCGCGGCGTACGGCTTGCAGGCGGCCGGGCAGGGCGGCGAGCTCGAGCTCGAATCGCGGGCAACGCGCGCACGCGCGCTCGAGACCGCGCTCGACCGGCTGCACGAACGGTTCGGCGAGGGGAGCGTCCGCCGCGCGGCGGACCTGCTTCGCGGCGGCGGGATCGCCCCAGGCGTGAACCTCGACTTCCTCGACGACGACTGACATGCACCCGCCGCGCCGGTAGGAGCAGCGGCCCTAGGAGCGGCGGCTGTAGGAGCGGCTGTCGAGCCGCGACTCTTCGGCCCCTCGCCGCCGACATGCGCCGATGCTGAACGCCCTGCGGTAATTGCGGCCGCGGCAGCGGCGGCGCAGAGGCCGGTCTCCTGCAGCGCGGTAAAGAGACGGCGAAGAGTCGCGGCTGGACAGCCGCTCCTACCGGCGGCGCGGTGATCGTCAGAGGCTTTGGGAGAGCTGCTCGAGCTCGGCCCAGCGCTCGACCGCGGCTTCGAGCTCGCCCTCGAGCGCGCGGAGCCGCTCGAGCGTCGCGCGAACCTCTTCCTGCGGGCCGCGATAGAACTCCGGCGCGCCTGTGGTCGCGTGCAGCGCGGCGATCTCCCGCTCGAGCGCGTCGATCGCGTCCGGCAACGCATCGAGCTCGCGCTGCAGCTTGTACGAGAGCTTGCGCGACGGCGTGCCGCGCTTCGGCTCCGCGCGCCGGTCGCGCTCGGCCCGCGCCGCATCCGGCTCGTCCGCGACCGCAAGCGCACGATGCCGGCTCGCCCAGTCGCTGTAGCCGCCCGCGTGCTTTCGAATCACGCCGTCCGCCTCGAAGACGAGTGTCGCGGTCGCGACCGCGTCGAGAAATTGCCGATCGTGGCTCGCGACGATCAACGTCCCGTCGAACTCCGCGAGGCGCGCCTCGAGCGCCTCGAGCGTCTCGACGTCGAGGTCGTTCGTCGGCTCGTCGAGCACGAGCACGTTCAGCGGCCGAGTGAAGAGCTTCGCGAGCAGCACGCGATTGCGCTCGCCGCCGGAGAGCGCGGCGATCGGCGTCATCGCCCGCTTGGCGGTGAACAGGAAATCGGTCAGGTACGCGACGACGTGCTTGCGTGCGCCTCGGATCGTGATGTACTCGCGGCCCTCGCCGATGAACTCGGCGACGGTCTTGGCGGGGTCGATCTCGCGCCGCAGCTGATCGAGATAGCCGATCGCGAGGTTCGTGCCGAGCTTCACCTCCCCCGAGTCGGGCGCGAGCTCGCCTGTCAGCACGCGAAGCAGCGTGCTCTTGCCGACGCCGTTGTTGCCGACGATGCCGAGCCGGTCGCCGCGCATGACCTTCAGCGAGAAGTCCCGAATCAGCGTGCGCCCTCCCAACGCGACGGACACGTTGTGGGCCTCGATCACCTTGCGCCCGGAGAGCTCGCTCGACTCGTTGATCGCGATTCGCGCGGTGCGCGGCCGCTTCACGCGCTGCGCGCGGATCTCGCGCAGCTCCTCTAGCGCGCGCACGCGGCCCTCGTTGCGCGTCGTGCGCGCCTTGACACCTTGACGAATCCAGGCTTCCTCGACAGCGAGCCGCTTGTCGAACAGCGCGTTCTGCCGGTCCTCGAGCGCATCGGCCTCCGCCTTGCGGCGGAGGTAATCGGCATAGCCGCCCGGCCAGCTGCGCAGCTTGCCGCGGTCGATGTCGACGATTCTCGTTGCGACGTGCTCCACGAAGCTGCGGTCGTGGGTCACGAAAAGAAGGGCGCCTCGATACCGCGCGAGCTCGCGCTCGAGCCATTCGATCGTTGCGATGTCGAGGTGGTTCGTCGGCTCGTCGAGCAGCAGCAGATCCGGGTTCCCGACGAGCGCCCGCGCAAGCGCGACGCGGCGACGCCAGCCGCCGGAGAGCTCGTCCATGCGCTTCGCGGCCGGCAGGCCGAGCTCGCTGATGGTCGCATCGATACGGCTGTCGACGGACCAGCCGCCGCCCGCGACGATCTCGCGCTCGAGCGCTTCGAGCTCGTGCAGGACCGTCGCGTCCGCCGCGCGCACGGCGCCGAGCGCCTCGAAGCGGGCGATCCGCTCGAGCTGTGCCGCCATTCCGTGCGCAACGAACGCACGCACGGTCTCGGCCGAGCCGTCCGCGAGCTTCTGCTCGAGCAAGCTCAAGCGCAACGATGCGAGCCGCTCGACCGTGCCGTCGTCCGGCTCGAGCTCGCCGGTGACGAGCCTGAGCGTGGAGGACTTGCCCGCGCCGTTCCGCCCGATCAGACAGACGCGCTCGCCCGCTTCGATCGCGAGCTCTGCGCCGCTCAGAATTTTCTGCTCGCCGAAGGAAAGAGAGACCGAGTCGAAGCGAACGAGTGGAGTAGCCATTATTCGAAACTGACGGATTGCGGAACGATCGCTTGTTCGATATTTATCGCGCAAAGGGGTGGCACATCACGGCCGAGGCCGTTACCATTGTTGGTCTCGCCGCGGCCGATCCACTCGGTCGTATGCCCTCGTGCGGCCTCGCTGCCGCGCATTCGCACAAGAAGACACGAGGAGACTCGATGCGCAGTATCGCGAATATCCAAGATTACGGCGACGATCCTTTGAGCGTTCGTGAGACCGATCACTATAAAGCCGAATACGTCAATTCGTTCGTCGAGAAGTGGGACGACCTGATCGACTGGGAGCGTCGAGCCAGCGCAGAGGCGGATTTCTTCATCGAGCAGCTGCGCGCGCACGGCGCGAAGAAGGTGTTGGACGTTGCGACCGGCACCGGGTTCCACTCGGTGCAGCTGCTGAAAGCGGGCTTCGAGGTCACCAGCGTCGACGGCAGCCCGGTGATGCTCGGCAAGGCGTTCGAGAATGCGCGTCGCCACGGCTTCATCCTGCGTACGATCCAAGCGGATTGGCGCTGGCTGAACCGCGACGTGCACGATCTGTACGACGCGGTCATTTGCCTCGGCAACTCGTTCACGCACCTGCATCGCGAGCAGGAGCGCCGCAAGGCGCTCGCCGAGTATTACGCGACGTTGCGTCACAAGGGCATTCTGATTGTCGACCAGCGCAACTACGATGCGCTGCTCGACAAGCAGATCGAGCCGTCTCACAAGTATTACTACTGCGGCGAGAGCGTCTCCGCGACGCCCGAGTACGTGGACGACACGCTCGCGCGGTTCCGGTATGCGTTCAGCGACGGCTCGACGTTCCACCTGAACATGTTCCCGCTGCGCAAGGCCTACATGCAGCGGCTGCTGAAGGAGGTGGGCTTCCAGACCGTCACCACGTACGGCGATTTCCAGGAAACCTACCGGGAGCGGGAACCCGACTTCTTCGTGCACGTCGCGGAGAAGGAATACAAGCTCGAGGAGGAGGCCGAGTCGTGAACGCGGCTCACGAGGTGGCGGTCCGCACCGCGCAGACGTATTACGACAGCGACGATGCGGACAACTTCTACTACCACGTCTGGGGCGGCGAGGACATCCACATCGGGCTCTACGAGTCGGCGACCGAGGACATTCGCACGGCCTCCCGCCGCACGGTCGAGGCGCTCGCGGGCAAGCTCGCGAATCTCCGTCCGGGCGCGCGGGTCCTCGATGCCGGCGCGGGCTATGGCGGTGCTGCACGTCTGCTCGCCGAGCGTTCGGGCGCGCAGGTCGTCTGCCTGAACCTGAGCGAGGCGCAGAACGAGCGGAACCGCGAGTTTACGCGCGCAGCCGGGCTCGCCGATCGGATCGACGTGCAGCAGGGCAGCTTCGAGCGCATCCCGTTCGGCGAGCGCGAGTTCGACGTCGTCTGGTCGCAAGACTCGTTCCTGCACTCCGCCGCGCGGGAGACCGTGCTTCGCGAGATCGACCGCGTGCTGAAGCCGGGCGGAGAGGTGATCTTCACGGATCCGATGCAGGCCGACGATTGCCCTCCGGGGGTGCTCGCGCCGGTGCTCGAGCGGCTGCACTTGGAAAGCCTCGGCTCCTTCGCGTTCTATCGCCGAACGGCGCAGGCGCTCGGCTGGGAGGAGGTCGAGATCACGGATCTCACGGCGCAGCTCGTGCGTCACTATCGCCGCGTCGGCGAGGAGCTGAAGCGGGGACGCAAGGGGCTCCAAGGGAAGGTGTCGTCGGCGTACATCGATCGGATGATCCGCGGGCTTCAAGCCTGGGTCGCGGCCGGAGAGCGCGGCTACCTCGCCTGGGGGATTCTCCACTTTCGCAAGCCGGCGAGGGCCGACTGAGCGAACGCGGCCGGCAGGCGAGCGCGCGGCTGGAACCGCGCGCTCGCCGCGCCGGCTCGCGCCGCGTTTCGGGCGATCGCGCGGCCGTCCGGCAGCACGGCGGTCAAGGCTGCTGCTCGACGAGGTGAACGACGCCCGCCACCTGGGCGAGCGGCAGGACGAACGCGAGGCCGTGCCCGGGTGCGGTGAGCTGCGCCGCGTCGATTGCGGCTTTCAGGATCGTGTCCTTGATGCTCGCCGGGACCACCGTGAGCACGACTTCCTTTTCGGGCTCGATCTGAATGCCGAACACCTTCTGCTGCTCGTTGCGGCCGATGCCGCGCCCGAACAGCACCGTGCCGCCGTGCGCACCTGCGGCCATCGTCGCTTCCAGCACCGTGTCGCCCCAGCCCTTGCGGACGATGCTCACGATCAGATGCGGATCGATCATTTCGGCAGCTCCTTGCGGCTCGTCTTCCGTCGCACGTAGACGCCGAGCAGCATGACGGACATCAGGGGCGCCAGTGCGATCAGCGCCACGAGGCCGAAGCCGTGCAAAACGGGGTTTTGGCCATCCATCGCGGACGATGCGCCGAGCGCGAGCGCCAGCAGGAACGAGTTTACCAAAGGCCCGGTTGCGACTCCGCTCGCATCCGCTGCAATGCCGACGAACGCGCCTTCCGCCAACCACAGGAGCACGATCACGCAGCCGTAGCCCGGCACGAGCAGGTAGAGCAAGGGAATCTCGTAGATGATCCGCAGCGCGCCGAGGGCGACCCAGACGGCGACGCCGATGCAGATCGTATACAGCACGAGGTTGCCGCGGATCGAGCCGTTCGAGGCGCTCTCGACCTGCTGTGCGAGGATCCGCACCGCGGGCTCGCTCAACGTCGTCAGGAAGCCCAGGGCGAACCCGGCGAGCACGAACAGCCCCCCGTTGCCTGCGGCGCCGAGCGCCGCACCGGCGGCACGCCCGAAGGGCAAGAAGCCGATCGCGACGCCGAGCAGAAACAGGAACAAGCCGACCGTCGCGATCAGCGTGCCGATCAGCACGTTCCTGACCTGCGTGCGCGGCAGTTTCAGCAGGAAAACCTGAAAGAGAACGAACAGGACGGCGAGCGGCAGCACCGCCAGAACGACGCTGTGCGCGACCGCCGCGATTTCGGCGAGCCAGCCGCCCATCAGCCGAGCAGACCCATCAGCAGCACGGCGATGATCGGCCCGATGGATGCGAAGCCGACGAGCCCGAAGCCGTCGTCGACCGCGGAGCGGCCCGCGAGGACGGAGCTGACGCCGATCGCTACCGCGATCACGATCGGCGCCGACAGCAGGCCGGTCGTCACGCTGCCCGAGTCGAACGCGAGGGGCACGAACTCGGGCGGCGCGATCACGGCGAGCACGAGCGCGAGCGAGTAAGCGGCCGCCAGCAAGTACCTCATCGGCCAGCCGAACACTATGCGCGCCATCGCGATCGAGGCGAACACCGCGAGACCGAAGGCGACCGTGTACAGCACGGTGCGCCGGGCGAACACCCCGTTCGACGCCTCGTCGATCTGCGCCGACAGGATCAGGACATCGGGCTCGGCGACGGTCGTGACGAAGCCGATCGCGCCGGCGACCGTCAGGATCAGCGTCAGCGAGCCCTTCTTCGGCAGCTCCGCGCCGACGTACCTGCCCATCGGCAGCACGCCGAGGTCGATGCCGACGAAGAGCAGCAGCATCCCGGCCGCGCAGAGCGCGGCGCCGGCGAGGAACTGCAGGAACTGCGCCGAAGGGGCGTGGATGACCGTGAGCTGCAGCAGCGTGACCGCGAGGACGAGCGGTGCGACGGCCTTGAGGACTTCGACCAGGTTGTCGCGCAGTAGTGAGAGCACGCCGGGCGCCTATTCGAAGCCGGGCTTGAGCGTCCCTTTCTCGCGGGCGATCTCGAGCAGGGTCGGATAGAACTGCACGAACGTGCGCTCCACGGCGCCGTGCTCGACGTGGCATTGCACGCATCGCTCCGCGGCTGCCGGCCCCAGCGGGGCGGCAGCCGGAGCGATCTCGCCGTCGCGCCCGAACGCGAAGTACGCCCAGCCGTCGGGGAACCGCGAGTCCTTGACCTCCGCCTCGATTGCGACGAGCCCGGTCGCGAAGCGGCCATCGGTATTGATCGAGTGCGCGCTCGCCGAGGCCCGGAACTCGAGGACGAACACCGTTCGGTCCGGCCATTCCCCCGTTGTCACGAAGTGCCGATAGCTCGACGGGTTCACGAACGCGTGGGAGAAGGTCGGGTTCT
This sequence comes from uncultured Gammaproteobacteria bacterium, assembly GCA_964457725.1. Lineage (GTDB taxonomy): Bacteria > Pseudomonadota > Gammaproteobacteria > Steroidobacterales > Rariloculaceae > FEN-1219. Next base: position 14,819 of record CAYWGQ010000039.1, read on the forward strand.
CCGCAGCGGCCGGAGTGCCGCCTTCGTCCGCATAGGTCATGCCGAGCCCGCCGCCGATGAACGGCCACGAGCGGTAGTCTTGCGGAAAGACCAGGTTGTCGCCGTCGCGATATCGAGGGCCGTCCGGTGCGGCCTCCTGAGCGGCGCCGTCGCTCGAAGGGCCGATCGTCAGGGCGGCGGCGACGAGCGGCAGGACGAATCTCGAGGCGAGCGTCTGCAAGGTCTCACTCCGTGGAAGCTTCGGGCCGTCGGATCTCGAGGCGGTGGTGCAGGCTGTGCGAATACCGGGATCGACAATAGACGAAACCTTCTTGCGGCGCCATGGCCGCCTCGCGCAATGGGGCCGCATCCGTTCCCGGCTGCTAGACTGTCGCCCATGCACTTCGGGCGCGACCCGCACGCTGACTTCGGCCTCGTTGCTGCCTTGCCGAAAGTCGTAATCCACCGCAACGATGCGAAGCGGGCGGCCGCGCTGCAAGTCGCCGAGGACGCGAGCGAGGACACCAGGCGATGAAGTGGCTCGAGCCGGGCGGACCGCACGGGGTCGGATCGATCGCGACCCGGCTCGTCGATCCGGCGCGATCGACGTACGTCGGCAACGAAACGCCGGGGCGCGCGCTCGCCGTCAAGGTGTGGTACCCGAGCGATGCGGCTTCCGGGCCCGCCGAGCGGCTTTGGGAGGAGCTGCGCCGAGACCCGCAGACACCGGCCGGGATGCGACTGATGCTGCGTTTGCTCCGCAAGCGCACCTCGACACGCGCCGGCGCGGCGATCGCAACGCGCGGCGTGCTTAGGTCCGTCGTCGTCTACAACCACGGCCTGATCTCGTTCGCATCCGAGAACACGTCGCTGATGGAGCACCTGGCGAGCCGAGGCCACGTCGTGCTCGCGCTCCGCCACTTGGAGCAGGCGGCGGAGCTGAAGGCTTTGAGCGGCCGGAAGAGCGCGGAGGAGCGGAAGGCGGACGCGGAACGGCAACGGCGCCTCGCGGCCGCGAAGCGCGACGAGAGGTCGCGGCTCGCGGTCGAGCATTACCGTCATTCGACGACCACGAATCGGATCGTCGTCGAGAGAGCGCGGGACACGTCGTTCGCCCTCGATCGGCTCGAGGAGATCCTCGTGCAGATCCCGGGCTTCGACGAGCCCGAAGCGGTCGAGCGACGAGCACAGCTCGTCGGGTTCTCGCTCGGCGGCGCGGTGTCGGGCGAGGCGGCCGCGCACGATCGGCGGATCGAGAGCGTCGTGAACCTCGACGGCGGGATGTACGGGACGCAGCCGCCCGCGACGATTCGCCAGCCCTATCTGATGATGTACAGCAGCGCGAACGACGGCGTGAACGACGCGCTGCTGCCGGAGCACGCCGAGCGCGAGGCCCCGGCGCAGACGGCTCATTTGAACTACCACGACGTGTCCGCGCTGATGCCGCTGCTGGGCCTGACGGGGGCGGTCGGCAAGGTGAACGCGCGCGCCTTTCTCGAGCACCGGAACCGGGTCGTCGCGAGGTTCGTCGCGCGCGCGGCGGGTGCGTCCCGCACGGCCGCCGCCGCGGTCTCCTAGGACGGCGCCGACAGGCGATCTACCGCGCGCGCACGTTACGAGCGCCCGCGGCGCGGCGGCGCGTCGCCGATCGATCGCTCCGACAGGGGAACGAAAATTGCTTGTCAGGCGTTCCGGGCGTGGCCCGGAGATCGTGTGAATCGAAACGCCGGAGACATCGTCATGCCCCCGTACAAAGTCGGCTACCTCATCGGCAGTCTCGCCAAGAACTCGATCAACCGGAAGCTCGCCAGGGCGCTCGTCCGCCTGGCTCCACAGGAGCTCGAGCTCACCGAGATCTCGTATCGGGAGCTGCCGCTCTACACCTACGACTACGACTCGGACTTTCCGCCGCCGGCGCGGGCCTTCAAGGAGGCGTTGGCCGCGGTGGACGCGGTGCTGTTCGTGACGCCCGAGTACAACCGGTCGATTCCCGGCGCGCTCAAGAACGCGATCGACTGGGCGAGCCGCCCGTATGGCCAAAACTCCTTCGCCCGCAAGCCGTCCGCGGTCATCGGCACCTCGCCGGGCTCGATCGGCACGGCGATCGCCCAACAACACTTGCGCGGCGTGCTCGCGTTCTGCAACTCGCCGCAGATGAACGCGCCGGAGGCGTACATCCAGTTCAAGGAAGGGTTGATCACGGACGAGGGCGAAATCACGGTCGAATCGACCGAGCGCTTTCTCCGCAACTACATGGAGGAGCTGCATCGCTTCGTCGTTCGCGTGTACACGGTGCTGCCTCGCGGCGTCGCGAGGGAATCCGCTGCATGACGGGCGTTGCGGCCGGCAACCGCTAGAGGATCGGCTCGATCGGCAGCCACGAGAGCAGACGGACCGTCAGGCGCTGCAACCAAGTCGTGCCGGGCTCTGTCTCGTGGCGTACGGTCTCGCCGTCGCGCCGCTCGAGCCAATAGGTGCGTCCGGACGGCGACAGGCGCACTTCGTAAGCGATCTCCGGCACGGTTCGCTCGAAGAGCGTCGCGAGCCGCTCCGCGAGCGGCGGGCTCTCGATCAAGAACCCGAGCTCCGTGTTCAGGTTGGCGGAGCGCGGATCGAAGTTGAACGAGCCGATGAAGATGCGCTCGCCGTCGACGGCGAAGGTCTTCGCGTGCAAGCTCGAAGCGCCGCTGCCGAACGGTCCGACGCGTCCGCTTTCCTCGCCGGCTACCAGGCGCATCTCGTAGAGCTCGATGCCTGCGCGGAGCAGCGCCTTGCGGTGCTTGATATAGCCCGCGTGCACGGCGGCGACGTCCGTGGCTTCGAGCGCGTTGACGAGGATTCGGACCCGAATGCCGTCGGCGACGAGCGCGGCGAACGCATCCGCGCCTGCCGCGGTCGGCACGAAGTAGGGGGATACGACGTCGATCGAGCGCTTCGCGCCGCCCAGCGCCTCCGCGAGCTTCGTCAGCAGCAGCGCGTCGGGTGGCGCAAGCCCGAGCCCCTTCGCGGGATCGTCGCTCAGCATCCGGACCGGCGCCCACTCGAACGCGAGCCGGCCGGCCAGAAGGTCGGTCACGAACGGCAGCTCGCGCACCGCGGCGGTGTACGCCGAAGCCGCGGGATCGTGCTCGAGCCGCGCGGCCCGCGCGTCGAGCTCGGCCAGCGCGCCCGCAGGCGCCGGCGGCAGCAGACGCGCGACCGGATACGCGGAGCCGCTCGCCCAATAGCGGTCGAAATCCCGCGAGACCTCCGGGACGATCGAGCCGACCGCGAGCACGTCGAGGTCCGCGAAGACGAGCTCGCCCTCGTTCGCCGCGTCGAAGTACTCGTCGCCGACGTTGCGGCCGCCGATGATCGTCGCCTGGTTGTCGACCGTGAACGACTTGTTGTGCATCCGGCGGTTGGCCCTGCGGAAGTCGGTGACGAAGTTCACCCAGCGGATGCTGCGGATCGCGAACGGGTTGAACAGCCGCACCTCGATTCCCGGATGCGAATCGAGCGCCGCGAGCACGCCGTCGAGGAGGCCGGCGGTGTTATTGTCGTCGAGCAGGATGCGTACGCGAACGCCCCGATCCGCGGCGCGCCGGAGCTCCTCGAACAGCAGCGTGCCGGTCATGTCGCCGCGCCAGATGTAGTACTGAACGTCGATCGACCGCTCCGCCGCGCGCGCGAGCAGAACGCGCGCCGCGAACGCCTCGCGGCCGGACGCGAGTGGCACGATTCCGGCGTGCTCGCGGTGGGAGTCCGCAAGCGGCGCGAGCGCGCGGCCGAGCGGCGTGTCGAGCGTATCGGAGTAGAAGACGGAGCTCTGGCGGCCGGCGAGCGGGGGCAGGGGATTCAGCACGCGCATGCCGACGAGTCCAACGATGCAGAGGAGAGCCAGCGCGACGCCGGCGCGCGCGGCACGCATCAACGCGGCGCGTGCGCTCCGCGCGCGCGCGAAGGCAACCTGCCGCTAACGGTTTCGCGTAAGCCGAGCGCCGTAGTCACCCGTGCTATTAGAGCCTCGCGTCCCGGCGCTCGGCAAGCCCGAACGCGAGGTACGCGACGCCGGAGAACAGCAGGTCGACCGCGAGGAACAGGCCGAGCACCCAGAGGCTGTTGAACGGCCAGCCGGCGCCGACGATCGCGCCGACTAGCACGGTCAGCGCGCCGGAGAGCACGACCCAGCCCCAGCCTCTGATCGGCCGCAGCCTGAAGCCAGCGGCGATCCGCAAGATCCCGACGGCGACGAGCGCCGCGGCGAGCAGCAGCGTCAGCACCGCGGTCGCGAGGGCCGGGTTGCGAAACGTGACGATTCCGGCGGCGACGTACAGCAACCCGAGCAGCAGCCAGAGGAAGAAGCGGCCCCATTGCCCTTGCACCGGAAATGCGAGCGCGATTTGCGCGACGCCGCCGACGATCATCATCGCGCCGACGAACAGCACCGAGACGGCGGTCGCCGTGGCGAGGTTGACGAGCGCGACAGCGCCGGCCAGCACGAGCACGGCGCCGAGCGCGACCCACCAGCCCCAGCCGGCGGAACGCTCCGCCTCGATGTGCCGCAGGTGATGCGTTGTTGCGGTGTGCATCTGGAGGTCCTCCCATCTTCCGCTCACGGATGGTGCGCCGCCGAGGCCGCTCCCACCCGGAGGCCGCTCCGGTGCGACGGGATGCAGGAGGCGCGCCAACCGAGCGCAGGTCGTTCCCGCCGCGATGTTTGTGGAAAAGGATTCCCGGACCTGAGAAGCGGTTGTCAGTACCGTTCGGCACGGTTCTCTACGTTGGACGCCATGCCCGGCGGCACGAAAGTTGCTTCCGACGGGAAAGATTCCAGTCTGCGGAAACGGAACGGTCTGCACGTGAACTCCACCTCGAAGTGCGAGCACCTCGCTGCGGTGACGACGGTCAAGCGGCCGGAGGCCCTCGAATGCGACGAGTGCGTGGCGAGCGGCTCCTCCTGGGTTCACTTGCGGACGTGCCAAACGTGCGGCGTGACTCGATGCTGCGACTCGTCTCCGAATCGGCACGCGACGCGACACGCGCGGAGCAGCGGTCATCCGGTCGTCGCCTCGGCCGAGCAAGGCGAGCGCTGGCTCTACTGCTACGTCGACGAGGCCTTCGGGAGATATTGATCCTTGCGCGCGGCAGCCGTCACGCCGTTCGATCCGTGGCCGCCGCTCCCGTACGAGGAGTGGGTGCCGACTTACGCGACGCTGCACATGTGGTCGCAGATCGTCGGCAAGATCCGGCTGGCGCGCGCGCCCGTCGTGAACCACTGGTGGCACGTGGCCTTCTACGTGACCGTGCGAGGCCTGACGACCTCTCCGATACCGGATGGGCAGCGAACGTTTCAGATCGACTTCGACCTGATCGACCACCGACTGGCGATCGAGACCAGCACCGGCGGGCGAGCGGAGCTTCCACTCGCGTCGCGACCGGTCGCGGATTTTTATCGCGAGGTGATGGAGGCGCTGCATGCGCTCGGTATCGACGTGCGCGTCTGGACGCGGCCGGTCGAGATCGAGCACCCGATCCCGTTCGAGCAGGACCGAGTGCACGCTACGTACGACCCCGAGCACGCCCGCCGATTCTTCACCGTCCTCGCGCAGGCGAATCGTGTGCTGCACGAGTTCCGTTCGGGGTTCACGGGCAAATGCAGCCCGGTGCACTTCTTCTGGGGCAGCTTCGATCTCGCGGTTACCCGGTTCTCCGGCCGGCGCGCACCTGCGCATCCCGGCGGAATTCCGAATCTCGCGGACTGGGCTACTCGCGAGGCGTACTCGCACGAGTGCGCGAGCTGCGGCTTCTGGCCCGGCGGCGGCGCAGTGCCGGAGCCTGCGTTCTATGCGTACGCTTATCCGGAGCCGAGCGGCTACGGCGATTTCGCGGTGCGCCCGGCGCAGGGCTACTACAACCGGGACATGCGCGAGTTCATTCTGCCCTACGACGAAGTTCGAGCGGCCGACGAGCCGGAACGGATGCTTCTCGACTTCTTCACGAGCGCCTACGAGGCGGCGGCCGAGCTCGGCGGCTGGGACAGGCGGAACCTCGAGCGCGCTTACCCCGGACCCGGCGAGCGCATAGATGCGCCGTCATGAACGCGCGTCGTCAGACGCGAATGACGATCGCGGTGTAGACCGCTTTTGACTGCACGGCGTGCCACACTCGTCCGGCCTCGTCGAAGCGGGCGAGCAGCGCGCCCTTGTGATACAGCGACCCGCCGTACAAGGCCAACGCGTCGAACGGCCCGAGCGGCTCGGTCAGCTGCCCATCCGTGTCCTCGAGCTGGACTCGCGCCGGTCCGCGACATTCGCAACGCGTGAAATGCCGGCCGTCGATCTCCCACATCCGGCCGGAGAACCGTGCCACTTGGTGCCCGCCGGGATCCGCGGTAACTCCGTCCGGACCGAAGCGGAACGCGGCTGCCGGGGCGGAGAAGATGCGCCGGGGATCGGCGGCCGAGAACTCCAATCGGATCATCATCGCGCACGTACTCGAGGCTCGCCGCCCCTTAGGTACCACATGGCGACCGCATCGGGAGGCCGATTTGACGTTTTGTCGCGTTTCGGCGACAGTCAGACTCGATCCTTAGCCGACCTAAAGAGCACGAAGGGGCGCATGCAGAGCGTCGATGGGCAGCCTTGGCTACGCAGTTATGGCGTCGCGATGGTTGCCGTGGTCGTCGCCATTACGCTGCGCTTCGCGCTCGGTCCGCTCCTCGGCAGCGAGCACCCTCACACGCTGACGCTCGGCGCGGTCGTCTTGGCTGTCCGCTACGGAGGACGTGGACCCGGGATCGCCGCTGCGGCGGTCGGTTGGCTGGCCGCCCACGTGCTGTTCGCCGGCGATGCGCCGACGGGCACGATGCAAGGCGTCGCAGCCGGCATGTACGGTTTGTCCGCGGCCGCGATCATCGGGGTCGGCGGTGCGCTCCGCCGCAGCATGGGCAAAGCCGAGCGGGACGCTCGCCGCGTCGCCGAGCAAGTGCGCGATCTCGAGCGCGAGGTCGCGGAGCGGCGCGCGAACCAGCGGGCGACGCTCGAGCGGTGCGAGCGCCTGCAACGGCTCGTCGATACGGTCCCGACGCTCCTCTGGACGAGCGACGCACGCGGCAAGTGCACGTTCGTCAACGACGAGTGGCTCTCTTTCACGGGTCTCGGCCGAGACGCGCTCCTCGGTGACGGGTGGCTCCAATCAATCCATGCCGACGATCGCGAGCACGTCGTCGACACGCTCGCAAGCGCTACGGAGCATCGCCAGCCCTTCGTCCTCCTCTACCGGATGCGGCATCGGGACGGTACCTACCGCCGGATGACGCACCGCGGGCGGCCCTGCCTCCTCGGCGACGAGCTCACCGGGTATACGGGCTCCCTCGCAGACGTCACGGAGGAGAAGGTTGCCGAGGAAGCGCTGCGCGAGGCCGATCGGCGCAAGGACGAGTTCCTTGCGACGCTCGCTCACGAGCTGCGCAACCCCCTCGCGCCGATCAGCAATGCGGTGCAAATCCTGCAAGCCCCGGACGCATCCGAGGCCATGCGCGAGAGCGCGTGCGGCATGATCGACCGGCAGGTGCGCCAGCTGACTCGTCTGGTGGACGATCTGCTCGACGTCTCGCGAATCGCGCTCGGGCGGCTGCTCGTCGAGACGAAGGAGACGACGCTCGGCGAAGTGATCGAGACCGCCGTGGACGCGAGCCGCCCGGTCATCGAAGCGTTGCATCACACCCTATCGATCGTGCTTCCGACCGAGCCGGTGCAGGTCGAGGCCGATTCGACGCGCCTGACTCAGGTGTTCGTCAACCTGCTAAACAATGCAGCGAAGTACACGCCGTCGGGCGGACGAATCTCCCTGATCGCAGCGCGGGAAGGCGAGACCGTCGTCGTCAGGGTCAAGGACACCGGCATCGGCATCAGCCCCGAGGTGCTGCCGCGAATCTTCGACATATTCGTGCGGGTCGATCACTCGGCGCAGCGCGCCCAGGCCGGGCTCGGCATCGGGCTCGCGCTCGTGCGGCATCTCGTGGAGCTGCACGGCGGGCACATCGAAGCGCGCAGCGAAGGCCCGGGCCGCGGCAGCGAGTTCATCGTGACACTGCCGGTCGCACGATCGGTCGCTGCCGCTGCGCCGGCGGAGGCTCCGGAGGCAGAAAGGGCGCGCGAGCGAGCGTTGCGCATCCTGATCGTCGACGACAACGCCGAGGCGGCCGAAAGCCTGCGCGTATTTCTGCGCGCCGCAGGCCACGAGACGTACATCGTGCACGACAGCTCCCAGGCGATCGAAGCGAGCACGCAGCTGCATCCTGACATCGTGATACTCGACGTCGGTCTGTCGAGCGTCGACGGCTACGAGGTGGCTCGCGCGATTCGCGCGCGCGGCGACGGTCATCGGCCGAGGATCATCGCCGTCGCCGGCCGGGCGCACGAGAAGAACGAGCGCCGCGCCGGGGAAGCGGGATTCGACAAGCTCCTGACGAAGCCGGTCGATCCGGTCGTGCTCACGCGCCTCGTCGAGCAGGCCGACGCCGGACGCTGGTCACGGCGAATCTGAGCGGTCCGCGAGCGCGGCCACGAGCGCGCCCTCGAGGAGAGCGCGGTTGCGCACCGCACCGCGATCGGCGCTCGTCGCGAGCGCCGCATACGCCTTCAGCGCGGTGCTGACGTTGCGCGGGCGGGGCGCCGCGGGCCTCCAACCTCTTGCGTCCTGCGCCGCGCGCCGCCGCGCAAGGACGTCGTCGGGGACTTCGAGCTCGATTCTCCGGCTCGGGATGTCGATCGCAACGACGTCGCCCGGCTCGATCAGCCCGATCGCGCCGCCTTCCGCCGCCTCGGGCGAGACGTGGCCGATCGAGAGCCCGGAGCTGCCGCCGGAGAATCGCCCGTCCGTCACCAGCGCACAGCTCTTCGCGAGACCTTTCGATTTCAGGTAGCTGGTGGGGTAGAGCATCTCCTGCATCCCAGGTCCGCCGCGCGGGCCTTCGTAGCGTACGATCACGACGTCGCCGGGTTTCACGGCCCCGCCCAGGATGCCTTCGACGGCGGTCTCCTGGCTTTCGAAGACCACCGCGGGCCCGCGGAACGACAGCAGCTTCGCATCGACGCCCGCGGTTTTCACGATGCAGCCTCGCTCCGCGAGATTGCCGTACAGCACCGCCAGCCCGCCGTCCGCGGAGTACGCGCTTCCGACCGAGCGAACGCAGCCGCCGGCGCGATCGGTGTCGAGCTCGGGGTAACGGCAATCCTGCGAGAACGCCCGCTGCGTGCGGATACCGGCCGGGCCCGCGCGGAAGAACGAGCGGACGTCGTCGCTCGGGTTGCGCATCACGTCCCAGACCTCGAGCGCCTCGGCGAGCGTCGCACTGTGGACGGTCGGCACCGACGCATCGATCAGCCCTGCGCGCTCGAGCTCCCCGAGGATCCCGATCACGCCGCCGGCGCGGTGCACGTCCTCGACGTGGTAGCCGCTCGAAGGCGCGACCTTGCAGAGCGTCGGCACGCGGCGCGACAAGCGGTCGACGTCGCGCATCGTGAAGTCGACTCCGCCTTCCTGCGCCGCTGCGAGAAGGTGCAGCACGGTGTTCGTCGAGCCGCCCATTGCGATGTCGAGCGACATCGCATTCTCGAACGCCGCCTTGCCGGCGATGGCCCGCGGCAGCACGCGCTCGTCGCCGGCTTCGTAGAAGCGTTTCGCGAGCTGCAGGACGAGCTGCCCGGCTCGCCGGAACAGCCGCTCGCGGTCCGCGTGCGTCGCGAGCAGCGTGCCGTTGCCGGGCAACGCGAGCCCGAGCGCCTCCGTGAGACAGTTCATCGAGTTCGCGGTGAACATGCCCGAGCAGGAGCCGCACGTCGGGCAGGCGGAGCGCTCGATGTCGAGCACGTCCCCCGCCGCGACGCGTGCGTCGGCCGCCGCGACCATCGCGTCGATCAGGTCGAGGCTCACCGGCTTGCCCGCGAGCTTCGTCTTACCGGCCTCCATCGGTCCGCCCGACACGAACACAGTGGGGATGTTCAGCCGC
>CAYWGQ010000040.1:0-24777 GCA_964457725.1 uncultured Gammaproteobacteria bacterium
GGTCCCGTCCGCGTGCGGCAAGACGAACCTCGCGATGCTGATCCCGCCGGAAAGCCTGAAGGGCTGGAAGGTCTGGACGCTCGGCGACGACATCGCGTGGATGCACCTCGACGAGACCGGGCAGCTTCGCGCGATCAATCCGGAGGCGGGCTACTTCGGCGTCGTGCCGGGCACCAACCGGCAGACGAACAAGAACGCGTTCGACATGATCGGCTCGAACACGATCTTCACGAACGTCGCGCTGACGGCCGACAACCAACCGTGGTGGGAAGAGAAAAACGAAGGCACGCCGGCGATCGACTGGACCGGCAAGCCGTATAAACCGGGCAACGGCCCGGCCGCCCATCCGAACTCCCGCTTCACCGTCTCCGCCAAGCAGAATCCGAGCTACTCGAAGCTCGCCGACGCGCCCGAGGGGGTGCCGATCTCGGCGCTCGTCTTCGGCGGCCGGCGGCGCGAGCTCGCGCCGCTCGTCTACCAGGCGAAGAGCTGGGCGCACGGCGTGCTGGTCGGCGCGAGCGTGGCGTCGGAGACGACCGCGGCGGCGACCGGCAAGGTCGGCGTCGTCCGCCGCGATCCGATGGCGATGAAGCCGTTCTGCGGCTACAACTTCGGCGACTACTGGGCGCACTGGCTCAGCTTCGAGCAACGCTCGGCGAAGCTGCCGCAGATCTTCCACGTGAACTGGTTCCGCCGCGACGCGAGCGGCAAGTTCCTGTGGCCGGGCTTCGGCGAGAACCTGCGCGTCCTGCGCTGGATCATCGATCGCTGCGCCGGCCGGGTCGGCGCGGAAGAGACGCCGATCGGCTTCCTGCCGCGGCAGGAAGACCTCGATCTGACGGGCGTCGACGTGTCGCGCGATACGCTTCGGCAGCTCCTCGCGGTCGACCCCGCGCAGTGGCGGGCGGAGATGCAGGAGTTCGGCGAGTACCTGCGCTCCTTCGGCGACCGCTTGCCCGAGCGCCTCGCGGCCGAGCACGCCGCGGTGCTGCGCGCGCTCGAGGAACCGGACGCGAAGACCGCCACCGCCCGCTGACACGAACGGGGCGGCGTCCGCGCCGCCCCCCCTTCGCCGCGGCGTGTCGAACGACCGTTCGTGTAGGAGCGGCTGTCCAGCCGCGACTCTTCGAACCCGCAACTCTGTAGGAGCGGCTGTCTAGCCGCGACTCTTAGAACCCGTCCGGAGAGCAGTCGCGGCTGGACAGCCGCTCCTACACGCCGCTCCTACACAGTCCGGCCGCGCGGCCGGCGGGGGTCCGGTCTCAGTCTTCGACGACATAGTGCACGGCGAGCGCCGTGCCGGGCTGCGCGACGCGGCCGAGGCCGATCACGCCTTCGCCCGTCAGCTGCGTCGAGTCGCGCCGGATGAAGATCTCCTCGCCCGACTCGGTGTACACGAACGTGCCGTTGGTGCTTTCGTCGATCAGCGTGAACTTGTCGCGGCTCGCCTCGATCCGGGCGTGCAACCGCGAGATCAGGTTGCCCTTCACGACGAGGTCGTTGTCCTCGGCGCGCCCGAGCGTCGCGACCTTCCTGCCTTCGCCGAGCGTGACCTCGCGCCCCTGATAACGGAGCGACAACCGCTTCGGCCGCTGCCGGCGCTGCCCGAGCGCCATCGCGGGCAGCATGCTCGTCGCCTCCTCCGGCTGCCACAGCACCTCGAACAGCACGACCTCGTCCGCCTTGCCGCGGACGGTCGCGACATCGATCTGCCGGGCCATCGACTGCCACTCGCTCGACATCCGCTGCACGGTCGAGAGCGTCGTGATGATCTGCTTCGCCTTGGCCTGGCTCGTCATCCGGTTCGCGACGTGGACGGCCGAGCCGAAGATGTCCCGCTGCTCCTGGACGACGGAGCCGAAGTGGCAGCCGATGCGGATCGAGACGTGGCCCTGGTCGTGCGCAAGCGCGGAGTCGGTAGAGATCCGCTCCTGCATGCGCTTCGCGGCGTTCATGGCGTCGTCGGGCGTCGGGAAGGTCGCCATGACCTCGTCACCCATCGTCTTGATGACCGTGCCGTGATTCAGCTCGGTGGCTTCGCGCATGATGTCGAGGCAGACTCCGACCATCTCGCGCGCCTTGATGTCGCCCAGCTGCTCGTAGAGCTGCGTACTGCCCACCACGTCGGCGAACAGTATCGCGACTTCGACATCCTTACCCATGGCTGCCTTGCTGCGTCGTGCGGAGGCCCGAGGCCGCGCCGATTATACGCCAACGGCCGCCGTAAACCCCTGCCGCACGGTTATTTTTCGGCAACTATGTAGGCTACCCAGGCCAAATCCGGGACGCCGGTGGCGTGCTCGGTGAAGATTCCGTTGCCCTCGCCCTCGTCGTCCTCGCCTTCCCAGTAGACGCGCACCTTCTTGAAGCCGGCTTCCTCGAGGATCTCGCGGAGCTCCGGCAGCGTCCAGAGCCGCCACTCGTAGCTGAAGGCCCGCTTGATCTTCGAGCCGTCCGGGAACTTGAAGTGGATGTGGCAGAGCATCCGGCCGGTCACCGGCTCGTACTCGGCTTGATCCCAAATGTACGTGAAGTCGTCGTGCTTCGTCTTCTCTTTTTGGACGTCCTGCGACTCGGGACCGCCGAAGCAGTCGAGGAAGAAGAGCCCGTCGTCGACGAGGGCGTCGCGGACGCGGCGGAAGTAGTTCCGCATCACGTCCCTCGTCTTGAAGCAGAAGTAGCTGAAGTTGAACGCGCAGATGATGTCGACGGGCTCCGTCGTGACCGTTTGCACGTCCTCGTTCAAAAGCTTCACCCGGGCACGGTCGCGCTCCGACAGGCGGGCGACACGATTCCGGCGGCCCCACTCGAGCGTGTCGGCGTCGATGTCGACGCCGATCGCGTGGCGCTTGCCCTTACCCTGACGCACCCACTCGCAGGCCGCGCTCGCGGTGCCGCAAAAATCCTCGCGAAAGCTCACCGGCTCCCGGCCGCGTATCGCGCGGAACGTGTCGCGGAGGAACTCGACTTCGACGTCGACGGCTTGGACCGCACGCTCGTAAAGCTCGTGGATATCGGCTCGCTCGGCCATCGTGGCCGCTTTCTTCTTCGCGCTGGCTGGCACTCTCGGCTCCCTCGGAGGGCTGACGACCGGGCCATTGTAGCGACTGCCGCTGCAGGATGTTCGCGCGTGTTCGTTACGCGACCCGGCTATCGCGGCTCGACGACAGCTCCACCGAGGAAGGCACCGCTTCGAACGACTCGGCGAGCGCGCGCAACGCGTCGACGCCGGCCCTCCCCGGAGGCAGCGCACCGAGCGAGCGGCGCCATCGCCGTGCTCCCGGCCGACCGGTGAAGAGGCCGAGCAGGTGCCGGGTCATCGACTTCAGCGGCGTGCCCCGTTCGAGCTCGCGCTCGAGATACGGCAGCAGGCGGCGCACGACGGCGGTCCGTCCGGCCGGCAGCGTGCCTCCGAAGAGCCGCGCGTCGAGCTCGGCGATCAGCCACGGGTCATCGTACGCGGCGCGACCGAGCATCACCCCGTCGACCCGGCCGAGCTGCGCCGCGCTCGGCTCGAGCCGCGTGAAGCCGCCGTTGATCACGATCTCGAGCTCGGGGAAGTCGCGCTTCAACCGGTAGACGCGCTCGTAGTCGAGCGGCGGAATCTCGCGGTTCTGCTTCGGGCTGAGCCCCTTCAGCCACGCCTTGCGCGCATGGACGATGACGGTCCGGCAGCCGGCGTCGGCGATCGTGCGAACGAACCGGGCGAGAAAATCGTAGCTGTCGTGGTCGTCCACGCCGATCCGCGTCTTCACGGTGACCGGCACGCCGACCGCCTCGCACATCGCGACGAGGCATTCGGCGACGCGATCGGGCTCGCGCATCAGCGCCGCTCCGAAGCAGCCCGCCTGCACGCGATCGCTCGGGCAGCCGACGTTCAGGTTGATCTCGTCGTAGCCCGCCTCCTCGCCGTGGCGGGCCGCCGCTGCGAGCTCGCCGGGGTCCGCCCCGCCGAGCTGCAGCGCGACCGGGTGCTCCTCCGGGCTGAACGCGAGGAGCCGCTCGCGATCGCCGAACGCGAGCGCGCGCGCGGTGACCATCTCGGTGTAGAGCCACGCGTGCGGCGCGAGGAGGCGCAGGATGTACCGGCAATGCCGGTCCGTGCGCTCCATCATCGGCGCGACGGCGAGGATGTGCGGCGGTGTGCGCATCCGCGAATGATACCCGAGCGGTTGGAGCCGCCTCGCGATCCTCCGGGTAGGAGCGGCTGTCCAGCCGCGACCGTGGCGACGCAAACGCCGGCATGCCGCAGCAGATCGCGGCTGGACAGCCGCTCCTACTGTCGGCGTCACGGCGGTCGCGGCTGGACAGCCGCTCCCACCAAAGGCATCCGGGCGCAGCGCAGCCGTCACGGAATGCCGTGCGCGGTCTCGCGGATCAGGTGGTCGACGACGGTGCGATTCGCCTCCGCGTCGGTCGCGCCGGCCGCGAGCGCTTCGTGCCGCACGGCGAGCTGCCGGTGCGCGCTCGTCCCGTGCGCGAGGATCGTCCGCGAGTGGTCGATCTCCGCCGTGCAGCCGAGCGCCTCGGCGTCCTCGCGCACGAGCTCGAGCCACTCCTCGAGCAGCTGCGGGAACGGGATGATCCGCCCGCGGCCGAGATCGAGCATGCCTCGGTCGAAGCTGTAGCGCATCGCCCGCCAGCGGTTCTCGTTGATCAGGAGGCGCGAGTACATGCGCCAACGCTGATTGCCGCGGCGAAGCCGATAAAGCATACGCAGCGTCGCGCAGACGAGCGCCGCAAGCGCGAGCGCGTCCTCGGCGTCCGTGCACACGTCCATGATCCGCGTCTCGAGCGTGGGGTAGCGCGCGGAGAGCCTGAGGTCCCACCAGATCTTGCTCGCGTCGTCGATCACGCCTGCGTCGACGAGCAACTGCACGAGCCGCTCGTACTCCGCGAAGCTCCCGAGCTGCTCGGGCAGACCGGTGCGCGGCAGCGCGTCGAACACGGTGAGCCGGAACGATTTGAGCCCCGTCTCCCGTCCTTCCCAGAACGGCGACGAGCACGACAGCGCGAGCAGATGCGGCAGGAAGTACGCGAACTGGTTCGCGAGATCGATCCTGAGCTCCGGATCCTCGACGCCGACGTGCACGTGCATCCCGCAGATGACGAGACGGCGCGCGGCCGCCTGCATCTCCTCGGACAATGCGTGATAGCGCGAGCGCTCGGTGTGCTTCTGCGCCGCCCAGCGCGCGAACGGATGCGTCGCGGCCGCGATCGGCGCGAGCCCGTGCTCGGCGGCGCCGTCGATCACCGCGCGTCGCAGCGCATGCAGCGATGCGCGCGCTTCGCCGATGTCCCGGCAGATCCGCGTGCCGATCTCGATTTGCGCCCGCAGGAACTCGGGCTTTACCTGCTGCCCGCTCGCTCGGGCGGCGCACTGCTCGAGCAGCGGCCGCGGCGCGGGCGCGAGGTCGCGGCTCTCGCGATCGACGAGGAGATACTCCTCTTCTATGCCGATCGTGAACGCCGGCTCCTGCATCAGCCCGCCCCGGCGCCGAGCGGCCGGTAGAGCTCGGCGCGTGCGAGCACCTCGGCGAGGCACGCCGCGAGGCGCTCCCCCCACCCTTCCTGCCCGGTCTCGTCGCGAATCAGATCCTGACGAATCTCGATGCTCGCATGCGCGAGGCCGCGCGCCTCGGCGTGGTGGTCCATCGTGAAATCCGCCGGGTGACGGCCCGAATACGGCTCGTTGTCGCCGACGACGAGGGCGCGGTCCCGCCGCAGCGCGGCGAGGAGCGGCAGCGCGACGCGCGGATCGCGGTCCCACAGCACGCCGACGTGCCACGGGCGCGCGACACCGTAGATGCGCGGCGTGAAGCTGTGCACTGCGATCACGACCGGATGCTCGCCGGCCGCGGCCGCGTCGTCGAGGAGCCGCCGGATCGCGCCGTGATACGGCTCGAACAGTGCCGCGGCCCGCGCGGCCTTCGCGGCCGCGTCGAGACCCAGATTGCCGGGCACGAGCACGCCGTCGCTGATCGCAGGAAACGCGCTCGGGTCGCGGAGCGACCGATTCAAGTCGACGACGAGCCGCGAATAGCGTGCGAGCACCGCGGCCGCGCCGATGGCTTCGGCCAGGCGCCTGGCGACCCCGGCCGCACCGATGTCCCAAGCGATGTGATCCTCGAGGCGCTGCTCCGGCACCCCGAGGGTGCCGAGCGCGCCCGGAATGCGGTTCGCCGCATGGTCACAGACGACGACGACCGGCCCCGGGAAGCGGCCGGCGTCGCCGCCGACGGCCGGGCGAAGCTCGTACGGCGCGGGCTCGTCGGCTGCGAGGAGCGGCGCGGGCGTCTGAACGGTCGCGGCGCTCATACCGCGCCGCGACGATCGGGTCGGCTAGGACGCGCGGGCCGCGCGAATCGGCAGCTCCGTGATCGGCTGCGGCACGGCGACGAAGAAGCCTTGCGCGTAGGCGACGCCGAGCTCGCCGAGGCGCCGAAACACCTGGTGACTCTCGACGCGCTCGGCGATCGTCTCGATCTCGAACGCCTTCGCCATCCTGGCGATCGCCTCCACGACGCTCTCGTCGGCCGCATCCTTGGTCACGTTGCGGATGAACTGACCGTCGATTTTGACATAGTCGACGGGCAGGTTCTTGAGGTACGTCAACGACGACAGACCGGTGCCGAAGTCGTCCAGAGAGAACCGGCAGCCGCGTTCCTGCAGCGTCCGCATGAACCGGACGACGGCATCGAGGCTCGCGATCGCCGCGGTCTCCGTGATCTCGAAACAGAGCGCGCCGGGCTCGACGTTGTGCGCCTCGAGCTGGTCGAGCACGAAATCGAGGAAGCGCGCGTCGTTGAGCGTCGTGCCGGACAGGTTCACCGCCAGCGTATAGGGCTCGCGGCCGTCCTCGGCGACGTGCACGAGCGTCTCGAGCACCTGGGCGAGCACCCAGCGGTCGAGGCTCGGCATCAAGTTGTAGCGCTCGGCCGCCGGAATGAAGGCGTTCGGCGGCACGAGATTGCCGCGCTCGTCGCGCATCCGGAGCAGCAGCTCGTAGTGGGGCTGCGCACCGCGCCGCTCGCCGATCGGCACGATCGGCTGATAGAAGAGCTCGAAGCGCTCCTCCTCGAGGCCGCGCTTGATGCGGCTGACCCACTGCATCTCCTGGTGCCGCTCCGCCGCATCGCCCTCCTGATAGACGTGGATGCGGTTGCGCCCGAGATCCTTCGCGACGTAGCACGCGACGTCGGCCGCGCTCATCAGGCTCGCGACGCCGTCGCTGTCGCGGTCGATCGGCACGACGCCGATGCTGACGCCGATCTGCATCGCGCTGTCGTGCCAGACGAAGCGGAACCGCGCGACGGCCTCGCGCAGCCCGTCGGCGATCTCCATCGCCTGGTCCATCGTGCAACCGGCGATCAGCAGCGCGAACTCGTCACCGCCGAGCCGCGCGAGCACGTCGGTCGCGCGAACCGCGCGCTGCAGGACCTCCGCCAATTGCCGCAGCAGCAGATCGCCCGCCGCATGCCCGCACGTGTCGTTCACAACCTTGAACTGATCGAGGTCCATGAATAGCAGCGCCTGCGGCTCCGACTCTCCGCTCTGCACCGCTCGAACCGCTGCCGAGAGCCGCTCCTCGAACTCCCGCCGGTTGATCAACCCGGTGAGGGAGTCGTGACTCGCGTGATAGGCGAGCTTGCGGTGCAGCTGGCGCTCGCGGCTCACGTCGTGGAACACCATGACCGCGCCGACGACGACGCCGTTCGCGTCGTGAATCGGGGCCGACGAGTCCTGGATCGCGACGACCGCGCCGTCGCGGGCGGTCAACAAGTTGCCGGTCACCGAGATCGAGCGGTTCTCGCGGATGCAACGCAGCGCCGCGGGCTCGACCCGCTCGCCGCTCGACTCCTCCGTCAACGAGACGATCTCGCCGAGCGGCCGGCCGACCGCATGCCGGCACTCCCAGCCGGTCAGCTCCTGCGCGACGGGGTTCAGGTACTCGACGTTGCCGTCCGCGTCGATCGTGAGCACTGCGTCGCCGATCGACTCGAGCGTGATCTGCGCCCGCTCCTTCTCGCGGAACAGCGCGCGCTCCGCCGCCTTCCGCTCCGTCACGTCGGTGATCGTGCCTTCGACGTAGCGTTGCTCGCCGTAGTTGCCCGAGACGAGCCGCGAGTTCTCGACGACGACGATCTCCGCGCCGTCCTTACGGCGCAGCCGGTACTCCCAGTCGCGCGCACGGCCGTGCTGCTCGAGCTCGAGCGCGAGCCGCTCGCGCTCCTTCGGCTCGACAGCGAGCTCCGCGAACGTCCGCCCGCAGAGCTCGGCCGCGCTCGCGAACCCGAGCATCGCGACGAGCGCCGGATTGACCGTCAGCAGCTCGCCGGCGGGCGTGGCCTGAAAGACGCCGTCGACGACGTTGTCGAACAGCGCACGGAACCTGGCCTCGCTGTCGCGGAGCTCCGCCTCGTCCTGCTTGCGCCGGATCGCGATCCCGGCGAGCTGCGTCAGTCGCGTGACGAGATCGAGCTCCTCGGTCTTCGGGCTGCGCTCGGTCTCGAAGTAGAGCGCGAGCGTGCCGTGGATTCGGTCGCCGGCCGTGACGATCGGCGTCGAGCAGCACGCTTTGAAGCCTTGCTCGAGAAGCACCGCTCCGAGCTCCGCCCACTCCGGCTCGGTCGTGACGTCGCGCACGACGACCTGGCGACCGAGCGAGGCGGCCGCACCGCACGCGCTCGAGCGCACGCTGACCGGCAGCTCGGCGAGCGCGTCGACGGCCGCCGGTGCGAGCCCGGAGCCCGCCGCATAGCGGAGCGCGAGCGCGTTCTCGTCGAGCAGCATCAGCGCAACGGCGACGTCCGGGTGCATCTGCTCCATCAGCCGCACGACGGCCTGCAGCGTGCGCTCGAGCGGCGCATTCGCGGCGATCAGCTCGAGCAGCCGCCGCTCGCCGTAGCTGAAGGTATCGGCGCGCCGGCGCGCGGTGATGTCGATGATGCTCGCGCGAATCAACTTCCGATCGGACGCGGGCAGCCGGATCAGGCGCACCTCGCACGGGATCTCCCGCCCTTCGGAATCGCAGTGCAGCCACTCGAACACCGGCCGGCCGCCGTTCAACGCCCGTTCGATGTAGCCGCGCGCGACACCGAACGACGACGAGCCGTCGGACTGGCACGCCGGGCTGATCGCACGGGGGCCGCCCGCGAGCAGCGCCTCGCGCGACATCTTGAAGAGCTTCACCGCGTTGTCGTTCGCGTCGACGAACCGGTAGCTCTCGACGTCGAGCACGACGATCGCCTCCGGCGCGTTCTCGACGAGCGCGCGATACCGGGCCTCGCTGTCGCGAAGCGCTTGCTCCGCGCGCAACCGCTCGGTCACGTCGCGCATGCACAGCACGTAGCGCCGCGCGCCGGCTCGCTCCGTCTTGCTGACGGTGATCTCGGCCGTGAACGGCACACCGTCGCCGCGCCGCGCCTCGAGCAGCTCGGGCGCCAGATCGACGAAGGTGTCCTCGACGCGCTCGGCCCGAGCCTCGAGCGCGTCGGGATCGGCGCCGAGCGCCGGAAGGAAGTCGGCGATCGGACGAGCGAGCAGCGCGTCGAGAGACAGGCCGAGGAGCCGCGCGGCGGCAGAGTTGCCCGAGCAGATCGCGCCGTTTGCGTCGACCTCGAGCAGCGGATCGCGGACGGACTCGAAGATCGCGGCGAGCGCCTGACCGTCGAGAAGCGCCCCGTGCTCGGGCAGCTCGGCCGCAGGCGGCGAGACAGGCGCGGGCATCCCGGACGCGAGCAACGCGTCGGACAACCGCTCGCTCTCGATACGCTCGCGCTCGGCCGCGACGCTCGCGGGCGCGGGGGCTTCGAGCGCGCCGAGGGCAGGCCGCTCGACGGCCTCGGCCGCGCACTCGTGTATCAGCCGGCGCAGGCCGTCCCGATCTGCGGGCACGGCGAGCGCCGCGGCGATCCTGCGTTTGAAGCCGTCCTTAGCCATCCGGGCAGTCGTCGTCCGCTCCCCCGCGGGGAGCCGAGCCGGAGGACTATAGGGGGCCCTCCGACAGGCCGCCGTGACATAAGCCCCACTCTGCCAGCGCGGAGCCGCCCGGCGGTCACCGATCTGGGGGCCCGGCCGCCGCGGGCGGAGCCGCCGGGGACTTCAGCGGGTCCGTTCCTCCGCAGGCAGCGACCGGATCGCCTGCTCGCCGCGCTCGGACCGCTCGCCGTCCGGCGTAGCGCCCGGCTCTGCCGGTGCCTCCGCGACGCCGCCCGCGGCCTCGACGGTGATGGCGACGGTCCGCGCCTGGTGCTGGCCCCGGAAGTCGCCCTCGGCGAGGACGGTGAGGTACGAGCGCCCCGGCGCGAGCGGCGTGACGATCGCGCGGCCGCGGAGCACGTCGCCCTGCGCGAGCGACGCGGCCTCGAGCACCGGCGCATCGCCGAGCGCGAGATCGCCCTCGGCGCTGAACGAGACCGAGACGTCCGTCGCCGGCGCGAGCGCCCGGACCGTGACGGCGATCTCGACCGCTCGGCCGAGCTCCGGCCGCCCGTCGACCGAGTGCTCGATCGCGAACGGCGCGGCCGGCTTGCCCGGCGTCGCGCGCTCGAGCGCCTTTGCGCGCTCGCGGGGCGCAGCGGCACCCGGGCGGTCGGCGTCGGTTCCGGGCGGCTGTGCGAGACCGAGCGGTGCGGCGACGGCCGCATAGAGGAGCGCTGCGGTCGCGAGGCGGCGCCCCCGCCGCAGCGGTCGCGGCGCGAAGGCCGCCCCTACCGCGGCGGCTCGCGGCCCGGTCACAGCGTGATCCTCACGGCGAAGCACGTGCGGCCGATCGGCGGATAGTTCGGGTCCTGGGTCGTGTTCGTCCATTCGTACACCTCCAGCACGTGCGGGCCGGCGGCGAGCGGGCGCGAGAAGCGCTCGACGCATTGCGCCGTGTCGCCGCCCTGACACGCGCCGCTCGGCGCCCCTTCCGAGCGCGCGATCACGCCCGCGCGGTGCAGCACCATGTCCGGGTCCGCGTACACCACCTCGCCGCCGTCCCCGGCCGGCACGTCGGTCGCGACGGCCTCGAACGTGTAGTTGCCGGGCGCCGGCGCATCGAACGCGAGGTAGCGCCGCGACCCGAGCTTGTTCACCAGCTGCGTCGCGCCGCTCGTGAACTGATCGAGGCTGCAGACTTCGACAGGCGGCCCGTTCACGTCGATCCGCTCGTAGACCGCGCGCAGATCCGGCGTCGCCGGCTCGCCGAAGTTGGTCTGGTTCGCGCCGTAGTCGTCGACGATCGGATCCATCGCCTGCGCCGCGACGAGCGCCTGGATCTGCGGCTCGAGCTCCGGCCGCAACGTCCTGAGCGCGTTCACGAACGGGAAGACGCTCGTCAGCGCCGTGGTCGTCCGCTGCGCGCCGGTCAGCACGGCATAGATCGGCTCGAAGCCGAGCGCGACGTCGTCCGCGACGCCGGGCGGCGGGCCGGTCAGATCGACCGCGTCGTCGAACAGGTCGTACAGAAGCTCCTGAATCGACTCTTCGCTGAACCAGCCCGGGCTCGGATTGCCGTTCCCGGGCAGGGGATGCGGGCCTTCGACGTCGAAGCCGAAGCCGCGCGACTGTCGCGGGCCGACCACGTCGCGGTAGATGCTGTCGCCGGTGATCATCGCCGAGAGGGCGTTGCCGAAGCCTTCGCCGAACGCGACCCGCATGTCGAGGTGATCGCCGCGGGTGTGCGGGCCACCGATGCTGTCCGAGCGCGAGAAGCTGTGCTCGAAGTAGTGGCCCCATTCGTGGGCGATCACGTGCCGATCGTACTCGTCCGTGTCCTGGTTCTCCGCGCCGAGCAGATAGATGCCGAGCGAGGGCACGAAGAAGCTCGAGCCGATCTGGCCGGAGTCGATATCGGGCGCGCCGTCGCTGCCGAAGCTCGGCACGTTCGCCGGGCTCCAGTGGATCGCGAGCGGCGGGAACTCGACTTCCGGCGCGGCCGCGAGCACGAGCTGCACCGCATCGTAAATGACGTCGAGGATCGCGAACGGTGCGGCGGCCCGGGGACCGGTGTACGACGACCCGCCCCAGCCGGACGGTGCGTGCAGATCCCGAACGCTGTCCGCAGAACCGGTGTTGAAGCTCGACCCTTCGAGCACGTAGAGGGCGTCGTCCGAGGTGTTGTCGAGGACGCGGAAATCCCAGCTCGGCGGACCGGTCTGCGCGAGCAGTGCCGACACCCGCAACTTTGCGTCGGTGTTCGCGGGCACCGTCAGCGAGTAGCGGCCGGCAGCGTCGGTGACGGTGCTCGCGACCGCCGCCGTGCCGGCGATCAGCTCGACGCTGACGCCGCGTGCTGGGCGCTCCTCGGTGCGCGGGTAGTCGAGGCCGATGCCGGGGACCGCGGGAACGTAATCGAAAGTGACGGTGCCGCTGACCGTGACGGCGGCGCTCGGCGTGCCGTTCGGATTGCCCGGCGGCTCGCTCGCGCTCGCGGAGCCGTCGCCGCCGCCGCCGCTGCAGCCGCCGATGAGCAAACCGGCGGCGATCAACGCCGCGAGCTGCCGGAGCCCCCGGATCATCCGCGCATCCTTACAGTCCCGCCGCCTCGGTCGCGAAGCTCGAATCCATCTTAGTGGTCCGATCGGTACGGCGCGACTGTCGCCAAACGCACACGGCGGGGACCTGCGCCAACCGACTGCGACAATCGCCGATCGGAAAGGTTGCGGCGAGGGGTGCCGATCGCTCCCAGGTCGATACCGGTCGCGGCCGGAGGCGAGCTCGGAAGCGGCGACAGCGGCCGGATCACCTCAATCGGAGCAAAGTGTTAACGGCTTCCCCGGCCGCCACGAAGGGAACTGTTACACTCGCGAGCAGTGATTATGTCACTTCCTGGTACTCCCCGGTGACCCGAAAAGCAGTGCTCGTGACTGGCGGCGCCGGCTATATCGGCTCGCACGTCGTCCGCCAGCTCGGCGAGGCGGGCGAGCGCGTCGTCGTGCTCGACAACCTTTCGACCGGCTTTCGTCAGGCGGTGCTGCACGGCGAGTTGGTGGTCGGCAACACGGGCGACGCGGCCTGCCTCGAGCAGATCTTCGGCCGTTGGGAAATCGATACCGTGATGCATTTCGCAGCGCACACGGTCGTGCCCGAATCGGTCGAGAATCCGTTGAAGTACTACGGCAACAATACGTGCGCCAGCCGGACGCTGCTCGAGCACAGCGTCCGGGCCGGCGTGCAGCACTTCGTCTTCTCGTCGACCGCGGCCGTCTACGGCATCCCGCCGGGGGGGCGCGCGGCGGAGGAGACCCCGACCGCGCCGATCAACGCCTACGGCACCTCGAAGCTGATGACCGAGTGGATGCTGAGGGACGTCGCGGCCGCGACACCGCTCCGCTACGTGACGCTCCGCTACTTCAACGTGGCGGGCTCCGACCCGGAGGGACGAATCGGTCAAGCGACGCCGAAGGCGACGCTGCTGACGAAAGTCGCCTGCGAGGTCGTCGTCGGCAAACGGCCGTACCTCTCGGTCTATGGGACGGACTACGATACGCCGGACGGCACCGGCGTCCGCGACTACATCCACGTCGAGGATCTCGCCGACGCCCATTTGAAGGCGCTCGACTACTTGCGTCGGGGCGGCGAATCCACGACATTGAACTGCGGCTACGGACGCGGCTACAGCGTCCGGGAAGTCATCCAGATGGTCGAAACGGTCGCCGGCCATTCGATCGAAAAGAAGGAAGCGCCGCGCCGCCCGGGGGATCCGCCGACTTTGGTCGCCGAGGCCGACAAGATCCGGCGTCTGCTCGGCTGGACGCCGCGTTACGACGATTTGCGAATGATTGTGGAGAGCGCGCTCGCCTGGGAGCGCAAGCTCGCCACCGGACATTGGACGACGTAGCCAGCGCTGCGCCGGAACAGAAACGGATGAGAATCGGTCGCCCGCGAACGCTCCTCGGTCTCGTGCTCTTCGGCTTGGCCGTCGTGACCTTGCCGTTGCTGATCGCGGTCGGGCACGCGGTGCTGCAGCTGCAGCAGCTCGCCGACGAGAGCGAAATCGTCGTTACGCGGAGCCAGACCGCGACCCTCGAGAACCAACGAATCGCGAGTCAGCTCGCGGACATGGAACGCAATGCTCGCCAGTACTACGCCTTACAGAACAGGGAGCTGCTCGCGCTCTACGACGACGCACACCAAACGCTGACGGCGAGCCTCGCGGCGCTTCGTCCGCTCGCGCAAAGCCGCGCGCTCCACGCCGAGCTCGATCGGCTCGCGACGCTCGCGAAGGGCGCCCAGTCGACCGTGCACCGCGGGAGCGACGGCTCGCTCGATCAGGTGATCGAAAGCTTCCGGGCGATGAACGCCGCAGCCCGCGACGTTCAGCAAGGCCTCCGAACTGAGATCAACGAGCAGCTCGACGCGCTCCAGGAGAGCACGCGCGATGCCCAGCAGACGCTCGCGTGGCAATCGATGCTGCTCCTCCCCGGCATGGGCGTGTTGGTGCTGTTCTTCCTGCTCCTCGTCGGCCGGCCGATGCGCCAGGTGGACCGTGCGATCCGCAAGCTCGGCGAGGGCGACTTCTCGCAGCCGATCAGCGTGAGCGGCCCGCTCGACATCGAGGCGCTCGGCCGGCAGCTCGAATGGCTGCGCGAACGGCTGAAGGAGTCGACCGAGGAGAAGAACAAGTTCCTGCGGCACATGTCGCACGAGCTGAAGACCCCGCTCGCGAACATCCGTGAGGGCACCGAGCTGTTGCTCGACGGCTCGGTCGGCACGCTCGATCGCGAGCAGCAGGAGGTCACCGGCATTCTCCGCGACAACGGCATCAAGCTGCAGAACCTGATCGAGAACCTGCTGACGTTCAGTGCCTGGCAGACGAAGACCGGGTCTCTCGAGCTCACTGAGTTCGAGCTGAAGCCGATGGTGTTCGGCGTGCTATCACAGCACCGGCTCGTGATCTCCAACAAGAAGATTCGGCTGCAACTCCATGTCGCGCCGATCCGCATCCGTGCGGACGAAGGCAAGCTGAAGCTCGTGCTCGGCAACCTCGTGTCGAACGCGATCAAGTTCACTCCCGCGGGAGGCACGATCGCGCTCGACGCCGGGATGCAGGGCCACGAGCTCGTGATCGAGGTCAGCGATTCCGGGCCCGGCGTTCATCCCGACGATCGCGAACGCATCTTCGAAGCGTTCTATCAGGGCAGGCGGCTCCAGGGAGGCCCGGTCGGCGGCACGGGCATCGGCCTGTCGGTTGTCGCCGAATGCGTACAGGCGCACGGCGGCGTCGTCACGCTCGTCGACCGGAACGAGCGGCACCCGGAGCTCGGCGGCGCTCACTTCCAGGTCCGGCTGCCGCTCCGCCGCGCGGCCGACAAGCCGCCGCTGCAGGTGGTCAATGCCTGAGCGGCCGGCATGGCAAGGGCTCGCGGCGCTCTGTGCCGCCGGGATGCTATGCGCGTGCGGCTCGTTCGGGCCGCGCGGGACGGCCGCCGACGACGAGCCGAGCGCGACCGTTCCTCGCGACCTCGCCGTCGACGGGCTGAGCGTGTACCTGCAGACGATGCACGACCTGATCGAAGGCGATGCGGTGCTCAAGGCGGACGTCTTCCGCAACGCCGAGAACGCGGCGGCGTACTCCCCGACGACCACGAACCGCTTGAACTATGCGCTTGCGCTCGCGACACCGGGGCACCCTGCGAGCAACCCCGTGGAGGCGCAGCGGCTTCTCCGCGGCCTCCTCGCCGAGCAAGGGCTGCTGCCCCAGGAACGTGTCCTCGCAACGATACACTTGCAAGAGACGGAGCAAAGGTTGATTCTCGACGCCGAGGCGCGCCGGCTTCAGGAAGAGATGGAGCGCGCCATCGCCCAGAGCAACGCCGCGAACGCGGAGCGCCTGCAGCAGACGCTCGCGGAAAATGCGCGGCTCCGCGCCGCGCTCGACGATGCGCAGCAGAAGCTCGACGCGATAACGAACATCGAACGGTCGATTCGAGAGAGGGAAAACGGTGCAAACTAACCGCAAATTGGCGCTGCCGACGGTGAGCCGCGGCCGCATCCTGCTGGTAGACGACGATCCTGGACTGCTGCGGCTCTTGAGCATTCGGCTCCGTGCCGAGGCGTACGACGTCGAAGCGGTCGAAAGCGCCGCCGCCGCCCTCGCCGCCCTTCCCCGCTTCCGTCCCGACCTCGTGATCACGGATCTCCGCATGGAGAACATGGACGGCATCGGGCTCCTGAAAGAGATCCAGCGCCAGCGCCCCGGCCTCTGCGTGCTGCTCCTGACCGCGCACGGCAAGATCCCCGACTCGGTCGAGGCGACGCAGAGCGGTGCGTTCGGCTTCCTGACGAAGCCCGTCGACAAGCAGCAGCTCCTCGACTACGTCGAGCGCGCGATGAAAGTATCGGGCCTCTCGCAGAGCGAGGAGGAGTGGAGCTCCGAGATCATCACGCGCAGCCCGGCGATGCAGGAGTGCCTGCAGCAGGCGCGGATGGTCGCGAACACCGACACCCGCGTGCTGATCACCGGCGAGTCCGGCACCGGCAAGGAGCTCCTCGCCCGCGCGATCCACCGCGCGAGCGCCCGCCGCAGCAACCCGTTCGTCGCGATCAACTGCAGCGCGATGGCCGAGAACCTGCTCGAATCGGAGCTCTTCGGCCACGAGAAGGGCGCGTTCACGGGCGCGCACCGCAGCCACAAGGGTTTGTTCCAGGCCGCCCACACCGGCACGCTGCTGCTCGACGAGATCGGCGACATGCCGATGCGGCTGCAGGTGAAGCTGCTGCGCGTGCTGCAGGAGGAGCAAGTGCGGCCGGTCGGCGCGACCGAGGCGGTCCGCGTCGATACTCGGGTGATCTCGGCGACCCACCAGGACCTGAAGGATCTGATGATCAAGGGTGCGTTCCGGGAGGATCTGTACTACCGGCTGAACGTCGTCAACATCCATCTGCCGCCGCTCCGCGACCGCAGGGAGGACGTGCCGCTCCTGGTCGACCATTTCCTCGTGCAGATCGCGGCCGAATCCGGCAAGGAGCGGAAGGTCTATGCGCCCGAGGCGGTCGAGCTCCTAGTCGCGAACTCCTGGCCCGGGAACATCCGCCAGCTCTACAACGTCGTGCGGCAGAACGTCGCGCTGTCGCCGACGCGCGTGATCTCGGCCGAGCAAGTGCGCAACGCGCTCGGCGAGCAAGCGAACCAGCTGCCGTCGTTCTCGGAGGCGCGCGACGAGTTCACGCGCAATTACCTCTCGCAGCTGCTCCAGATCACCGGCGGCAACGTCAGTCAGGCCGCGCGCTTGGCGAAGCGCAACCGCACCGACTTCTACAAGCTGCTGGGCCGCCACAACCTGAACCCCGAGCAGTTCAAAGAGCATCACCGCTGACGGGCGGCGCCCGCGGATCGCACTCTACGGCACACCGGTAGGAGCGGCTGTCCAGCCGCGACTCTTCGATCCATCCGATCTAGCGAAGAGTCGCGGCTGGACAGCCGCTCCTACAGGCCCCAGCGCATGCTCAGTGCGTGTTCTCGGGCTGACCGTCGACGCGGATCTCGTACTTCGACATCAGGTCGTAGAGCGTCGGCCGGGTGATCCCGAGCAGCTCCGCGGCCCGCGAGACGTTTCCAGCCGTCCGCGTCAACGCCTGACGGATCGCGAGCGTCTCGGCGTGCTGGCGCACCGCGCGCAGGTTCAGCGTCGGCGCGCTGCCGCTCGGCACGAGCCCCAAGTCTTCGGCCGTGACGAGCTTCCCCTCGGCCATGATCACCGCAGCCTTGATCTTGTTCTCCATCTCGCGGACGTTGCCGGGCCAGGCGTAGGTGTCGATCGCGTCCTGCGCGTCCGCGGAGAAGCCTTTCAAGGCCCTACCCTGCTGCTTCGCGAACTTCTGCAACAGGTACTGCGCGAGCGGGATCCGGCCGCCGTCGCGCGCGCGGAGCGGCGGGATCTCGATCGTGATCTCCGCGACCCGGTAGTAGAGGTCCTCGCGGAACGTGCCCGCGCCCATCGCGGCGTGGAGGTTCTTGTTGGTCGCGCAGACGACCCGGACGTCGACCGGAATCTCCGTGCGGCCGCCGATCCGCTCGACCTTCCGCTCCTGGAGGAACCTGAGGAGCTTGGCCTGCAGCGGCAGCGGCATGTCGCCGATCTCGTCCAGGAACAATGTGCCGCCGTCGGCGACCTCGATCTTGCCGGGCGTCTGCCGCACGGCACCGGTGAATGCGCCCTTCTCGAAGCCGAACAGCTCGCTCTCGAGGAGCGTGTCCGGAATCGCCGCGCAGTTGATCGCGACGAACGGCTTTTCGGCGCGCGGCGACAGCGCATGGATCGCGCGGGCGAGGAGCTCCTTGCCGGTGCCGGACTCGCCGAGCAACAGCGTCGTCGCGGTGGTCGGCGCCACTTTCTCGATCGTCCGGCAGACCTTCAGCATCGGCTCGCTGACGGCGATGATGCCGTCGAGCGGCGAGCGGCCGTTGCCGGCGAGCAGCCGGCGGTTCTCCGCCTCGAGCTCGTGGATGTGGAACGCGCGCCGGACGATCAGCTGCAGCGTGTCAATGTCGACCGGCTTCTGGTAGAAGTCGTAGGCGCCGTAGCCGACGGCCTTGACCGCGTTGCCCTGGTCGCCGTGGCCGGTGACGACGACGACCTTCGTGAACGGCGCGAGCGCGAGGATCTCGCGAAGCGTCGCGAAGCCCTCCTCCGTGCCGCCGTCGTCCGGCGGCAGGCCGAGGTCTTGCAGCACGACCGGCGGCTCGTGGCGCCGCAGCTCCGCGATGGCGGACGCGCGATCGACCGCGCTGATCACCGCGTAATCCTCGAAGCACCAGCGCAGCTGGTTTTGTATGCCCGGATCGTCCTCGACGATCAGGAGCTTGCGAGTGGGGGTGCTTGCCACGGGTCCGGATGCTGCCACAAACGGCGCCGGAAAGGGACTGCGCGGATCACACCTGTCGCGAACGTGCTCCTGCCGGCTCCAACGGTAGGAGCGGCTGTCCAGCCGCGACTCTTCCTCTTTGAGGATAGGCGCCGCGCGGCAGTCGCGGCTGGACAGCCGCTCCTACCCAGCCGCTCTACCTCCCGCTAGAGGCGAACGCGGCGATTGCGGCGGCGACGTGCTCGCGCTGCGCGGCGGTGAGCTCCGGGTAGATCGGCAGCGCGAGCACTTCGGCCGCGGCCTGCTCGGCGACCGGGAACGCGCCCGCCTCGTGCCCGAGGTAGCGAAAGCACTGCTGTGCGTGCAGCGGCACCGGGTAGTAGATCTCCGTGCCGATGCCGCGCTCGGCAAGATGCGCGCGGAGCGGATCGCGCGCCGCGCTCCGGATCACGTATTGGTTGAAGATGTGCCGATAGCCCTCTACGCGGTAAGGGATCGTAATTCCCGGTAACGACGCGAGCAGCCGGTCGTAGTGCGCCGCGTTCGCGCGCCGCCCTTCGCTCCAGGCATCGAGATGCGGCAGCTTCACGAGCAGCACGGCCGCTTGCAGCTCGTCGAGCCGGAAGTTGCCTCCTATAAAGGAGTGGTAGTACTTCGGCTCGCCGCCGTGGACTCGCAGGATGCGCATGCGCTCCGCGAGCGCGGCATCGTTCGTCACGCACATGCCGGCGTCGCCGAACGCGCCCAGGTTCTTCGTCGGGAAGAACGAGAAGCAGCCGATGTCGCCGACGCTGCCGGCCTTCCGGCCTCGGGCATCGGCGGCGCCGAGCGCCTGCGCCGCGTCCTCGACGATCGCGAGCGCGTGCTCGGACGCGAGCGCGACGAGCGCGTCCATGTCCGCCATCTGCCCGTATAAGTGCACCGGCATGATCGCGCGCACGGTGCCGCCGGTCGCCCGGTTCACGAGCTTGCCGCCGCGGCGCTCGCACTGCGACTCGAGGAAGGAACGTACCGAGTCCGCCGAGAGATTGAATGTGCGCGGCTCGATGTCGCAGAAGACCGGCCGCGCGCCTGCGCGTGCGATCGTGCCAGCCGTCGCGAAGAACGTGAACGGCGTCGTCACGACCTCGTCGCCGGGACCGATGCCGAGCGCCATCAGCGCTAGAAGCAGAGCGTCCGTGCCGGACGACACACCGATGCCGAAGCGTGCGCCCGAGTACTCCGCGATCTGCCGCTCGAGCTCCGCCACGTTCGGGCCGAGGATGAAGCGCTGCGTGTCGCAGACTTCGGCGATCGCGCGTTCGATGTCGGACTTCAGCGGCGCGTATTGCGCGCGCAGATCTAGGAGCGGAACTTGCATGCCGACGCGCATCCGGTCGAGTAAAAGGCCGAGGATTGTCGCGCGCTTTTGCGCACGGTGCGAGCACCGACGGATACTTGCTCGCTGCTCAGGGCGAGAGTGAGAGGAGAGAGGGCGACGCTGCCAAGTTCAGCGCCAGGAAACCGCCGCCGACAAGTCGGGACTACCCATGGCTTCCATCAAGCTTCAGAGCCTGACAGCGCGCCCCCAAACCGATTTGGTGGGTTGCCCTATTTCTTCTGACCCGGAGCATACCCCCCACCGGAGAGAAGTCCAAGGCCGAGATCGAAAATATTTATAAAACAAGAATTTAGGCTGTGAATTTCCGCCGACCGGCCAAGAAACCGCGCCCGGCGGCGCTCCGGGCCGCGCCCCGGCTCGGCACCGGCTGACGAGCCGGGGCCGGCCGGGAGTCCGGGGGGCCCGGAGCGGCGCCTTCGGGGCCGGCGAAACGCCGGCACGACGCCGAAGATCGCGGCTGGATAGCCGCTCCTACCGCCCGGGACGGCGCGGGCAGAGGGGATGGCCGAGGTTCGTCAGCGCAGGGTGAACGACAGTCGCAGCCGGATCCGCCGCTCGTACGTGCGGCCGTCGAGCGTGTACGGCTCGTAGACGTAATCGCGCACCGCCGCGACCGCCGCCTCTTCGAACCGGCCCGGCGGCTCCGCTTCGGCGACCACGATCTCGCGCGGCCGGCCGTCCGTGCCGACGACGAACTCGAGCGTGACCGACCCCTCCGTGCCGTCGCGCAGTGCGCTCTGCGGATAGGCCGGCGGCTCGTACTCGATCAGGCGAAGCTCGCTCGCCGGTGCGGCGGTCGCGAGAAACTCTTCCTGACGCCTCGCGACGGCGAGCTCCTCCGCGAGCGCCGAGGCGGCCGGTGACGCGGGAGCCACGCGGCGCCATGCGTCGAGCCAGGTCGCAGCATCCGTCCAGCTGCCGGCGCGGAACGCCATCCGCGCGTTCGCCTCGAGCGACCGCTCGAGCTCCGCCCACTCGGCCGGAAGCCCCGGATGGGACGGGTTCTCGGCTCGCAGCATCGACAAGTAATGCAGAGCGTTGTCCTCGTTCGGCGAGACCAGGTCGCCGTTCGCGAGTCGCTCGCGCGCGAGCTGCAGCAGCATCAGTTGTCGCTCCGCCGCGTAGCGTTGCTCCGCCGCGCGGATTGCCTGCTCGAGCGAGTCGAGCGCGCTCGGGTCGGCACCCTGCCCTAAGGCAGCCGCGCGGAGCGACGCTGCGCGCTCGAGATCATCCCGCGCGACGGCCTCGTTGGCGGCCGCGATCATCGCCTCCGCGAGCTCCGCGCGCGCCTCGGCGACGCGCGGGTCCCCCGGCGCGAGCGCGGCGGCCCGATCGAGGTATTCGCGCGCGCTGTCGCCGGCCGGCTCGACGAGCTGCTCGCGGGCGATCCTCGTCGCGGCGAGCGTCAGCAGGCTTTCGAGCTCGCCGGCGGACCCGGCCGGAACCGCTGCGGAAGCTGCCGACGGCACGACCGGCGCCGACGTCGCCCGTGCCGGGGCCGTGCGGTCCGCTCGGGCACGCTCGAGCTGCGCCTCGAGAAACGCCAGTCGCGCGCTCGCGGGCTCCGCCCGCCGGACGTGCGCGAGGGCGGCGGCCGCGGCGCCGAGGTCGTCGTCGAGCAGCGCCCGCTCCGCGTCCGTGAAGAGAGCTTCGAGCACCGCATCGAGCCCCGCGCGGGCGGCCGGATGATCCGGCGCCGCCGCGAGAACGGTGCGGTAGTACTCGAGCGCATTGTCGTCCGGCGGCTCGGCCAAGCGGCCCTGTGCGACGGCGTCGGCGGCGCTCGCGAGCAGTCCTGCATAGGCGTCGGTTGCCTGCGGCACCGTGTCGACGGCAGATGCGGCAGGCGGCGCGCTCGCCGGTCCCTGGGGTGCACCCTCCGCGGCCGATGGCTCGACGGACCGCGTCTCCGCTGCCCCCGCCGAGAGCGGGTCCGGCGCGTCTTCGCTCGTCCCGAGGTCAGGAGCGCGAGCCTCGCGCGCGCGCTCCGGCGCACGCTCGACCGGCGCCGGCTCGTCCCCCGGCAACAGAGGCTCCCAGAGCGAACGCGTCAGCCCGCCGGTCACGAGCGCCGCGATGGTCAACGACAGCAGCCCCGTCGCGAGCATCCACGCCGGCAGCCGTCCTCCGCCGACAGTGCGCTCCGGCGGGCGCCCGCGGCGGTCGTTCGGGAACAGCGGCTCGGGCTCCGCGGGCTGCCCGCGCAGCTGCAGAGCGCGGGCGACTGCCGATTCGAGCAGCAGGCGAGTGATGCCCAATGCGGCAGGCTTGATCAGCAATCGATGGATCTTGCGCTCGGACAGGTAGCCGATCAGCGCTTGGGAGTCCTCGCGGCTCGCGGCAACCAGCGTCACGAGCCGGCTGCCGTAGCGCTCGAGCTCGACGAGCTTCCGAGCCAGGTGCGGTCCGAGGTGATCGGCGTCGAGGAGCGCGATGTTGCACCGGCCGGTCGCGACCGCGGCGTCGAGCTCGGTCCAGTTGCGCACGGCGTAGATCGGGTACTGCTCACCGCCCGCGCGGTACACCGTCTCGAGCAGCGCGTCGTCCGTCGAGAGCACGTAGACGGTGGCGCCGCCCGCAGCGAGCAAGTCCTTCAGGGGCGTCGGCGGCAACGTGCTCTCGATCGATCTCCGGTGGCGCGTCAAGTCCCGGACCTTGCCGTCGCCGTCGCCGGCGTCGGACACAGATGTCGCGTCCGTGGGTGGGTGTTTCGCCGCCATCGTTCGTCGGTCCGCCGCGGCCACGCTCGGCCGATGCACCCGCGTCGTCGTGTATTTACATAAGGGTGCGCGACGCGTTGCCGATAGTGGCACAGACGGGGGCGAGCTAGAACCCTGTTCGGTCAAAGGCGCGACTTAGCGCACGGTACGGGCTCGTTCGGACGTCGAACCGGCGCCCCGACAGCCGCTCTGCACGGGGGTTAGTCGGCACGGCTACGCAGCGTGCCCTTCGGTCTCCGAGCGCCTAGTCGCGACGCTGCACGCGAAGCCGTCCGCGGACCCGTTCGTCGTCCGCGGGCGTGTTCACGCTCGCGAGCCGCTCCGGGTCGGGCGGCGCGACGAACGCGACCGGAACGCGCTCGAGCACGCGCCGAAGCGAGCCGCCGGGGGCGTTCTCGACGCTCTCGCGCGCACGCGGCTCCCAGATCGAGCAGAGCGGCTCCGGCGTGCCGTCCGGATGGCGAAAGGCGGTCGCCGCCTTCGACGAGTCACGGGCCGCGGTCAGCGCCTCGAGCGTCGCGAGATCGACCAGCGGCAGATCGGCCGCGACGACGAGCCAGGCGGAATCGGGCGCCCGATCCCAGGCGGCGAGCAGCCCGGCGGCCGGCCCTGCGCCCTGCCCCGCCCGGTCCTCGACGACCGGCAACCGAGCGTACGGTAACCGGCCGGCCTGCTCGGGGCGGATCGAAACCAGCACGTCGGCGCAGAAGCGCCGCAAGAGCCCGTGGAGCCACTCGGCCTGCGAGCGGCCGTGGTAGTCCACCTCGCCCTTGTCGCGCCCGAGGCGCGTGCCGCGTCCGCCGCAGAGCACGAGGCCGCGGAGGGGCGCTGCCGATGCGGCGCCTGCGTCGCGATCGGAGCGGCGTGACGTGCGGTTCGTCTCGGTCATCGACCCCTGCTTCGGTAGATCATTGCATCTTCAAACTGACCGTAAAGGCGGCGCAGCCGCGGCCGATATGGTCGGCGTCCTCCTCGGACGGCGAAAGCGACTGGTTCCGGCGAGGACTCGGAGTATCGACGAAGGAGCATTATGTCTACTAGCGCGAATGCGATCGGCTTCAGCTTCGTAGAGCGCCTCGCTCAGGACCTGAAGGACGAACGACTGGACCTGCCCGCCTTTCCGGAGGCCGTGCTCCGGATCCAGCGGTTGCTCGAGTCGCCGAACACGACGATGGACGAGGTCGTCCGCGCGCTCGGCTCCGAGCCCGCGCTCGCCGCGCGCTTGCTCCGAATGGCGAACTCCGCCCATTTCCGCCGGCTCGACGACGAGATCACGGACCTCCGCAAGGCGGTCGCCCGGATGGGCTTCAACGTCGTGCGGAGCGTCGCGGTCGCGTTCGCGATGAAGCAGCTCCGGCAAAAGGACGCGTATTCCCCAGAGATTCGCGCGGAGCTCGAGAAAGCGTGGCGAGAGAGCATCGAGATCGCGGCGCTCAGCTACGTGCTCGCGAAGCGCCGGACGTCCCTGAACCCCGACCAAGCGCTGCTCACCGGCCTGCTGCACGTGCTCGGGCGGCTGTACATCCTGATGCGCGCGTCGACGACCCCCGGCCTCACGGCCTCCGGCATGCTCGACGTGGTCGCGGGCTGGCACGCGGCGATCGCGAAAGCAATCCTCGAAAGCTGGGGCTTGCCCGAGACGCTCCAGGAGGCGGTCGAGCGGCAGGACGAGCTCGACCTAGAGATCGAGGGCGACGTCACGCTGACGGACGTGCTGATCGCAGCGAAGCTGCTCGCACGCGGCGAGTCGGAGGCCGGGCGGTTCGCGGCGCTACGCAGGGTGGCCGGAGAGGGCGCGGCCGAGGTGCTCGAGGAGTTTGCCGGCGAGATCGCGGAGATGCGGACGGCGTTGGGGGAGTGAGCGATTGAGGGGGCGCATTG
>CAYWGQ010000041.1:0-24366 GCA_964457725.1 uncultured Gammaproteobacteria bacterium
GCGCGAAGATCGACATGACGTCGCCGAACCTGAACCTGCGCGATCCGACGCTCTACCGGATCAAGAAAGTGCCGCATCAGCGAACCGGCACCGAGTGGTGCATCTACCCGATGTACGACTACGCGCACACCCTGTCGGACGCGCTCGAGGGCACGACCCACTCGCTCTGCACGCTCGAGTTCGAGGATCACCGGCCGCTCTACGACTGGTTCCTCGATAACCTCGATTTGCCGCATCGGCCGCGGCAGATCGAGTTCTCGCGCGGCAACCTGATGTTCACCGTCACGAGCAAGCGGAAGCTGAAGCAGCTCGTCGACGAGAAGCACGTCGACGGCTGGGACGACCCGCGGATGCCGACGTTGTCCGGCATTCGCAGACGCGGCTACACGCCGGAATCGATCCGCGAGTTCGTGCGCCGGATCGGTATCTCGAAGAAGGAGAAGGTCGCCGAGCTCGGTCAGCTCGAGTCCTGCATCCGCGAGGACCTGAACGAGCGCGCGGAGCGGCGGTTCGCGGTGCTGAAGCCGCTCCGGGTCGTGATCGAGAACTATCCGGAGGGCGAGGAGGAGCTGGTCGTCGCGGCGAACCACCCGAATCGGCCGGAGCTCGGCGAGCGATCGGTGCCGTTCTGTCGCGAGATCCTGATCGAGCAGGACGACTTTCTCGAGGATCCGCCGAAGCAGTTCCACCGCCTGAAGCCGGGCGGCGAGGTGCGGCTCCGCTACGCGTACATCATCAAGTGCGAGCGCGTCGTGAAGGACGCGGACGGCAACGTCGTCGAGCTGCGCTGCACGTACGACCCGACGACGCGCAGCGGCGGCGAGAACGCGAACCGGAAGGTGAAGGGCACGATCCACTGGGTCAGCGCGCGGCACGCGGTGCGCGCCGAGGTGCGGCTCTACGACCGGCTGTTTCGCGTGCCGTTTCCGAGCGGCGATCTCGAGGCCGAGCTGAACCCGGACTCGCTCGAGATCGTGTCCGCCGCGGCGCTCGAGCCCGCGC
Source organism: uncultured Gammaproteobacteria bacterium (assembly GCA_964457725.1). Taxonomy (GTDB): domain Bacteria; phylum Pseudomonadota; class Gammaproteobacteria; order Steroidobacterales; family Rariloculaceae; genus FEN-1219. Next base: position 1,003 of record CAYWGQ010000041.1, read on the forward strand.
TCGGCGAAGCGAAGCCCGGCGATCGCTTCCAGTTCGAGCGCCTCGGTTACTTCAGCGTCGATCCGGTCCTGTCGCGCGCCGGCGCGCCGGTCTTCAACCGCACGGTCACGCTGCGCGACTCCTGGGCAAAGATCGAAGCGGAAGCCGCCGCGTCGCAAGACGCCTAGCGGTCTTCGGGTAGGAGCGGCTGTCCAGCCGCGATTGCGGCTTCGTTCGGCGTCCCGCGGTCGCGGCTGGACAGCCGCTCCTACGGCGGTCAGCGGGGCATCGCGACCTTTTGGTAGAGCGTCGGGGCGAGGCCGTCCGGGTCGTACTTGCGCTTCAGCTCGCGGTACGCGGCGCCGTTGAAGCGCTCGTCGAACTCGGCCTCCGACAGGAACGTCGACGAGTACAGCATCTTGATCCCGTCGAGCTCGAAGCACTTCTCGTCCATGATCTTCGTGTAGTAGTACGGCTCGCGTCCCTCCGGCCGGCGGACCTGGCAGTAGCAGCCGAGATTGAAGTAGAGCTCTTTCGGCCGGATCGGGTAGAGCGTCGGCTGGCGCGGGGTGACGATCGGCACCGCCGCCCACGGCCGCCCGTCGAGGCGCACCTCGCGCAGGCAGAAGCCGACGAGCGCCTCCGCGTGCCGCCACGGCACCTCCCAGTCCTGGATCAGCGGCTCGACCTCGTCGTCGCGGATGCCGATCCGGGCGAGCCAGCGGTTCTTCGTCGCGGCATAGCGCGTGTAGAAGCCGGAGTTTCTGAACCGGGCCGGCGCGTAGCGGCGGAACAGCCGATACGGCCAGGTCTCCGGGATGTTCCAGAACCACTCCGGGTCGTAGCGGAAGATGTAATCCTCGGTCGCGAGGTAGATGTCGCGCCGCGTCTCAACGAGCTTGTAGAACACGTGCTCGCGCAGGATATCGTCGGTGCGCGGCACCTCGCGGGCGAAGCGCCCGAGCATCAGGAAGAACCGCCCGTCCTCGAAGAACAGCCCCTCGACGAAGTCGTTCGCCGGGTCGAGCGTTGCCGCGCGCATCGCCTCGAGATACGCGCGCGTGTCGTCGAAGCGCTCGACGCGCAGGTGGACGTACGGCTCCGCGGCGTGCAGCGCGATCTGCGCCCGGAGGATGTAGCCGAGCGTGCCGTAGGAGTTCGGCAGCGCGTGGAACAGGTCCGCGTGCTCGTTGTCCGCGCGAGCCGTCACGACGCGCCCGGACGGCAGCAGCACGTCCGCCTCGATGAGCCCGTCGTGCACGAACCCGTAGCGGAAGCAGGTCGACTCGATCCCGATGCCGACGGTCGCGCCGCCGACGGTGATGTGCTTCAGCTCCGGGGCGACGAGCGGCAGCAGGCCGTGCTCGAGGCAGCGGTGGACGACGGTCGAGTAGGTCGCGAGCCCTTCGACCTCGGCCGTGCGTGCGGCCGGATCGACGTGCAGCACGCCGTCGAACGCCGCGAGCGAGACGCGTTGCCCCTCGCCCCGCCGCGGCTGGTAGCGGAACAGATTCGAGACGGTCGACTTCGCGAGCCGCAGCTGGCCCTTGGCGGAACCACGCCAGGAGCCGAGAAGCTGCGCTTTCTTCTGCTCGTACGCGGCGCGCGGAGACTCAACCGCCGCCATAAACGTGCGCGCGCGTCCAAGGGATCGAGTTGTCGCCGGTACGCGCGAAGAGCACCTGGAACAGCTGCAGGTTGCCGTGCACGAACGCCGCGATCGAGCCCGTCAGGTACAGCCGCCAGGCACGCACGAACGCCTCGTCGAACATCGATCGCACGGCCTCGACGTTCTGCTCGTAGCGCTCGAGCCATCCCTCGAGCGTCTTCGCGTAGTGCAGCCGAATGTTCTCGACGTCGAGCACCGAGAAGCCGTTCGGCTCGAAGATCTCCATCATCTCGCGGAGCGTCGGAGGATAGGCGCCCGGGAAGATGCGTTTGTCGATCCAAGGGTTCAGCGGCGCCGGCTTGTCCCGGCCGATGCTGTGGATCAGGCCGCGGCCGTTCTTCGTCAGCGCCCGGCTCGCGACCCGGCCGAGCTCGCGGTAATTGCCCGCGCCGACGTGCTCGAGCATCCCGATCGAGACGAAGACGTCGTGCTCGCCGGAGACGTTGCGGTAGTCGTCCTCGATGAACTCGACGGAATCCTGGAGCGATTGGCGCTTCGCCCACTCCCGGGCGTAGGCGATCTGCTCCTTCGAGATGTTGAAGCTCCGCACCTTCACGCCGTAGTTCTTCGCCATGAAGAGCGCGAACCCGCCCCAGCCGCCGCCTGCCTCGACGACGCGCTCGCCGGGCCGGAGCCGGAGCTTGCGCGCGACGTGGTGCATCTTCGCCTGCTGCGCTTCCTCGAGCGTCGCTTCCGCGGTCGGGTAATACGCGCACGTGTACTGCAGCGCCTCGCGGTCGAGCCACAGCTCGTAGAACCGGTTGCCGATGTCGTAGTGGTGATGGATGTTGCGCCGCGACTCGTGAAGGTCCGGCGCCGCGAACTGGCGGCCCCGGTCGAGCCATCGGCGCAGCTTCGACTTCTCGGCGTGAGCTTGATACGCGACGCCGAGCACGGTGAGCAAGTCGCCGCGGACGTCGATCCGGCCGGCGCTGTAGAGATCTCCGAAATGCAGCTCCGGGTTCATCACGAGCTGCAGCAGCGCCTTGCTGTCGAGCACGCGGACGATCGCCGTGCCCGGGCGCGGCGTGACGTCGGGCTCGTCCCACAGCGCGAGCCGGACGGGGTCGTCGCCGTAGCGCTCCCGAATCTGACGGACGAGCCAACGGTCGAGCGCCGTCGGCTGTCGGCTCTTTCTCTCGGCTGCGTCGTAAGCGTACTCGGACGCCGGCACGCCGAGCGGTTCTAGGCGGCTTCTATTCATTAGTTATTCTCCGGAGCCGGCATTGTGCCATGGGCGGCGGACAGGGTGAACTTTCGCCCCGGCCGCGGCCTAATCATGCACGCGGCGGCTGCAAGCTCCATGCCGCAGCGCCCGTTGGGTTACCATTGACCGCGCCGCGCAAGGACGCTCGAATGCCGCTCCGCGGCGAGAACGAGAATATGTCAGGCACCGTCGCACGTTTCGGCGCCGAAGCCAGCCTCAGGGACCGCCTGAACCGGCCGATGCGCGATTTGCGGATCTCCGTCATCGACCGCTGCAACTACCGCTGCCCGTACTGCATGCCGGCGGACGTGTTCGGCGACGGCCACGATTTCCTGCCGCGCGCGCATTGGCTGACGCCCGGCGAGATCAAGCGGCTCGCGGGGCTGTTCGTGCAGCTCGGCACGAACAAGCTGCGGCTGACCGGCGGCGAGCCGCTGCTGCGGAAGGACATCTGCGAGATCGTCGCCGGGCTCGCCGAGATCGACGGTGTCGCCGATCTCGCGCTGACGACGAACGGCTCGCGGCTCGCGGAGCACGCGGCCGAGCTCAAGCGCGCCGGGCTGAAGCGGATCACGGTCAGCCTCGACAGCCTCGATCCGGACGTGTTCGCCGCGATGAGCGGCGGCCGCGGCGACGTCGCGACGGTGCTCGCCGGCATCGACGCGGCCCGTACCGCCGGCTTCGCACCGATCAAGGTCAACGTCGTCGTCGAGCGCGGGCGCAACGACCATACGGTCCTCGACCTGCTCGAGCACTTCCGCGGCAGCGGCGTGATCGTGCGGTTCATCGAGTTCATGGACGTCGGCACGTTGAACCGCTGGCAGCCGTCGCAAGTCGTCCCGTCGAAAGAGCTGCTCGAGCTGATCGCGGCGCGCTGGCCCGTCGAGCCGCTCGCGAGCAACTACCGCGGCGAGGTCGCGGAGCGTTACCGGTTCCTCGACGGCGCCGGCGAGATCGGCTTCATCTCGTCCGTGACCGCGCCGTTCTGCGGCGATTGCCACCGCGCGCGGCTGTCCGCGGACGGCACGCTCTACACCTGCCTCTTCGCCGCGGCCGGGATGGATCTCCGCGGGCCGCTCCGCGCCGGCGCGAGCGACGCCGATCTCGTCGGGCTGCTGCAGAACGTCTGGCGCAATCGGGCAGACCGCTACAGCGAGCTGCGCGAGGAGCTTCGCCGGCGCGAGGCCGACCGGCAGCGGATCGAAATGTATCGGATGGGCGGCTGATGCTGACGCACGTCGATTCGGCCAACCGTCCGAAGATGGTGGACGTCGGCTCGAAGGCCGTGACGACGCGCACGGCCGTCGCGCGCGCGGTCGTCGTGTTTCCGCCGGGCGCGGTCGAGCGCGCGGCGGGCCAGTTGACCACGAAGAAGGGTCCGGTCATCGACACCGCGATCGTCGCGGGCGTGATGGCCGCGAAGCGCACGCACGAGCTGATCCCGTTCTGCCACCCGATACCGCTCGACGATTGCCAGATCAAGATCGAGTGGGCAGGCGAGCGCGAGCTCGTGATCGACTGCGCGGTCCGGGCGACGCACAAGACCGGCGTCGAGATGGAGGCGCTGACCGGCGCGTCGGTCGCGGCGCTCACGGTGTACGACATGTGTAAGGCGCTGACGCACGGCATCGAGATCCGCGAGGTCGCGCTCGTCGAGAAGACGGGCGGCAAACGCGACTATCGCCGTGGGGAAGCGGATTCCGGAGGAGGGAAATGATCGAGGTCACCGCACGCTACTTCGCCGCGTTTCGCGAGTGCGCGGGACGCGAGAGCGAAAGCGTGACGACGGCCGCCGCGACCGCGGCCGAGCTCTACGGCGAGCTCGCGGAGCGGCACGGTTTTCGCGACGCGATCGGCCGCTGCAAGGTCGCGATCAACGACGAGTTGCGCGAGTGGGACGCGCCGCTCGAGGCCGGCGACGAGGTGCTGTTCTTCCCGCCGGTCGCCGGAGGCTGACGGGCGCGCGATGAGCTTCGATCTCGCCGGCACCGCGCTCGACCCGGAGGCGCTGAAGCGGCTGCTGCCGGACGACCGCGCCGGCGCCTGCGTGACCTTCGAGGGTTGGGTGCGCAACCACAACGAACGCGAGGCGGTCGTCGCGCTCGAGTACGAGGCGCACGCCCCGATCGCCCGGGCCGAAGGCGAGCGGATCATTGCCGAGGCGAAGGCCCGCTTCGCGATCACGGCCGCTCACTGCCGCCATCGGGTCGGCAAGCTCGAGATCGGCGAGTGCGCCGTCTGGGTCGGCGTGAGCGCGGCCCACCGGGACGCCGCGTTCGACGCCTGCCGCTACATCATCGACGAGACCAAGCTGCGCGTGCCGATCTGGAAGAAGGAGCACTACCGGGCGGGGCACTCCGGCTGGGTCAACTGCGCGACCGGTTCACCGCGGGAGACCGCTCGACCGCGCTAGAATAGGGCGGCATCCGTAACGGCCCGCCGCCATGCATCGCGTAGTGCTCGCCGCCGCGATCCTCGGCCTCGGAGGATGCTCGAGCTCGAGCCCTCCGCGCCCCGCCGTGTCGGCCGAAGCGCTCCTGTCCGGCGAGACGTTGTTCGCGGCCCCGCTGCCGCCGCCGCCCGCGACCGCCGAGGAGGTGTTCGGCATCGACGCGGAGATGCGCGAGTTCGTGCGCAGCGAGATCGATCCCGGGTGGAGCACGGAGGCGAAGCTGCGCCGGCTGCTCGGCGCGATGCAGGCGCGCGGCCTCTTCGACCTGCGCTACACCTCGGCCGTCACGCACACCGCAAGCGAGACTTTCCATCGGCGCGAGGGCAATTGCCTGTCGTTCACGATCCTGTTCGTCGCGCTCGCGCGCGAGGCAGGGCTCAGGGCCCGCTACCAGATGGTCGATATCCCGCCGAGCTGGTCGAGCGCCGAGGACGTGCTGCTCGTCAGCAACCACATCAACGTCCTCGTCCGCGGCGGGGCGGGCGACGAGTGGGTCATCGACTTCAACGAGCTCGAGTTCCGCGGCAACTACGAGCGGCGCGTCGTGGACGACGACTACGCGCTCGCGCTGTTCTACACCAATCGCGGCGCGGAGGCGCTGATCGCCGGCGATCATCAGGCGAGCCTTGCTGCGCTGCGGGCCGCGATCGAGGCGTATCCGAAGATCGCCGGCCACTGGAGCAACGTCGGGCTCATCTACGCCCGCAACGAGCGGCCCGCGGAAGCGGAGGCCGCTTATCGTCACGCGCTCGCCGTCGAGCCGACGAATCGCAGCGTGCTCACGAATCTGACGAGCCTGTACGCGAAGAGCGGCAACGACGCGCTCGCGGAGGAGTATCGGCGGCGCATCCGCAACTATCAGCTCCGCAATCCGTACTATCACTTCGCGCGTGCGCGCCAGGCCTACGGCGAGGAGCGCTTCGAGGACGCGCTCGACAGCCTGCAGACGGCACTGCGGCTGAAGCGCGACGAGCATCAGTTCTATTTCCTCGAGGCGCTCGTCTGGCACCGTCTCGGCCGCCGCGCGGCGGCGGAGCGGAGCCTCGCGCTCGCGCGCGAGCACGCGGAATATCCGGACATCAAGGCGCGCTACGCCGGACCGCTCGAGACGCTCGCGAACGCGTCGAGCGAAGGCACGCTTTGAGCTGCGGCAGCGCGCAGCCGCGGCGGAAACGGGCCGACCGGCGGGCACGCGCGGCAAGCGCGTGCCCGCTCGCCTTGCGATCGGCTCAGAAGTCCTTCGTGAAGGACAGGTACCACTCGCGCGGGCGCCCGGGCTGCGCCTGGCGGAACGGCTGGCCGAACCCCGTCAGGTCGAAGATGTTCAGCAGATACTCCTCGTCCGTCAGGTTCGTCGCGCCGACCGCCATCGTCCAGTCCTGGCTCGGCGGCACGTACGTCAAGCGCAGGTTCAGGAGCTCGTATGCGTCCGTGCAGGAGTTCGGGTTGTTCACGTTGACGCCGTCCGGCCCCGGCTGCAGCGCGCTGCAGACGTCCGTCTGGAAGTACGCGTCGAGCCGCGGCGACAGCGTGCCGCCGCCCGCGAGCGAGAAGTCGTACTGCAGCGCCATGTTCGCGTTCCATTCGGGGACGAACGACGGCAGGCTGCCGGACGCGATGTCCGGCGAATCCCAGTCCGTGTAGCCCGCGCCGACGGTGAACGTCAGCGCGTCGGTCGGACGGTAGTCGATCTCGACCTCGATGCCCTGGATGTCTCCCGGAACGTTGACGTAGGCCGTCCGCGGGATGACGCCCGAGCACGTCGCGGGGCCGCCCGGCTGCGGGTTCGGCACGGCGTCGCCCGGAATGATGTTACCGTCCGGGTCCTTCAGGCACTCGATGCCGCCCTGCGGAACGATCCGCTGCTCGTAATCGGAGTAGAAGAGCGCGGTATTGAAGCGCAGCCGCCCATCCGCGAAATCGCCCTTCACGCCGAGCTCGTACGCCGTCAGCTCCTCGCCGTCGACCGGCACGAGCTGCGAGGGCTGGAACGGCCGCGGGTTGTAGGCGAGCGGCCGATAGCCCGTCGCGACGGACGCGTACAGCATCTTGTTGTCGCCGAACTCCCAGTCGACGCCAAGCCGGTAGTCGGTCGAGTCGTCGCTGTTCTCGAGCCGGCGGATGATCACCGTGTTGTCGAAGTTGACGTTCTTGTCGTCCTCCGAGTAGCGCAGGCCGAACGTGAGCCGCGTGCGGTCGGTCAGGTTGTAGACGAACTGCGAGTAGAGCGAGCGGTTCTCGTTCTCCTGGACGTTCAAGCCGTTCACGAGGATGCCGGTCGGGCTCGGCGTGAGTGCCGGCAGGAACACGGTCTGTGCGGCGACGACGTCGCTCTGGTAGTAGAAGAGGCCGACCGTCCAGTCGAGCCGCTCCCCGAGCGCGGCGCCGGCGAGCTGCAGCTCGAAGGTGTCCTGATCGAAGTCGATGACGCCGTTGACTTCCTGGCCGCCGATCGGCGAGCCGTCGTGGTCGGTCGCGAACTCCGAGTCGTAGCCGCGATTGGCGTAGACGAGCTTCAGCGCGACCGTGTCCGCGAGGTCCCATTCGAGCTTGCCGGAGAAGCCTTCGGCCGTCAGCGTCGAGATCGGCCGGTTCTCGAGGCCGGTGATCGGGTCGCGGAAGGTCGCGTAGTTCTTGTAGATCGAGTCCGTCAGGAAGCGCTCGTCGTAGTTGATGCCGAACGTCGCGTTGATGACGTTCTGATCCCAGTCCTGGAACTGCTGCGACGCGGTCGCCGTGCCGACCGCCGTGATGATGTCGGCCTGCGACTCGCTCTGGTCGTCCTGGTAGTCTGCGGTGAACGTCAGCGCGACCGCGTCGGAAGGCTCGTAGCGGAGCGCGATCCGCGCACCGGTCGAATCCTCTCCGCCGAGCGTGCCGATCCGGCAGCCGCCGCCGCGGTTTCGCGTGATCGCGGGCAGCGTGCCCGCTTCTGCCGGCCGCTCGCACGCGAAGTCGATCAAGTCCACGTAGCCGTCACGGCGCTTGCTCGCGGCCGCGACGCGCGCGAACACCTTCTCGCTGAACGCGAAGTCGTAGCTCGCGCGGACGTCGGTGCGGTCGAAGTCGCCGACGGTCGCCTGGATCGTGCCCGAGCCGTCGCCCCGCGGCGGCGTCGAGACCATCCGCATCGCGCCGCCGATCGAGTTGCGGCCGAACAGCGTGCCTTGCGGGCCGCGCAGCACCTCGACGCGCTCGAGGTCCAGCAAGTCGAACATCGAGCCCATCACGGTCGCGTGATAGACGTCGTCGATGTACATGCTGACGCCGGGCTCGAACGCGAAGTTGAAGTCGTTCTGGCCGACACCGCGAATGAAGGCCACCATCGAGTTGCCGAATGCGGCCTGGGCCTTCTGGAAGTAGGTGTTCGGGACGGTGTAGCCGATCTGCGCCGTGTTCGTGAACGCGCGTGCCTCGATGTCCTGCGTGGTCAGCGCGGTGATCGCGATCGGCGTCTCCTGGAGGTTCTCCTCCCGGAATCGTGCGGTGACGATGATCTCCTCGAGGTTCGCGCCTTGCTGCTGCGCGAACGCGGGAGCGGCCCCGAGGAGCGCGAGCGTTGCAAGCGCGCGCGCGATCGGTCTCAGTGTCGGTCGTTGCGTCATCATCGCTCTCCTTACCGGTGTACCGGCCGGGCCGCCGGCGCCGTTACAACTGTTGCAAAAAAGCATCGAACCAACTGGTTCGATATCATCCTAGGAGGGCGGCAATTTTTCTGTCAACAACATTCTCATATTTGCGATGTTGTCTTTGAGCAACATCTAGGAGCTTGCGCAGGGGGCCGTGAAGGCGGAGGGGGCTTCAGCGCAGGCGGCGCAGATCGTCCGGCGTGTCGATGTCGAGCGCGGCTTCCGGCATCGGCACGAGCGTCACGTCCGGCAGCGACCGCAGCAGCGCGCGCGCTCCGCGGTCGCCGTCGAGCGTCCGCGCGGCGCGAAAGAGCCGGTGGGGCAGGATCGCCGGTACGCCGGCCCGGCCGCCGTAGAGCGACGCTGCCGCGCGCGCCGGGTGCCGGCGCCACGCGTCGATCAGCCGCGCGAGGGCCTCGGGCCCGACCTCGGGCTGATCGGCGAGCAGGATCAGGACGGCGCGCGTGTCCGCCGGCAGGGCCGCGAGGCCGGCTGCGAGCGAGCCCGCGAGCCCGTCTGCCCAGCGTGCGTTCACGACGACCCGCACGGGCGCGGCGCGCCGGCGCAGGACGCCGCGGAGCCTGAGGGCTTCGGCGCCGAGCACCGCGACGACCGGCCCGTCGACGACCGGTACCGCCGCTTCCGCCGCGCGGACGACGAGCGGCACGCCGCGGCGGCGAACGAGCTGCTTCGGCCGGCCGAGGCGTGTCGAGCCTCCGGCGGCGAGCAGCACGCAGGCGATCTTCGGCGGGCGCGGAGCGGACACGGGAGCCACTATACTCACGGGATGACGAACGTCCGAATCACGCTCGCGAGCCGGGAGGATGCGGCCGCGATCGCCGACATGTCGCGCCGGCTGGTCGAGGCCGGGTTGCCGTGGACGTGGAACGAGCCGCGCGTTCGCCACTATGTCGAGCATCCGGAGTGCACGGTGCTGACCGCGCGCGATCGGCGGCGTCTCGCCGGCTTCGCGATCATGGAGTTCTACGACGTGCACGCGCACCTGAGCCTGCTCGCGGTGCAGCCCGGCTACCGGAAGCAGGGCGTCGGGCGCCGGCTGCTCGAGTGGCTCGAAGCGACCGCGCGCACCGCCGGCATCTTCACCGTCAATCTCGAGCTTCGCGCGAGCAACGACGGCGCGCTCGCGTTCTACCGCAAGCTCGGGTACCGCGAGGCCGGCATGCGGCGCGCGTATTACGCGGGTCGCGAGGACGCGCTGAAGATGAGCCGCGACCTGACCGTGCGGCCGGCGTCGAGAGCCTGATGACGACCGCCGAGCCGCGTCCGTTCCTGCCGCTGAAGGTCGCCGTGCTGACGGTGTCCGACACGCGCACCGAGGCGAACGACCGCTCGGGCGCGCTGCTGGTCGAGCGGCTCGAGACGGCCGGCCACGTGCTCGCCGACCGCGCGATCGTGCGCGACGACGTCTACGCGATCCGGGCGCGGGTCGCGCAATGGATCGCGGAGCCGGCGGTCGAGGTGGTGCTGACGACCGGCGGCACCGGCGTCACCGGGCGCGACGGCACGCCGGAGGCGGTCGCGCCGCTGCTCGACAAGGAGCTGCCGGGCTTCGGCGAGCTGTTCCGGTCGCTGTCGTTCGCCGAGATCGGCACGTCGACGATGCAGTCGCGCTGCCTCGCCGGGGTCGCGAACGGCACGTTCGTGTTCTGCCTGCCGGGCTCCGCGCACGCGTGCGCGACGGGCTGGGACAAGATCATCGCCGCGCAGCTCGACTACCGCACGCGCCCGTGCAACCTCGCCGAGCTCCTCCCGCGCCTGAAAGAGCACGGGTAGGAGCGGCTGTCCAGCCGCGGCTGCCGCGACGTCGAGCGAAGCCGCAGTCGCGGCTGGACAGCCGCTCCTACCCAGTAGAGCGCGCGTCGCGTCGCGCCGTGACGTTCCGCGGCGTTTCGACTATCATCGACCTCGTCTCAAGTCCGAGGGGTGGCCGGAAGTCTCCGGCCTGAGAGATCGGCGAGTGGCCGATCAACCCTTTGAACCTGATCCGGTTAGTACCGGCGAAGGGACGGAATTCCCCGCTCGCTGTGAAACCGGGTCTCGCTCTCGAGAGGAGATCCGCAATGTGTATTCGGCCGTTCATCGGCGCGGCGCTCGCCGCGCTCCCCGCAGCTTTCCTGCACGCGCAGCCCGCGCGCGACCTCGAGGAGATCGTCGTGACCGCCGATTTCCGCGAGCAGCGCGTGCTCGACGTGCCGCTGACCGTCAGCGTCCTCGACGCGGACGAGCTCGACGACCGCGCGGTGCAGCACTTCGAGGAGCTCGCGGTGCAGGTGCCGAACCTGACCTATTCCGGCGAAGGCTCGCGCGCGCGCTACTTGCAGCTTCGCGGCGTCGGCGAGCTCGAGTCGTACCAGGGCGCGCCGAACCCCTCGATCGGGTTCCTGATCGACGACGTCGATTTCTCCGGCATCGGCGCGGTCGGCACGCTGTTCGACATCGAGCGCGTCGAGGTGCTGAGCGGACCGCAGGGCACCCGCTACGGCGCGAACGCCCTCGGCGGCCTCGTCTACATGCGCTCCGCGCAGCCGACCGGCGAGCTCGAAGGCGACTTCGAGGCGACGCTCGGCGACGACGACACGCGCGCGCTCGGCGCGGCCGTCGGCGGCCCCGTCAGCGACTCGCTCGGCTACCGCGTGTCCGTGCACCGCTACGAGAGCAACGGTTTCCGCGACAACGCCTGGCTCGGGCGCGACGACACCTACCGGCGCGACGAGACGACGCTGCGCGGCCGGCTGCGGTGGGACGCGAGCGACCGCGTCGGCGTCGACTTCACGGCGCTCTACGTCGACCTCGACAACGGCTACGACGCGTGGACGATCGACAACTCCTTCACGACGCAGTCCGACGACCCGGGCCGCGACGCGCAGCGCTCCGTCGCGCTGTCCGCGCGCATCGAGGCCGAGCTCGAGCGCTTCGATATCGTCAGCATCTCCGGCTTCGCCGACACGGACGCGACCTTGAGCTTCGACGGCGACTGGGGCAACGAGGCGCTCTGGGCGCCGTACGTGTACGACTACTTCTCCTCGACCGAACGGCGGCGCGAGACGTTCAACCAGGAGCTCAGGATCCAGTCGAAGGACGGCGCGCTCGGCGGCCGCGGCGACTGGCTCGCGGGCGTCTACCTGCTCGATCTCGACGAGTCGAACGACCGGCACGACTTCGGCGTCTACGACGACGCGCTCTTCTGCACGCCATGCGAGACCGACGATCGCTCGCAGAGCGACTACGGCGCGACGAACGTCGCCGTGTTCGGCGAGCTCTCGTTTGCGCTCGGCCGGCGAGCCGAGCTGACCGCGGGCCTGCGGGCGGAGCGGCGCTCCGCCGACTACGTCGACACGGCCGGCAACCGCTTCGATCCGACCGACACGATGGCGGGCGGCGAGCTCGCGGTCTCGTGGCGGCTCGACGAGGAGCTGACGACCTACATCCGCGCGGCCCGCGGCTACAAGGCCGGCGGCTTCAACATCGGGCTCGCGGGCGTCGACTTCGACAGCGTCGACGGCGTGACCGCCGCGCAGATCGAGTTCGATCCGGAGTTCCTGACGAGCCTCGAGGGCGGCATCAAGGGCCGGTGGCTCGGCGGCCGGCTCGCGGCGGACGTCGGCGTGTTCCTCGTGCGTCGGGACGATCAGCAGATCAAGGTGCCGCTGCAGCTCGACCTCGGCGATCCGTTGTCGTTCGTGTTCCTGACGGACAACGCGGACCGCGGCCGGCACCGCGGCCTCGAGGCGAACGTCGCCTGGCGCCCGACCGACCGCTTCGCGGTGACCGCCGCGCTCGGCTTCCTCGACACCGAGATCGAGCGCTTCGCGGTCTATCCGGCGCTCGAAGGCCGCGAGCAGGCGCACGCGCCGAGCCGCACGTACGCCGTCGGTTTCGAGTACGCGGCGCCCGGCGGCTGGCGCGGCCGGCTGGACGTGATCGGCGCGGACGACTATCTGTTCGATTACAGCCACGACCAGCGCTCCGATGCCTACGCGGTCGCGAACCTGCGGATCGGCCGGGACTTCGGCAACCTGAGCGCCGAGCTCTGGGTGCGGAACCTGCTCGACGAGGAATACGCGGTGCGCGGCTTCTTCTTCGGCAACGAGCCGCCGGACTTCCCCGACGCGCTCTACGTGCGGCTCGGCGACCCGCGCCATGCGGGCGTGACGTTGAAGTACCGCTTCTGAGGGAGGACGCGCGATGCGAATCACGGCCGAGTTGAGCCTCTACCCGCTCGGGGACGGACGGATCGACAAGGTGCTCGCGTTCATCGGCGACGTCCGCGACGACCCGCGGCTCGAGGTCGTCGTCAATCAGCTGAGCACGCAGATTCGGGGCGAGCTCCGCGACGTCTTCGACGCGGTCGAGCAGGCGCTCGCGCGCTCGTTCGCCGCGGGCGGCTCGCAGGTGCTGGTCGCGAAGTTCCTGAACGTGGACGTGCCGATCGCGTCGCCGCCGGACCTCGGAGACGGCGAATGACCGCGATGCGCGTGCTCGAGCTCGCCGCGGTCGCGCTCGCGATCGCGTATCTCGTGCTCGCGATCCGGCAGAACATCTGGTGCTGGGCGGCCGCGCTCGCGAGCGTGCTCGCTTACGTCGTGATCACGTACCACGCGCGGCTCTACATGGAGGTCGGGCTCCAGGTGTTCTACGCCGCGATGGCCGTCTACGGGTGGCAGCAGTGGCGGCGGGGCGGCGAACGCGGCGAGGGCGTCGCGGTCGGTGTGTGGCCATGGCAGCGGCATGCGCTCGCGATCGCCGGCATCGTCGCCGCGTCGCTCGTCGCGGGGCGCTGGCTCGAAGCGAACACGGACGCCGCGTTCCCGTACCTCGACTCGTTCACGACGATCGGCTCGATCGTGACGACGTACATGGTCGCCCGCAAGGTCCTCGAGAACTGGATCTACTGGTTCGTGATCGACGCCCTGTACGTGTACATCTACGCGGCGCGCGGGCTCGTGCCGACCGCGGTGCTGTTCGCGTTCTACCTCGTGCTCGTCGTGATCGGCTTCCGCCGCTGGCTTCGCGATTTTCGGGCGCAGGAGGCCCGAGTCGAGGCCGCGCTCGCGCGAGGCTAGCCGATGGGCGAGGAGGGCGGCGTCCGGGCGCGGCTCGAGCGTGCGCTCGCGCCGCTCGGGCCCGCGCCCGGCGCATGGACCTATCGAGCGCTCGCAGCCGGCGGCAGCGCCCATCGCACTTACCTCGTCGAGCGCCCGGACGGGCAGTGGGTCGTCAAGATGCGCTCGGACGTCGTCGGGCCGCAGCTCGACGTCGCGGCGGAGGCGCACGCCACCGCGCTCGCGGCCGCGGCCCGGCTCGCGCCGCGCGTCGTCGCGCACGACGCCGCGGCCGGCACGCTCGTCATCGAGTATCTGCCCGACGCGCGCAGCTGGACCGTCCGCGACGCACGCCGCGACGACAACGTCGTCCGGCTCGCCGCGCTCCTCCGCCGGCTGCACGCGCTGCCGCCGGAGCTGCCGCCGTACGCGCTCGCGCGCGTGGCCGAAAGCTACGTGCGCCGGGCCGGCACGCCGACGCCGCGCGCCGCGCGCCGCGCGATCGAGCTCGATGCGCGCGCACGCCGGTTCGAGGCGCGTCATCCGCCGACCGTGTTCTGTCACAACGACCTCGCCGCGTCGAACGTGCTCGACGCGGGCGATGCGCTCGTGCTGATCGACTTCGAGTACGCGGTCTCGTCCGCGCCGATCCTCGATCTCGCGGGCGCCGCGATGATGAACGGCTACGACGCGCACGCCCGTGGCCGGCTGATCGAGGCGTACTACGGCGGAGCACCGGCGCCGTTCGACGCGGCCGAGCTCGACGAGACGGTCCGGATGCTGCGCCTCCTCGCGTGGTTCTGGGCCGGCGCGAACGCCCGCGGTCCCGCGTCGCCGCGCCTCTATGCGCGCCTCCGGCGGCAGATCGGCGCCGTGCTCGACGCCGAGGAGTGACTCGCGGCCGGCGCGCGGCCCCGATCGAGTATGCTGTGCGGGTTGCGCCCGTGCCCGCGCACGCGGGCGGCGCCGCATCGTTGCACGTGCTCTGAGGCGAAGGGGAAATGACCGACGTAGCATTCATAGGGCTCGGAGTGATGGGCTACCCGATGGCCGGGTGGCTCGCGAAGGCCGGACACCGGGTGACCGTCTACAACCGCACGCGCGAGAAGGCAGAGCGCTGGAGCGCGGAGCACGGCGGCACGGTTGCCGCCACGCCGGCCGAGGCGGCCGAGGCCGCCGAGCTCGTGTTCACGTGCGTCGGCGACGACCCCGATCTGCGCGCGGTCGTGCTCGGGCCCGACGGCGTGCTCGCGGGGCTGCGCAAAGGCGGCGTCTTCGTCGACCACACCACCGCGTCCGCCGGCGTCGCGCGCGAGATCGCGGCCGTCGGCCGCGAGCGCGGCATCGGTTGCCTCGACGCGCCGGTGTCGGGCGGGCAGGCCGGCGCCGAGAACGGTAAGCTGACCGTGATGGTCGGTGGCGAGGAGGACGTCTACGCGCGCGCCGAGCCCGTGATCCGCGCGTACGCGCGCAGCGTCCGGCTGATCGGCCCGGCCGGCGCGGGACAGCTCACGAAGATGGTCAACCAGATCGCGATCGCGGGCGTCGTGCAGGGGATCGCGGAGGCGCTGAACTTCGCGCGGCAAGCAGGGCTCGACGTGCCGGCCGTCGTCGACGTGATCTCGAAGGGCGCCGCGCAATCCTGGCAGCTCGACAACCGCTGGCAGACGATGATCGAGAACCGCTTCGATTTCGGCTTCGCGGTGGAGTGGATGCGCAAGGACCTGCGGATCTGCCTCGAGGAAGCGCGGCGCAACGGCGCCGAGCTGCCGGTGGCCGCGCTCGTCGATCAGTTCTACGCGGACGTCGTGGCGATGGGCGGCAAGCGCTGGGACACCTCGAGCCTGATCGCGCGCTTGAACCGCCATTCGCGGGCGAAGCCGGAGCGCTGACCGCGTGTCCGCGATCCTCGCGGATTTGCTGCACCTCCTCGAGCTCGAGCGCATCGAGGCGAACATCTTTCGCGGCGAAAGCCGCGATCTCGGCGGCGCGCGCGTGTTCGGCGGGCAAGTGCTGGGCCAGGCGCTGACGGCCGCGAGCTACACCGTCGACGGCCGAGACGTGCACTCGCTGCACGCGTATTTCCTGCATCCGGGCGACGTGAACGCGCCGATCGTCTACCACGTCGATCGCGCCCGCGACGGCCGGAGCTTCTCGAACCGCCGCGTCGTCGCGATCCAGCATGGTCGGCAGATCTTCAACATGACCGCGTCGTTCCAGGTGCCGGAGGAAGGGCTCGAGCACCAGGCCGAGATGCCCGCCGTGCCGGGCCCGGACGGCCTCGCGGACGTGCGCGAGATCCCGGAGGACGTCCTGAGCCTCGTCCCGGAGAAGATGCACCGGTTCCTGACGCACGAGCGGCCGTTCGAGATCCGTCCGGTCGAGCCGATCCAGATCCTCCGTCCGCAACCGACTGAGCCGCGCCGGCACGTGTGGCTCAAGGCCGTCGGCGCGCTGCCGGACGACCCGCACCTGCACCGCAACCTGCTCGCGTACGTGTCGGACTATCAGCTCGTCGGCACCGCGACGCTGCCGCACGCGGTCAGCTTCGTCTCCGGCAACCTCCAGATGGCGAGCCTCGATCACGCGATGTGGTTTCACCGCCCGTTCCGGATCGACGAGTGGCTGCTCTACGTGATGGAGAGCCCGAGCGCGTCCGGCGCGCGCGGGCTCGCGCTCGGCAGGTTCTTCACCGCCGACGGCAAGCTCGTCGCTTCGACGGCGCAAGAGGGGCTGATTCGCCTCTGGAGCGGCACGGCCGCGGACTGACGGCCGCGTCCGACGGAGATTCGAGTGATCGGTACGCTCGATGCCGCAGAAGCGGACAAGCGCCGCACGCGCGATGGGTTGACCGCCGCGCTCGTCGCGTACTTCCTCTGGGGCTTCTTCCCGATCTACTTCAAGATCGTCGCCGCGGTCCCGCCGCTCGAGGTGCTCGCGCACCGGATCGTCTGGGCGGTGCCGTTCGGGCTCGCGGTGATCCTGCTCCGCGGGCAGTGGCCGGACGTCCGTGCGGCGTTCGCCGATCGCCGCAAGCTCGGGCTGCTCGCAATCGCGGCGGCCGTGATCGCCGTCAACTGGCTCGTCTACATCTTCGCGGTGCAGACGGAGCACATCTTCCAGGCGAGCCTCGGCTACTACATCAATCCGCTGATGTACGTCGTCATCGGCGTCGTGTTCTTCCGCGAGCGGCTGCGCCGGCCGCAGACCGCGGCCGTCGTGCTCGCCGGCGCGGGCGTCGCCGTGCTGACCGCGAGCGGGGGAGAGTTCCCGGCGATCGCGCTGACGCTCGCGACGTCGTTCACGATCTACGGCGTGATCCGGAGCCGCGTCGCGATCGGCGGGATGCCGGGATTGTTCATCGAGACCGTCGTCCTGCTTCCGCTCGCGGCCGGCTATCTCGCGTGGCTGATCGGGGGCGGCACGAGCGTCTTTCGGCCGGAGGACCCGGGCATGTCCGCGACGCTCGTGCTCGCAGGGCCGCTGACCGTGCTGCCGCTCCTCTGCTTCGCGCTCGCCGCGCGGCGGCTCAAGTTCTCGACGATCGGCATCCTGCAATTCATCTCGCCGACGCTGCAGTTCCTGATCGGCATCGCGTACGGCGAGCCGCTGACGCTGCCGCACGTCGTCTGCTTCGCGCTGATCTGGATCGCGGTGCTCGTCTTCAGCTGGGACGCGTGGCGGGCCGCGCAGTCGCTGCCGCGCGCCGCGGCGCTCGCGCGCGGGGTCTGAGCTCGCGCGGCGCCGGCGATCGTCAGTAGTACGGCTGATACATGTCGGCGCGGATCGCCTCCTCGAGATCCGCCGGCAATTCGACGCGCGCAAGGCCGCGCTCCGCGGCCACGCGGGCGACGGCGGCGCCGATCCGCACCGAGAGCTCGCGGACGCTCTTCAGCGCCGGATACAGCACGCCGCGCTCGAGGTCCGCGCTCGTCAACGATTCGGCGAGCGTGCGCGCGGCCGCGAGGAACATGTCGTCGGTGACGACCTTCGCGTGCGCGACGAGCGCACCGAGCCCGACGCCCGGGAAGATGTACGCGTTGTTGCTCTGGCTCGGAAAGCGGGCGGCGCCGTCCATCACGACCGGCGGGAACGGGCTGCCGCTCGCGAAGATCGCGCGGCCGTCGCTCCACCGGTACGCCTCCTCGGCGGTGCACTCCGCGCGCGAGGTCGGATTCGACAGCGCGAAGATCGTCGGCCGCTCGTTCATCGCGGCCATCCGCTCGATCGCCGGGCGCGTGAAGCTGCCCGGCGCGCCGGTCGCGCCGACCAGGACGTGCGGCCGCACGGCATCGAGCGCGCCGAGGAAATCGGTCGGCGGGCGGTCGTGCGCGAACGGCACGAGGTGCGGCGGCAGCTCGGCCGCGCGCTCGCGCACGATCAAGCCGTCCAGGTCGACCAGCGAGAGCCGCCCCTGCGCCTCTTCGCGCGTCAGGCCTTCCGCGATCAGCGCCTCGACCAGCAGGTCGGCGATTCCGGTCGCGGCGGAGCCGGCGCCGAGGAACAGCACCCGCAGGTCGCGGAACGGCACGCGTGAGATCCGCGTCGAGGCGTAGATGCCCGCGACGACCGTCGCGGCCGTTCCCTGGATGTCGTCGTTGAAGCAGAGCACGCGGTCGCGGTAGCGGTCGAGCAGCGCGTACGCCTCGGGCGTCGCGAAATCCTCGAACTGCAGCAGCGCGTCGGGATAGCGGGCCGTCAGCGCCGCGATGGTCTCGTCGACCAGCGCGTAGTACTCCTCGCCGGCCAGGCGGGGGCGGTCGAGCCCGAGATAGAGCGGATCGCTCCTGAGCGCCTCGTTGCTCGTGCCGACGTCGAGCATGATCGGCAGCGTCTCCTCCGGGCGGATGCCCGCGAACGCGGTATAGAGCTGGAGCTTGCCGAGCGGAATCGCCATGCCGTTCGCGCCGAGATCGCCGAGGCCGAGAATGCGTGCGCCGTCCGTCATCACGACGACGCGCACGCCGCGATGCGGCCAGTTGCCGAGGATTTGCGCGACGCGCCCGCGGTCCTCCGCCGTGACGTAGAGCCCGCGAGCCTGCCTGAAGATGTGCGCGAACTCGAGGGAGGCCTGGCCGACCGTCGGCGTGTAGACGAGCGGCAGCACCTCGTCGATGTGATCGATCAGCACGCGATAGAAGAGGCGCTCGTTCCGGCCCGCGAGCGCCTGCAGGAAGATGTAGCGCTCGATATCGCTCGACTTGCGCCGCAGGTTGACGAGCACGCGCTCGATCTGGACCTCCTGGCTGCAGACGGCAGGCGGGAGGAGGCCGTGCAGCTTGTAGCGCTCCCGTTCCTCCGGCGTGAACGCGGTCGACTTGTTCAGCGCCGGATTGCCGAGCACCGCGAGGCCCGTGGGCTCGCGCTCGCAGGCGGCCGTCGGTCGGTCGCTCGCGCGAGGCTCGTGTCGGTCGATCGTCACTGCGGCCATCGCCTCTTGCCCGTCGTGTGCTTCACCCTGTACCCTGCACAGGATGATACCTGAAATATCACAATTAGTGTTTCCGAACCTAGAAATGGGTTCTCGACGCTCATTCGCAGCGGTTCACCGATGATCACGTCCGCGCAGCTTCGGGCCGCCCGCGCGCTGCTCGGCATCGATCAGCGGCAGCTCGCGGAGCTGTCGGGCCTGTCCTTGCCGACGATCCGGCGGATGGAGGGCAGCGACGGGGTCGTCCGGTGCAACGTCGACTCGTTGATGCGCCTCGTTCGGGCATTGGACAACGCGGGCATCGAGTTGATCGGCGCGGGTGCCGAAAGCCGCGGCGGCGGCCGCGGGGTGCGGCTGAAGACGCCCGCGTAGCCGCCTGCCGCAGGGGCGTCGCGCGCCGGCTCAGGGCGCCCGTTCGCTCCGTGGGTCGAGCCCGAGCTCGCGGCGGTAGCGCCGGCCGAGCGCGGCGTAATGCTCCGCGCTCTTGACGAGCATCTGCATCTCCTCGTCTGTCACCTCACGCACGCGGCGCGCCGGTGCGCCGATGATCAGCGAGCGATCCGGGAAAGTCTTCCGCTCGGTGATCAGCGCGCCGGCGCCGACGATGCAGTGTCGGCCGATCACCGCGTGGCTCAGGATCGTCGCCCCGATGCCGATCAGGCTGAAGTCCCCGACCGTGCAGCCGTGCACGGTCGCGGCGTGGCCGATCGTGACGCCGGTGCCGATCGTCGTCGACGCGTCCGAGTCGACGTGCACGACTGCCGTATCCTGCACGTTGCTCGAGTCGCCGATCACGATCTCGTTGCTGTCGCCGCGGACGACCGCTCCGAACCAGACGCTCGCCCCTTTGCCGAGGCGCACGCGGCCGATCACCGCGGCAGTCGGGGCAACGTAGAAGTCGTCGCCGTCGGTCGCGACCTCGAGCCCGCCCAGCCGATAGAGCATCAGCGGCTCCGTGCCGCTTGGTTGGCGACGGCCTGCGCGGCTGCGGCGATCGCCTCCGGGTCGCCGAGGTACTCGGCGCGCGTCGGGCGCAGCTCCGCGTCGAACTCGTAGACGCGCGGGACGCCGGTCGGAATGTTCAGCTCGACGATGTCGCTATCGGAGATGCCTTCGAGCATCTTCACGAGCGCGCGCAGGCTGTTGCCGTGCGCGGCGACGAGGACGTTCTTCCCCGCGCGGAGCTCCGGCACGATGCGGTCTTCCCAATAGGGCTGCACCCGCTCGAGCGTGATTGCGAGCGACTCGGTGCCCGGGATCGCGCTCGGCGGCAGGGCCGCGTAGCGCGGGTCGTGGCGCGGGTGGCGCGGATCGCTCTCCTCGAGCGGCGGCGGCGGGATGTCGTAGCTGCGCCGCCAGATCTTCACCTGCTCGGCGCCGTGCTTCGCCGCGGTCTCGGCCTTGTCGAGGCCCTGCAGCGCGCCGTAGTGCCGCTCGTTGAGCCGCCAGTGCCGCTCGACCGGGATCCACATCAGGTCCATCTCGTCGAGGATCAGCCAGAGCGTACGGATCGCGCGCTTCAGCACCGAGGTGAACGCGATGTCGAACGTGAGGCCCTCGGCCGCGAGCGTCCGGCCGGCCTGCTGGGCCTCGCTGCGCCCGCGGGCGGTCAGGTCGACGTCGTGCCAGCCGGTGAACAGATTCTTTTCGTTCCAGTCGCTTTGCCCGTGCCGGACGAGAACGAGCGTGCCGGGCGGGGTCGTTCGGGTGTTGGTCATAGCGCCGCTATTGTTCGGGATCGGCCCGCCCCCCGGCAACCTCGCCGCCTGCGCCGCGGCTGTGTCGGCAGCCTGTCGCGCGGTTTTCGGGGTAGGAGCGGCTGTCAGCCGCGACCGCCGCGACGTTGAACGAAGCAGGAGTCGCGGCTGGACAGCCGCTCCTACACAGCCCGCTCCTACACCGCGGTTAGACGAGGCGGCCGACTTCCTTTAGGGCGACGGAGAGCGTGGCGAAGTCGATGTCGGCGCCGGTCTGCATCTCGTCGAGCGCGCGCTGCACGCGGGCGACCTGCTTCTCCGACGCAGCGAGCCAGCGCTCGAGCGCCTCCGCCGGCGTGCGCCGCGCCCGGCCGCGGAGCAGCGAGCGCATCAGCGACCGGTGCTGCTGCGCGAGCGTCTCGCGCAGCGTCGCGCGCGCCATCGCCCGCCAGCGCCCCCGCACCTCGAGCCCCTCGATCCGCTCGCGGATCCACCAGAGCCTGAGCGCTTCGCCGAGCGCGAAGTAGATTTCGCCCGTCTCGACGACGTCGAGGCCGAACTCCCGCGCGAGCTCGATGATGTCGAGCGTCTGCGTGATCGTCTCGAGGTGCGCGATTCGCCGCGCGATCGGGCGCGGCAACCCGCCTTCCGCGAACCGCGCCTCGAGCGCGACGAGCCGCTGCTCGACCGGGCCGCTTGCAGGTTTCGGCAGCGCGGCGAGCAGCCGCTCCGCGCCCGGCTTGAAGCGCAGCACGAGCGGCTCGACCTCGAGCTCGTCGGCATAGTTCTGCAGGAACCAGTAGACCGCGCGCCGCACCATCCGGCTGATCTCGAAGATGCCGGTGTACTGCGCCTCGGCGGGCGCCTGGTAGTCGAGCGCTTCGATGTCGCGCCAGAGCTTGCGCACGCCGAACACCTCGCGGACGACCGCGTACGCGCGCGCGACCTGCGTCACGTCGGCGCCGGTCTCCTCCTCCGCGCGCAGCACGAAGAACGGGCCCATGCGATTGATCATGCTGCTCGCGATCAGCATCGCGACGATCTCGCGAGCGAGCGGGTGGCGCCCGATCGCGTCGCGATAGCGCCGCGTCAGCGTCGGCGGGAAGTAGCTGTCGAGCTCGCGCCGCAGGAACTCGTCCTCCGGGACGTCGCTCGCGATCAGCCGCGCGCGCAGGTCGATCTTCGAGTAGCTCAGGATCACGGCGAGCTCCGGGCGCGTCAGCCCGCGGCCGGCCGCGCGCCGCTCCTCGAGCTCGTCCTCGCCCGGCAGGTGCTCGAGCGCGCGGTCGAGCTGGCCGCGAAGCTCGAGCACGCGGATCAGCCGGGCGTGCTCGTCGAGCCGGTCCGCGGCGCGCGCGGCGAGCATCGACAACGCCTGCGTCTGCGCGTAGTTGTCCGCGAGGACGAGCGAGGCGACCTCCTCGGTCATCGACGCGAGGAGCGAGTCGCGCCGCCGGCGCGTGAGCTCGCCCGCCGCGACCATCCCGTTCAGCAGGATCTTGATGTTGACCTCGCGGTCGGACGAGTCGACGCCGCCCGAGTTGTCGATGAAGTCGGTATTGATCCTGCCGCCGTGCTCGGCGTACTCGATCCGCCCGAGCTGCGTGAAGCCGAGATTGCCGCCCTCGCCGACGACGCGGCAGCGAAGGTCGCGCCCGTCGACGCGGACGGAGTCGTTCGCGGGATCCGCGGCGTCCGCGTGGCTCTCGCGCGAGGATTTTACGTAGGTGCCGATGCCGCCGTTCCAGAGCAGATCCACCTCGGCCCTCAGCACGGCGCGGATCAGCTCGGGCGGTGTCACGGTCGCGGCCTCGATGCCGAGCCGCGCCTGCGCCTCCGGCGTGAGCGCGATCGCCTTCGCCTGCCGCGAGTACACGCCGCCGCCGCGGGACAGCTTCGTCCTGTCGTAGTCGTCCCAGCTCGAGCGCGGCAGCGCGAAGAGCCGCTCCCGCTCGGCGAAGCTCACGGCCGGGTCCGGATCCGGGTCGATGAAGATGTGGCGGTGATCGAACGCGGCGATCAGCCGGATCTGCGGCGAGCGGAGCATGCCGTTGCCGAACACATCGCCGCTCATGTCGCCGATGCCGATCACGGTGAACGGCTCGCGCGCGACGTCGACGCCGAGCTCGCGGAAGTGGCGTTTGACCGATTCCCACGCGCCGCGGGCGGTGATGCCCATCTTCTTGTGGTCGTAGCCGGCGGAGCCGCCGGAGGCGAAGGCGTCGCCCAGCCAGAAG
>CAYWGQ010000042.1:0-24140 GCA_964457725.1 uncultured Gammaproteobacteria bacterium
GCGACCGCCGCAACGCAAAACGCTCCCGTGGTAGGAGCGGCTGTCCAGCCGCGACTCTTCGGCGCCAGCGGGCCTCCGCAGCGGCCTGCCGCTCGACACCAACGTGCGCCGCGGCGCTAGGCCGCGCGCTCGAGCGCGCCGAGGAACCGTCCATAGAGGCGCCGCTCCTCGTCGAGGAACGCGCTCGCGCGGTCTGCGGAAAGCTCCGACCCGGCCTCGAGCCGCGCGGCCATGTCGGTCAGGTGGCTGCGCTCCTCGCCGAGCACGCGCTTCAGCGACAGCGGCTGACGGAGCCGGGACAGCGTTTCCTGGTACAGCCGGTAGAACCAGAGCGCACGAAACTCGACGATCATCGACATGTAGAGATACGTCGCGCGCGAGCCGGCCTGCCGGGCCAGCGTACGCAGGAGCCGCGCCTCGAGCCGCTGGAAATACATCCGCGCCGCGGCCGGCGCGAGGAGGTCTTCCGGCTCGTAGTCGAGCGTCCGTCCCGCCGTCTTCTCGGCCTGCCGCTTCATGAAGTAGGCGTGATGCGCCTCCTCGGCGAGATGCTTCAGCGTCGGCTGATCGAT
Organism: uncultured Gammaproteobacteria bacterium; assembly: GCA_964457725.1. Classification (GTDB taxonomy): domain Bacteria; phylum Pseudomonadota; class Gammaproteobacteria; order Steroidobacterales; family Rariloculaceae; genus FEN-1219. The sequence continues at coordinate 573 of CAYWGQ010000042.1, forward strand.
GCCGACCGAATGCTGCGTCGTCATGATCTTGCGGCTGCCGATGTGCTCGAGCAGCGACAGCGTGTTCAGCAGCCGCGCGTGCCGCGGCGTGTCCGGCACGAGCCGCTCGAGCAGCGCGCGCGTCCGCGGCACGAGGTCGTCGTTGTCCGTTTCGAAGCGATCGAGCGCGGTGTCGAGCCAGGATTGCACGTCGGCGATGGGGGTTGCACGTCGTGGCCGTATTGTAGCGGCTCGGCGCGGCGGCGCCGCGGGCGGCGCATGCTGGTAGGATAGCGCCAGGCGCGCGCCCGTAGCTCAGCTGGATAGAGCATCAGGCTTCGAACCTGAGGGTCGGGAGTTCGAATCTCTCCGGGCGCGCCAATTCGCCTTTGGAGCTACCGATCACCGGCAACGGGCCCGCGTCGTCGAAGTGTTCGAGGAAGCGGAGCGCCGCCGCGGCTCTACGTCGCTCGACGGCTGGGTGATCGACGTGCCGGTCGTGAAGCGCGCGCGGGCGGTGCTATGGCGCTCCAAACCCGCTCGCGGCATGCCCGCGTCGCTCGACCGGAAGGCTACCCTCGCTACGTGTCCAAAGCCGCCACGAAGCGGTGCGAGTCTGATACCCAGCCGAGCAAGGCTTCCGTGGAAAGAAGCGACGCATCGTGATTGCTTCGCGACAGACCGGCCCCGATGGGCTCGTCCGTGCAATCGCTGAGCAGGACACACAGGTAGTCCCTGAACATGGCGTCGCGCACTGTCGATTCGACGCAAATGCTGGTCGTGCATCCCGTGACGATCAAGTACTGGATCCCCATCGCTTGCAGTCGCTCGTGCAGGTCCGTCCCGTAGAAACCGCTGAAGCGAGTCTTGTAGATGACGGTGTCACCATGCTGCGGCTTGAGCTGATCGAGGATGTCGGTGTTCCAGGTATCACGGACGAGGATACGGCTTTCGCTTCCGTCCGGTGCCGTAACGACCTGCCCGACGCCAAGCTGAAGATGCCTCTCGCGATTGGCCGAGCCCGGCGGGCCAAGATCCGACAAATCCGGCTGATACGCCATCTTCAAATACACGATCTTCATGCCGGTGTTACGCGCGGCCTCTAGAACTCTGGCCGTGGGAGCGACGGCGCGCTGTATTCCGCTGATGTCGATACCCGCCCGCTCGAACATCCCGCCCTTGCTGCCGAAGTCGTTCTGCATGTCGACGACGATCACGGCCGTGCGCGCGGTGTCGATCGTGATCTCCGCCGGTCTGGCGTCTATCGTCGCGGCACGGCCTGCGCGCGTTTGAGCGCCGGCCTCGCGAAGCCCGAGCGCAGAGATTCCGGCAACGGCGGCGAGACCAACGACGTCCCGGCGACTGATGCTCGTCATGAACGCATCCCTCTCACCTGCGTGACGACGAGCTAGTCTGGCCCATAACGGGGGTGTAGGGAAGCTCTACGCTCCCGCCTTTGTCCTCCCCAGGCCGGGTCTATGAAGCTCGAAATTTCGAGCGGGCTATGAGCATCGGGCTTCGAACGGGAGAGCGAGCGGTGCCGACCCGGGGCTTCGCATATCCGCACTCGGCAGATACGCTTGCTACGCTTCGAAATGGAGTCTGCTTCGCGGTCGCTCGGTAGAGCATCGCTAGACGGCAGGCAGCGCGCTGACCATAACGTAGTACCCGTCCGGGTCACGTAGTGCGAACTCTCTGGTGCCGGTGCTCGGGCTTACGTGGGGCTCCTCCTCGAGGGCGGCGACAAGGGTACGCGCTCGAGCCAGCGCATCGTCGAAATCGTCCACGCGGAAGAAGAGAAGAAGCCCGTTACCGGGTCTCGCATGCTTCGGACTGGCGAGTGATGGATGCTCGTGATCGCCCCACCGATGAAGGCATAGCAAGACAGCGCCGTCCACTTCGAGGACCCCGAAATAGTCATGCGCCGGCTGCGTGGCAGGAAGCCCCAAGAGAGACTGATACCACGCGAAGCTACGGGCAACGTCTTCGACGCCGATGATCGTCCACAAGTGCTTCATCACTGCTCCCACACAGCGCGACGTTTCTGATTACCGGGCGGGTGCGAGCGTCCCCGCCCGCGGCGCCGTCACGGCTTCGACACGTACGGGTTGCCCTTGATGTAGAACCGCAGCAGGCGCCGCGCCCAGTGGCCGGCGTAGTCGACGCCGATTCGCGGCCGGCGCACGATCACGAACGCATCGCGGCGGCGCGGCGCCGCGATGTACAGGTCGTCGCTCAGGAGGTCGTGCCCGTTGTGGCGCCCGTCGATCTGCATTGCGCGACAGAGTAGGGCGGGCCCTCGGGTGCTCCCGACGATATTCTCGACGGGCTCGAGCGCCCGGAGCAGCACGGCGGAGGCGATGCCTTCGCGCCCGGTGACCACGTTCATGCACCAGTGCATGCCGTAGATGAAGTAGACATAAGCGTGACCGGGCGGTCCGAACATCACCTTCGTGCGCTCGGTCAGGCCTCGCGCGGAGTGCGCGGCGCGGTCGTGCGGCCCGAGGTAGGCTTCGACCTCGACGATGCGCCCGACGCGCCGCACGCCGTCGGTCGCGTGCACCAACAATTTGCCGAGGAGCGCCTGCGCGACGAGGTCCGCGCCGCGGGCGTAGAACGCGCGTGAGAGCTTGCGCATCCCGAGCGCTTCTCCAACGCGTTCCGCCCCTCGGGGACGGTGCACGGCTTTGCGACCCTCGCTGTCCACGGCGGGCCGCTACCATAGGGCAATCCTGGCCGATCCGCATCAGCGGCCGCCGGCCCCTCAATCGCGCCGGCGCATGTAGTCGTAGTAGCTGTCCTCGTCCGGCGCGGGCTCCGCACGCCGGCGATCGAGGCCGCTGCGCCGCTCCGGTCCCACGTAGAACGTGCCGCTCACACCGACATCCGCCGCCCGGCGCGGCTCGTCGCGGCGGCGGTCCGCGTGATGCTTGTAGTAGCAGACGCAGCGGGGGAGGGTGCAGTCGGCGAGCGGCAGCGTCGGCGCGTCGGCGACGAGGATGCGTTTCCCGAGCCAAGCCCTTGCGGCGCGACACGCCGTGCCGTGGGTCTTCAGCTCGACGGCGCGGAAGTCGCCGGGGCGAGGGCGGACGGGGGCGTCGGTCCGCGTCTCGGGCCGAGGCGCGGGCTCGCGCTTGCGCACGGGCACGAGGGACAGCCAGCGCAGGATGAACGGTCGCATATCCCGCGCGAGGCAAGTTCCATACCACTGGAGCGGCGCGGAGGCGCGCGAGGTCAGTCGGCGAGGGTCGAGTAGACGGCGCGCTCAACGCGGGCACCATGCTCGGCTGCAGCTCGACCCGGGCGTCGCCGGTGTGGTTGCGCGCAAGCAGCGCGACCGATTCCTCCGCGAGCACGGCGTCGACTGCGGGCTCCCACGGCTGGGCGAACGCGAGTCGGGCGGAGGCGAGCAGGACGGGAAGCAGCGAGCGATCAGCGAGCGCATGCGTATCGACTCCCGTTCGAAAGAACCGAATGTCACCAGCCGCGACCGGCCGTCGGCCGGCGCCGGCTCAAGCGAGCTCGGCAATCTCCTTGCGCGCGCGTTTCAGCGCCTTGTCGAGCGTCCGCCATGCGGCCGGGAACCGGCGCCGTACGTCGTCCGCATGGTCGAGCTGCGCCTGGCTCAGGCGGCCGAGCGCGAACGCGTGCCGCTTGTCGAGCGTCTCGGTGCCGATCTCCGCCGCGCGCCCCGTGCTTCCCTCGAGCACGCCGAGCGCATAGCGCTCGAGGTTGCCGGACGCGGCGACCGCGTCCTGGTGCTCGCCGAGCAGGTCCTGCATGCTCTTCAAGCTTTTCGCATACGGTGCGAGCGAGGGATACGCCGGGGCGAAGAGCTCGAGCTCGTAGCGAAGGCGCTTCGCCTCGATGCGCAGGCGATGCAGGCTCTCCGCGGTCGCGTTCTCGACGATCTCGCGTCCGAGCCGTCTGAACCGCTTGATGCGCTTGCGGAGCCGCCGCGAGGCGAGCTCGGCGAGCGACGCGAGGGGCGCTTCCCCTTCGTCGCTCTCGACGGCCGCCTCGAGCGCGGCGAGCGTCGCCCGAAGCTTCTCGAAGCGCGACCCGACGAACACGTTCGCCGCCGCCGCGCGCGCTTCGGCCCGAGCCCGCTGCAGCTCGAGCGCGTAACGGCCGAGATCGTCCGCGGCGACGCCCGCCGTCGCTGCGACGTAGCCCGGCAGCAGCTCGACGTGGACGTCGAGATCGCGAAGCGCTCCGAGCTCGCGCGCGAACGCGCGCAGCGCGGCCTTGGCGTCGTCGGCAAGCGGGGGCGGCAGCAGCGCGTCGAACGCTCCGAGCCAGACGCGGAGCCGCCGCGCGGCGATTCTCAGGCGATGGACGGCCTCGGGGTCGGGCGCTTCGCCGGCGGGAGGCGCGTACGCGGCGAGCGCGTCGAGCTCGCGACGGAGCCTATTGCGTGCGAAGCGCAGGAGCGGATGCTCGTCCGCGGCGCCGCTTCGCCCCTGCGCGCGGAGCGGCGCACGGGCTTCCTCCCGAGGGGCGCCGACGTCCTGCGTTTCGTGCATGGGGTCTCGTTCCGGCGGACCGCGCCGGCGGCGTTCCATTTCTTGACATTATGGAGCGCATTTTGGGGTGTCAAACCGACGCTCGCGGGGTTGTTCGAGCACCCGTGTAGCGTCTATACGTATGCTGCTGTAAAGACGGGCCATTTTCGCGGACGGCCCGGCGTTTGCACGTGCTGAGCGTCAATTGTCGGCGTATGGGTTTTGCGAAAATTGGGAAAGTCTTGCGGCACGGCCGAGCGTCCGCAGCGGTTCGCTCGGGGAAACCCGCAAGCAACCCGTCGCACATTTTCTGTTTTGCAACATTTCTTGATGTACTCAAGTTGACAGGCCGGTTTGCTGGTCTACGATACGAGAACTGACCGCTACTGATAAATCACATGGCACAGAGAGCACGGACGAGAAGCAGGCACACGGACGGCGCCAAGGATTTCGATAGCGAGGGCGTGCGGCGAGCGTTGCTCGCGGCGCTGCACACGCTGTACCAATCGTTTCCGCACATCACGCTGCCGCAATACCTGATCGCCCTCGAGGTGATGTCGGCGGAGAAGGACGGCAATCCGCACACCCTCGCGACGCTGGTGAAGAAGCTCGACATGCCGTTCTCGACGGCGTCGCGCGTCGTCTGGTCGCTCACCGCGGAGGGCGGCGACATCGGCGTGATCAAGTACAAGAATCACCCGACGGATCGCCGCAAGAAGTATCTGGTGATCGACAAGAACGCCCTGCCGGATCAGATCCCGCGCGCGGTGCATCGCGCGATGGCGGATTACTACGGCGACTCGCTGACGAAGCTGAAGCGGGCGGACGAGCGGCGCTCGGGCTCCTCGCGCGGCTGAGGCCGCGCGCGCTCGCGTCTTCCGGTCGTGAAAAAGGAACGGGCCGGACGAGGTCCGGCCCGTTCGCGTTGCGGTAGGCGATCGATCGTCAGCGCGAGCCGGCGGGGGCGCAGCGCCGCTCCATCGTCGTGACGGTGCGCGACTCCGCTCGGTTCTCCTGAACTTCCTTTTGGATCCGCCGGCCGATGAACGCGCCGGCGGCGGCGCCGACGGCCGTCGTCAAGTCGCGGTCACCGAGGTCCTTCGCAACCGCGCCGCCGACGACCGCGCCGATCGCGGTGCCCGCGATCTGATTGCGGTCCTTCGGATCCGCCTGCACGGTCACCGGCTCGTCCCAGCACTCCATCTCCGCGGCAGCGGCGGGTGCGGGTGCCGGCGCAGCCGCAGCAGCCGGCCGCGGCGCAGCGGGGGCAGCTGCCGGCGCAGGTGCCGCCGCGGCGTGACCCGCGTGCGCTTCCGCTTCCATCGGCGTGGCGCTGCCGGCGTCCTCGGCGTCTTGCCCGAAGAACGTGTAACCGGCGACGCCGCCGGCCGTGGCCACGGCGATGCCCGCGATCAGACCCGTCAAAAGCGATTTGTTCATCGACGAGGTTCCTCCTTGGAAGTGCGACAACTGTGCCCGCCGCCCGGGGCGTGTTCCGTGACGGCGTTCACATCCGGCAGGGGCTCGCGCGCGAGCTCGATATAGCGGCAGAACGCGTTCGCGAGGCGCATCTGCTCGGGCGTGCGGCAATCGGGCTCGAAGAGCTTCGGATTGCCGACGAGGATGCAGAGCACCTTCGCGCGCGACGTCGCGACGTTCAGCCGGTTCGCGCTGTAGAGAAACGTCATGCCGCGCGGCGCTTCGTCCGGCGACGACGTCGTCAGCGAGACGATCACGACCGGCGCCTGCTGCCCCTGGAACTTGTCGACGGTGCCGACCCGCACGCCCGGCATCGCGGCCGCGAGATCGGTGACTTGAGCGTTGTACGGCGCGACGACCATCAGGTCGGCGGCAGTCAGCGGCGACTCGCGTCCGCTCGCGTCGCGCCAGCGCACGGAGCCGTCGGTCAGCTGCCGCGCGAGGGCGGCGACGACCGCGACCTCCTCGCGCGCCCGCGCCTGATTGCCTTCGTGCGCGACCGGCACGTAGACGAGCCCCGCTTCGCCGAGCGCGGCCGCCCGCGCGCCGTCGGGGAAGACCAAAGCCTGGCGCTCGAGCCCGGGATACGACTGGAGCTTGCCTTCGTAGAAGAGCTCCGCCGTGAACGCGCAGATCGCCGGATGCAGGCGCCGCGTCTGCCGCAGGAAGAGCCCGCGCGCCGGATCGATCGTTTTCGCTCCACCGAGGATGTGCTCGAGCGCCGAAGCCTCGGTGCCCGGCGGATGGCTCGCTTGCTGCGGCTGCTCGAGCTGCTGGGGGTCGCCCAGCAGGACCAGATTGCGTGCACCGCGCGCGACGGCGAGCACGTCCGCGAGCGACATCTGCCCGGCCTCGTCGATGAAGAGCACGTCCGCGCTCTGCTCGAGCTCCGGGCGCGACCAGAACCACGCGGTGCCGCCCGCGAGCGAGTACTCGCCGCTGGTGAAGAGCTTCGCCGCCCGCGCGTTGTCGTCGACCGCGTCGATCGCGTCGCTCGCGCCCGGGTGCGCCGAGCCTTTGTGCAGGCACTTGAAGCCGTCGAGCCCGCGCTCGGCCGCTCGCTCGCAGACGCCTTGCAGCAGATTGCGAATCACCTCGTGGCTGACCGCCGTCACGCCGACCTTCTTTCCGGCCGCGAGCAGCTCGAGGATCATGTGCGAGCCCGTGAACGTCTTGCCCGTGCCTGGCGGCCCCTGAATCGGCAGCACGCCGCCGTCGAGCGCGAACACGAGCCGGCAGGCTTCCCGCACTTCCGGATCGTCCACGGAGAGCTCGGGACCGCCGTCCGCTCCGTTGCGGACGCGCGGCGGACGCCGGAGGATCAAATCGCGGGCGGCGCGATGCGTGTCGCTCGGCGAATCGATGCCGTGCTCGGCGATCCATCGGCCGAGCTCGAGCAGCGCGGCGGGCTTCGAGCCGGGCGGCACGTTCCGCCGGACGAAGATGCGCTCCGGCACGACGTCCGCGTGCTTCCCCGAGTGCTGCACGTCGATCGTGTGGTTCGCGGCGTCGACCCCGACGACCGTGCCGATCACGGTGCCGTCGGGCGGCACGCAGACATCGTCGCCGACGCGGACGTCGTGGTCTTGCGGCGGGAACGCGTAGCGGAAGATCGGTCGGCGCGCCGTGCCGCCCTCGATTGCGCCGCGCCGCTCGAGCCCGTCGAGCGCGGAGCGCTCCTCGCGGTAGTCCTCGAGCGGCAGGTCGCGCAGACGGAAGTATTCCCACCACGCCGCCTTCTCCTCCCGCCGGTGCCACTCGAGGAGGTGCGCGGTGAGCCAGCGCGCCTGCTGCTCTTCGGAGCGCGCTTCCGGATCGAGCGGCACGCCGTCGAGGAGCGCACGCATGACCGCAGCCGTCTCGGCTTCGGTCTCGGCGACGCGCTCGCTCGCCTCGCCCGAGCGAAGCTCCGGGCGGGGCAACGCCGCGCCGCGGGCGATCTCCGCTGCGCGGAGCGATTCGAGCCAGTCGCGCAGCTTCGCCGCCGACACGCAGTCCTCGCGGTTGTAGCGCTCGACGGCAGCGACGTGCGCGCGCAGATCCGGTGCGCGCAAGTCCTGATGCATCTCGATCGCCCACTCGAGCGCGCGGCGGCTCGCCGTCGCCTCGCGCATGTCCTGCTGCCGCTCGAAGCCGTAGAAGCGCTCGAGCTCCTTGATCGAGTAACTCTCGACGCTCGCGCGCAGCGCGTGCTTGACGACCGTGTGCAGGTCGACGAACAGCTCCGCGCGCAGGATCGTGTCGAGCTCGCGCTCGCGCGTCGCGTAACGGCCGGAGAGCCGCTTGAACGCGTTCGGCTCGTACGCGCCGAAGTGATAGACGTGGGCTTCCGGGTGCGCGCGATGGAGCGCGACGATCTCGTCGACGAGCGCCTCGAACGCGCGCTGCTCCTCGGCCGCGGTCCCCGCCCAGCGGGGCGTGTAGCGAAGCGTGCCGTCCTCGCCGAGCGCGGCCGTGCCGAGCAGATAGTCGCGGCCGCCGTCCGGCGCGAGCCGATCGCCTTCGAGATCGAGGAACAGATCGTGCGGCGAGGGCTCGGGCAGGCGCGCGAGCCCGTGCTCGGCATCGAGCGGGCCGAGGATCTCGTAGAGCGGCGTCTCGCGCCTGCGCGCCTCGAGCTGAATCCGCGCCTGGTCGCGGACGCGGGTCAGCGCGTCGCGCGAGCCGCGCGCCGGCCGCGGCACGTCGCGGAGGTCGCCGAGGCGCTCGAGGGTGCCGATGTCGATCCGGCGCAGCTCCTTGATCTGCAGCCGGCTGATGCCCGCGACGAAGCACAAGTGGTCGTCGGTGCGGCGGCGCTCGTTGCAGGGCGTCCACCACGCGCAGACGTCGCACTGCGCAGCGGGCTCCGGATAGATATCCGCGGCGGCACGCTCGTCGAGCGCGATCGCCTCCTCGAGCCTGCGCTTCACGAGCCGGTAGTAGGCCGTGTAGTCGGCGAGCCGGTAGCGCTCGCGCGCGAAGTTGTGATGCGGCGCGACGACCCAGGCGTTCTCGGGCCACACGCCCTGCACGTCCGCGAGCAGCTCCGAATAGACGCAAAGCTGCAGGATGGTGCCGGCGCGCGTCTCCGTCGCGAGCTTCGCGTCGACGACCTCGTAGGACCAGTCGCCGAGCGCGCTCGGCACGGCCGTCTTGACGAGAAAATCCGCGCGGCCGTACCAGCGCTCGTTGCCGAGCGGTGCCTGATAGATCACGTCGGCGCCCGCGCGCATCGCGGCGATCGTCCGCGTGCGGCTGCCGCGGCTGTCGTCGGCCGCGATCGTCACGACCTCGCGGCCTTCGGCCTTCAGATACGCGAGGTACGCGTTTTCGTGCTCGATCCCGCGCTCCCTCAGGATCGCCGCGAGCGGGTCGTGCCAGCGCGGCTTGACCGCGCGGCCCTCGGCGACCGCGCGGCTGCGCTGGCTCAGGTACGCGCAACCGAGATGATTCGCGAGGTCGGTCGCGGAGAGCCGCAGGAGCCGATCGACGAGCTGCATGGCGCGGAGGGTATCATCGCTCGGCAGCGTTCGGCCGCGTGTCGCCATTCGGTAACGGCGCGGGCCGCGAACCGAGGACGGAGGAGGGCCGGATGGACGCACCTGAGCTCGACAGGCTGACGCAGCGGCTGCGCGCGTTCGCGGCGGCCCGCGACTGGGAGCGCTTTCACTCCCCGAAGAACCTGGCAATGGCGCTCGCGGCCGAGGCGGGCGAGCTGCTCGCGGAGCTCCAGTGGCTGACCGAGGCCGAGAGCGCCGCGCTCGACGGCGAGCGCCTCGAGCGCGTGCGGCTCGAGGCAGCCGACGTGTTCATTTATCTATTGCGGCTCGCGGACCGGCTCGGCATCGATCTGCTCGACGCCGCCGAGCGCAAGATCGCGCTGAACGAGCAGAAGTACCCGGCCGACAAGGTGCGCGGCGACGCGCGCAAGTACACCGAGTACTGAGCCCCTCACGCTACAGCGACGGGCTCAGCTCCTTGCACGGATCCGGCGAGTACGGCAGGTCCGCGACCTCGAGCGTGTCGCTGCCCTCGTAGCGGCCGACGAAGTACACCGGATCCGTCGCGACGTACTCGCGCGTCAGCGTGTGCCGCTCCGGATCGAGCGAGAAGCGCTCGACGACGTGCAGCTCCCCGCTGTGCATCACCGGAGGCGACAGCACGCCCGGTGCGAAGCCGACGGTGTCGACGACGAGCACGTCGCCTTCCCACCGGCCGATCGAATGCCCGCCGCGCGACGGCTCGATGTCGGCCGGATGCTCGCGCATGTTCATGTGCACCGTGCGCGTGAAGCCGAACTGGCCGTACTCGAGGACGATCGTGTCGCCGCGCTTCGAGATCCGGTTGATCGCGCCGTCGTAGGGCCAATCGAACAGGATGCTCGTCGTCTCGCAGCGCATGCGCGGGTTCTCGGTCGACAGGGTTTGGAAGCGCTCCGCGGCCTCGCGGCCCGCGGGCGTGAGCTCGACGTCGCGCGTCCGGTACTGCCGGAAATTCGTGCTCTGGACGGCGTCGGCTTCCTGCGCGCCGGCGGCCGCGAGCCGCTCCGCGATGCTGACCGGCACGAGGTTGCCGCCGCGGCCGCGCGTGTCGACCATCACGAGCTGCTCCGGCGCCCAGTCGCCGAAGATGTTCGGCTCGCCGGTCGGCAGCCGCGCCGGCCGCTCCGCGGCCCGCGCCTCCGGCGGGGCCGGCCTCGTGAGCTGCGCGTAGCGGTCCGCCGTCGTGCCGTCCGCGAACACCGCCGTGTTCACGTAGCACGCGCGGGGATCCCTGCGATCCGGCGCGCCGGTGATCGTGATCGGCTCGCCGGCGACGAACATCTCCTTCGACCAGCCGGAGCGCCGGAGCGTCGTCGCGCTGCGCATCTCGCAGCGCCAAGCTTCGACCTCGCCGTTCTCGCCGCGCACGTCGAAATAGACCCACGCGTGCGGGTTCACGAAGTCGACGCCGGTGATCGTGCCGGTCAGCGTGATCTCGGTGTTCCGATCGAACGTGCCGAAGCCGTGATGGGCGAGGGCCGGCGCCCCGAGGAGCGTAGCGGCCGCGAACGCGAAGGCGGAGCGTCGCGCCGTCATCGTTGCAGCCTCAGCCGTTCCTCGAGCTCGCCGCGCTCGAGGAGCTCGCTGTAGAACGGCCGCGGATCGCACGGCTCGCTCTCGATCAGATCGCGCGTCTCGCCGCGCTGCGAGCCGCGCGTGCGGACGAGCGGTGCCGTGTAGGCGTCGTCGTGCACGGTCATCGTCCGCTCCATCGTCAGCCCGTCCTCGGCGACGGTCCAACGCTCGACGATCCGCGTGCCGTCGCCGCCGGTCATCGGATAGCCGGAGCCGTCGAGCCAGGCCGGCGTCAGATGCGTCGTCTCGATCACGAGCGTCCGGTCCTCCCAGCGCCCCGTCGAGAAGCCCATCGACGTGAGCGGGTGACCGGGCGGCGCGCGCCGGCCGTCCATCCAGACCCAGCGCGGCGTGTTGTCCTGCAGGAAGACCATCAGGTAGTGCGTGCCCGCGTCGAGGATCTCCATCGGATACGGCGAGCCGAAGATGCGCGGCAGGCCGGGCGGCATGCACTGGAGCACGGCGTCGTCGCCGAAGCGGCGGTTCTCGTAGAGCGCCGCCGTCGCGGGCTTCATCGGCATCGGCTTCGGCTCGAAGTCGTCCACCGTCACCTGGAATCGGTAGCGGTTGTCCCAGAAGCCCGTGATGTCGACCGGCCGGTCGCCGGCCTTGTACGTGTAGTCGACGTTCGGATCGGCCGTCGTCACCTCGACGGAGCCCGGCGTCACGCAGCGGCCGAGCTCGCGGCCGCTCGCGAGATAGATGCAGGTCGCGTACAGCTTCTTCGCGCCGTCGCGCCCGAGGTTGCCGGTCGCGCGGACCGGATCGCCGGCCTGCAGCGTCTCGGCCGTCCAGTTCTGGCGGCGGTACGTCGGCAGGTTGCCGGGCGGGTGCAACGACCACTGCTCGACGGTGCCGTCGGGCTTCGTGACGTCGACGTCGTAGCGGATGTGCGGGTTCTGCCACCAGACGCGCGTGACGACGCCCTCGACCTCGCCGGAAGTGTCCGGGTCGAACTCGGTCGTGAAGGCGTGGTGGGCGAGCGCGCCGGGCGCGAAAGCCGCGAGCGCGGCGAAGGCGAGCGCGGCCGATGCGGTCGTTCTCATTCGTGGTCCCCCTTCCGGCCGTCGAGCCGAGAAGCGCTGCCGATAGTCTAGCCGCGCCCGTCAGGAGCGGGTAGGAGCGGCTGTCCAGCCGCGATCTTCGGCGTCGCGCGGCCTACCGATACGATGCAGAAGATCGCGGCTGGACAGCCGCTCCTACCAAGAGTCGCGCTCCCGCCAAGACAGCCGTTCCCACCCGGCGGCGCCGAGGCCGCGGGCGTTGAAATCTGCCGGCGGCGGCCTCAAGGTGACGGTCATGGACGTGACTACCGCCACCTTCGAGCGCGACGTCATCGAGGCCTCGAAGTCGCACCCCGTCGTCGTCGACTTCTGGGCGCCGTGGTGCGGCCCGTGCCGTGCGCTGACGCCGATCATCGACAAGGTCGCCCGCGAGTTCGAAGGGCGCGTCAAGGTCGTCAAGGTGAACTCCGACGACAACCCGGAGCTCTCGGCCGCGTACGGCGTCCGCTCGATCCCGAACGTGATCGCGTTCAAGAACGGCCGGCCGGCCGCGCAATTCGTCGGCGCGCTGCCCGAGAGCCAGGTGCGGGCGTTCATCGAGCAGCTGCTGCCGTCGGAGTCCGAGCTCGCGCTCGACCGGGCCGAGGCGCTGTTCGCCGCGAACCGGATCGAGGAGGCCGAGCAGGCGCTCGCGGCCGTGAAACCGGACCCCGATCTCGATCAGCGCGTCGCCGCGTTGCGGCAGGGCATCGCCTACGCCCGCGCCGGTGCGGGCGCCGACGAGGGCGCGCTCCGCGCGCGGCTCGAGGCCGATCCCGCCGACCACGAGGCGCGGCTCGCGCTCGCCGGCCTGCACGCGGCCGCGCGGCGCTACGCGGACGCGATGGACCAGCTCCTCGAGATCGTCCGGCGCGACAAGAACTGGCGCGACGGGGAGGCGCGCAAGCAGCTGCTGGCGCTCTTCAACCTCGCGGCGGCCGATCCGGCGCTCGTCGCCGAGTACCGGCGGAAGCTCGCGAACGTCCTGCACTAGCCGCCGCCCGGACCGCCGGGCGCCCCGAGGCGGTACCATTGCGCTCCATGCCGAACCGCTTCCGCGAGTCGAACCTCTTCGGCGCGCCGATGCGCGATCTCGGTCTCACGATCGACGGCACGCGGCTCGCACCGGTCATCGAGGAGTTCCGCACGGAGCTCGCCGCACGCGGCATCACGAAGGTCACGCCGAGCTTCTATCTCTCGACTGAATGGGGCGTGCCGTTCGGCACCGTCGCGATTGGCATCCCGTTCTATCTCGCGCGGCCGGAGCTGACCGAGCTCCACGGCGAGGAGGTCGGCCACATCGAGGGCTTCAGCCGCGCGGACATCCTGCGCTACCTGCGGCACGAGATGGGGCACGTCCTGAACTACGCCTACAAGCTCTACGACCGCGAGGACTGGGTGAAGCTCTTCGGCTCGATCACGCAGCCGTACCGCGAGGCCTACCGCCCACAGCCGTTCAGCCGCCGGTTCGTCCGGCACTTGCCGGGCTGGTACGCGCAAAAGCATCCGGACGAGGACTGGTCGGAGACGTTCGCGGTGTGGATGACGCCCGGCCGCGATTGGCGCGCGGAGTACGCGCAGAGCCCGACCGCGCTCGCGAAGCTCGAGTACTGCGAGCGCACGATCGCGGAGCTCAAGGAGCGCGAGCCGCTCGTCGTTGCGACGGAGCTCGACGAGGACGTGACCGAGATCGACATCTCGCTGCAGGAGTTCTACAAGGCGCAGCAGGCGGAGGGCGAGTCCGCGGCCGCGGGCCTCGACGGCGATCTCCGCGCGATCTTCGACGATCTCGCCGACGCAGAGGAGCAGGGCACCGCGCACGAGACGCGTCCCGCCGGCGAGCTGATCCGCAGGCTCGAGCGGCAGCTGATGGCCGAGGTGTTCCGCTGGACCGGGCACTTCCCGGAGAAGACGCGCGCGCTCGTGCGCGAGCTCGCGAAGCGTGCGGACGCGCTCCGGCAAGTCTATCCGCAGGCCGCCGAGAGCCGCGCGGTCGTCGGGGTCACGATCCTCGTGACGTCGCTCGCGATGAACTTCGTGCATCGCGGCGCGTACTTCCCGGAAGCGGCGCCCACCGACGGGCGCGACGGCGCCGCCGCTGCGGGCGGTGCCGTGGAGGCGGAGCCGAGGTCAGGCTAACGCCGCGAGCCGCGCCTTCTTCCGCCGGCGCTGCGCGCGGCTGCGGTGCTTCCAGCGCTCGAGCGCGAGCTGCGCGATGCGGTCGAGAAGGTCAGAGTATTCGATGCCGTGCGCGGCCGCTGCGCGCGCGAACTCGCTATCGCGCTCGAGATAGCAGTTTGCGTTCACCTCGATCACGAAGATCTCGCCGGTCTCGGTGAGCCGCAGGTCCACGCGGCCGTAATCGCGCACGCGGAGCGCCCGATACGCCGCCGTCGACACGCGCTGGAGCCGCGCGCGCAGCTCGGGCTCGAGGTCCGGGAAGATCGCCTTCGTGCCGTGGAAGCGCTCGCTCGTCTGATCGAACTTCGCCTGGTTGTCCATGATCGGCACGCTGCCGGTCCGAAGCCCGGAGAAATCCATCTCGACCGGCGGCAGCGCCGTCAGCTGCTCGTTGCCGAGAATGCCGACGTAGAGCTCGCGGCCCTCGATGAACTCCTCGGCGAGCGCCGCGTCGCCGAAGGTCTTGTGGATGTAGAGCACGCGCTCCATCAGTTGCTGCGTGTTGCGGACGAGCGAGCGCTCGTCGATGCCGATCGACGCTTCCATCCGGAGCGGCTTCACGAACAGCGGCATCCGCAAGTTGCCGCCGGTCTCGAAGTCCGCGTCCGGCGCGAACGTCGCGAAATCGGGGTACGGCACGCGCTCGAACGCGAGCAGCTTCTTAGCGAGCGCCTTGTCCTCCTGCAGGAAGATCTCGCCCGGGCCGCCGCCGGTATAAGGCACCTGGAGCAGGTCGAGCACGCCGGCGACGCCCATCGCGCCGCCGATGATGTCGTCGCCGAACGATTCGACGAGATTGAAGACGAGGTTCGGCTTGCGCTTCCTCAGCCCGTCGACGAGCTCGCCCACGTCGTGCCGGATCGCGAGGATCGACGTGCGATGACCGCGCGCTTCGAGCGCGGCCGCGACCTGCTCGGTGACGATGTCGGGGCGCGGCTCGTCCGGCTCCTGATAGGCGAGGATCGTGATGTCCATGAACGCTCGACGCGCGCCCCTTCCGGTTTGCCGGAATTATGCGTTGCTTCGTCGAGGAATGGGACCATCCGCGGGCCGAATCGATCGATTGAGTCACACGTTCTCGCGGTTCGCCGCGCGAGGCGGCTGCCGTTCCTCGTCACTGAATCACGAGGAACAGCCGGCCGCCGTCGCGGACGACGTTCAGCGCGATCGCGGAGCCCGCCGCTTCGAGCGCGCGCGTGAGCTCGTCCGTCGTGCGCACGCTTCGGCGGTTCACCGCCGTGACGATGTCGCCCGCGCGCAGCCCGTTGCGAGCGGCCGGGCTGCCCGGCGCGACGCTTGCGACGAGCACGCCTTCGATCTCGCCGAAGCGAGGATGCGTCGCATCGAGGTTGCGGAACTGCGCGCCGCGGAGCCGATCGATCGGGCTCTCGCGCGTACCTGCCGAGGCCGTCGCCGGCCCGGTCGCGCCGGCGACGGTCGCTTGGATCGTCTGCCGGCGCCCGTCTCTGAGCAGCACGATCTCGACCTCGGTGCCGGCGCGGACGAGGCCGACCTTGTTCGCGAGGTCGCTGCTGCCGGTCACCGGCGCGCCGTCGAGCTCGATGATCACGTCGCCTTCCCGCACGCCCGCGGCCGCGGCGGCGGAGCCCGGCTCGACGAGCGTGACGAGCGCGCCGCGATCGACCTCGAGATCGAGCGCCGCGGCGAGATCCGGCGTCACGTCCTGGATCTGGATGCCGAGGCGGCCGCGGCGCACCTCGCCGAACTCGATCAGCTGATCGACGACTGCCCGCGCCATGTTCGTCGGCACCGCGAAGCCGATGCCGACGTTGCCGCCCGCCGGCGACAGGATCGCCGTGTTGATGCCGACGAGCTCGCCGTCGAGATTCACGAGCGCGCCGCCGGAGTTACCCGGGTTGATCGACGCGTCCGTCTGAATGAAGTCCTGATACGTGCCCTCGATGCGCAGGCCGCTGCGGCCGAGCGCGCTGACGATTCCGGACGTGACCGTCTGCCCGAGACCGAACGGATTGCCGATCGCGAGCACGAAGTCCCCGACCTCGAGCTTGCTGGAATCCCCGATCGAGATTTGCGTCAGGTCCGACGCTTCGATCTTCAGCAACGCGATGTCGGTGCCGGCATCGCTGCCGATCAGCTGTGCGTCGAAGCGGCGCCGGTCCGCGAGCGTCACGACGATGCGGTCCGCGTTCTCGACGACGTGGTGGTTCGTCAGCACGTAGCCGTTCTCGGCATCGATGATCACGCCGGATCCGGCGCTCTGCTGGGGCGGCAGCTCCCTCGAGTCCGGAATGTCGAAGAAACGCCGGAAGAACGGATCGTTGAACAGGGGGTTCTGCGCGATCGGCCGGCGGCTCTCGACCGCGATGTTCACGACGGCCGGGGTCACTTCCTTCAGCAGCGGCGCGAGTGACGGCCGGTCGCCGTCGAGCACGGGCAGCTGCGCGGCCGCGCCGCCGCCGCCGAGCGCGACCACGAGGATGGCGAGGTGCGTGAGAATTCGGCGCTTGTGGAGCATCGGGAACGTTCCGCGTGGCTTCGATGATCGGTCTGTAGGGTCCGGTCGGCGGATTTCAAGTCTCCCGGGAGATCGCCAGCCTCCCTCGGGCCGTCCGGCCCGCGCCCGGCGGTTGCTCTATGATTGGAGCGACCGGCGGCGCGAGTGCCGCGGCCAACGAGAGGACCCGCAATGGATAGACGAACAACGACAAGCCGGGCGGCGCTCGCGTTCGCGCTGCTCCTCTGCGCCGCGCCCGCCCTCGCGGCGCGCATCGCGGTCATCGGCACCGGGGACGTCGCGGCGGCGCTCGGCCCCGAGTTCGCGGCGCTCGGTCACACGATCGTCTACGGCTCGCGCGACCCGTCGCGGCAGGAGGTCGCGGATCTCGTCGCCCGGACCGGTCCGGGCGCGTCCGCGGCGACGCAGCGCGACGCCGTGCGCGATGCGGACATCGTCGTGCTCGCGGTGCCGGGCCCCGTCGCGGAGGAGGTCACGCGGAGCCTCGGGGACCTCTCCGGCAAGATCATCATCGACCCGACGAACCGGGTCGGGCGGGCGCCGGACGGGCTCGCGGTGCACGACGTGCCGGGGAAGGGCTCGAACGCCGAGCTCGTGCAGGCCGCCGCGCCGAACGCGCGCGTGGTCAAGGCGTTCAACACCCTGAACTGGCGCCAGATGGTCGATCCGGAGAGCGCCGGCGGGCCGATCACGATCCCGATCGCCGGCGACGACCCGGAGGCGAAGGCCGTCGTCACGGAGCTGATCGAAGGGATGGGGCTCGAGGCGATGGACTTCGGGCCGCTGCGCTACGCGCACGTGCTCGAGGAGATGCTGGTCGTCTGGGCGAACGCACGCGCGCGCGGCACCCCGTTCAACTACTACCTCCGCCCGCAGCCGCAGTAGGAGCGGCCTCCGCGCCGCGCTCTCGCGGGGACGTCGATGGCCCTGATGTGCGTCGCCCCTCCGAGGAGCGTCGCGCGCAGGGATGCGCGCGCCGCAGCCTACAGGGATGTATTCACGGCGGTCCTCGGAGGGGCGATGCACAGCAGGGCCCCTCCGGTGACCTGTACGCCGCGGCGGCGCGGCGCGGAGGCCGCGCCTCGACTAGGTGCGGCGGCGGCGCAGCTCCGCCAGGGCGAGCCGCGCTTCGCGGTTCGGGTCGTTCTGCACCCGCACCTCCGGCCCGAACATCATCGTCGGCAGCTCGGTCGGGTTGAACGCCGGCCAGTGCGGCATGTCCGGGTGGTCCGGATTGCCGGTCCGCGCGAACGCGGCCCACGCCGCGCTCATCACGTGCCCGAGCTCGTAGCGCGACTGCGCCGAGCCCGTCATCGAGGCGCCGATATCCATGTTGTAGAACACGAACGGGATGTCGAGGCAGTGGTACGCGCCCATCCGGTCGTTGTGCACCGGCGAGTGCCAATCGAAGAAGTACAGATACGCCGGCGCGCCGCCCTGCTCGGTCTTCAGCCGGCAAAGCTCCTGCGCGTTGTGGCGCCGCGTGTCGTCCGACTCCGCCGTGAGCCACAGCATCTGATTGCGCTTCTCGGGATGATGCCGCTTGTAGAGCGCGATCAGCTTGCGCGCCTCTTCCGGGTCGTCGTTCGCGAGCCGCGTGCGGAAGCGTTCGAACATGTCCTCGTCCGAGAGCTCGTACGGGGGCGGGCCGACCCAGCCGTTCTCGGTCTCCGTCGAGCCCGCCATGAACGCGACGTCCGCAGAGTACGACGGTGCGGTCGGATCCCACTGGTGCCGCGGCAGGACGGTGCCGTCGATCACGGGGCCGGTGCCGAGCCGCGGAATCGCGGGCTCGCTGTAGTAGGCGGCCTGGATCGCGCGGTAGTCGAGCTCCTGCAGCCGGTCGAGCTGGTCGTTGCGGAGGCCGAGCTTGCGGAGTAGACGCTCCGCGCCCTCGGTCGCGTCGTCGGCCGTCTGTCCGCGGAAGGCCGAGCCGCTCTGCGCGATCGAGCGGTGGAAGAGCCCGCGCGCGGACGGCATCGCCATCAGCGTCGTGGTTTTGCCGCCGCCGCCGGACTGGCCGAAGATCGTCACGCGATCGGGATCGCCGCCGAAGTTCTCGGCGTTGTCGCGCACCCACTCGAGCGCGGCGACCAGGTCCTGGACGCCGACGTTCGTCGAGAGCCGCCATTTCTCGCCGCCGAGGTCCGCGAGATGCAGGAAGCCGAAGATGTTCAGGCGGTGGTTCACCGCGACGACGACGACGTCCTCCTTCTTCGCGAGGTTCGTGCCGTCGTAGAGCAGGTAGTTGCCGGAGCCGCTCGAGAATCCTCCGCCGTGCAGCCACACCATCACCGGACGGCGCCGGTTATCGAGGCCGGGCGTGAAGACGTTGACGGTGAGGCAGTCCTCGCTCTGCGGCGTGAGCCGGTTCAGCGCGGTGACGACCGGCGCCGGCTCGACCGCGTCCGGCGCGATCGGCGCGGCCCAGGTGATCTCGAAGTGGTCGCGCACGCCGGACCATTGCGCCGGCGGCTGCGGCGGCATGAACCGATTCGCGCCGCCGGTCGGCGCACCGTACGGCACGCACCAGAACTGGTGCACGCCGTCCTTCAGCAGACCGCGGACGCGGCCGGCCGTCGTGCGCGCCGTGCCGCCGACGGTCGCGAGCCGGCGATCCTGCGCAAAAGCCCCGAACGGCAGGCCGCCGATCGTGAGCCCCGCTCCGGCCAGCATCGCAGCTTCGAGAAAGACTCTGCGGTCGAAGCCCGGCCGCCCGGCATTGCGTCGTTCGCTCATTGCGTCACCCCCGGTCGCTCATGTGCCGCGCGCGTCGCGGCCCCCTGCGACGAATATACGCAGACCGGGTCGGCCGTGTCGACAACGCTCCGCCCGCGGCGCTCGTGCGGGTGAAGCCTGCGCTCCCGGACAAGGTATAGTTGGCTGCAAGGGGGCGCCGGCCGGCGCCGGGATTCCACAACACGAACAAGGGAAGGAGCCATGTGCGACCGCGATCACTACGATGAGGACTTGCAGAAGTATCTGAGCCGCCGCAAGGTCAGCCGGCGCGAGTTCAACGCGATCTCGGCGAGCGTCGGGCTCTCGGCCGTCCTGCCGGCGGTCGCGAACGCGCAGTCGATCACCGAGTCCGAGGTCGAGATCCGCACGCCGGACGGCGTTGCCGACTGTCACTTCGTGCATCCGGCGAGCGGGTCGCACGCGGCCGTGCTCGTCTGGCCGGACATCCTCGGCCTGCGCACGGCGTTCCGCGACATGGGCCGCCGGCTCGCGCAGTCGGGCTACTCCGTGCTGACCGTCAATCCGTTTTACCGCCAGCGCCGCGCGCCGGTCGTGCCGGAAGGCGCGACGTTCGCGGACGAATCGGTGCGGAACACGGTCTTCCCGCTCGCGCAGGCGCTGAACGCGACCACGCACGTGACCGACGCGCGCGCGTTCGTCGCATGGCTCGATCAGCAGCCCTCGGTCGACCGCAACCGCAAGATCGGCACGACCGGCTACTGCATGGGCGGGCCGATCGTGATGCGGACCGCGGCCGCGGTCCCGGATCGCATCGGCGCTGCGGCGTCGTTCCATGGCGGCGGCCTCGTCACTCAGGGCGAGGACAGCCCGCACCTGCTCGTGCCGCAGATGAAGGCGAGCTTCCTGTTCGCGATCGCCGAGAACGACGACGAGCGCGAGCCCGAGGCGAAGAACGTCCTGCGCGAGACGTTCGCCCGCGCGTCGCTGCCGGCCGAGATCGAGGTGTATCCGGCCGCGCACGGCTGGTGCCCGCCCGACTCGGCGGTCTACGACGAGGAGCAGGCGGAGCGCGCCTGGAGCCGACTGCTCGCGCTGTTCGAGACCGCGCTCGCCTGATCACGCGTGCCGGAGGCGGCGACCTCGCCGCCTCCGGTGCACGCCGCGCTCCGGGGGCGCCGGCTAGCGCCTGTCCCGACGCCTCGCCCGGAGATTTCGATGGACGCCGCGCACGGCGAGGCGTAACTTCCGGGTTCGAGCTTCGCGAGAGAACGAAGTGAGCGCGTCCGACGTCGGTACGGGCGACCTTGAGGCCCACTCTCTCGACCACCCCGGCCCATCGCTGGAGCGCTGGCGCTCGCACCTGAGCAAGCTCGGCGCGGCTCCGCCGCTCGGCGACGCGATCCTCGCCTCGTGGAGCCGCTCGAGCGAGGCCGGCGTGCCGCGCGAGGGCATCCCGCCGTTTCGCTGCGTCGACGAGGCCACGCTCGCGAGACTCCTCGCGGAGAACCGCGAGCTGATCGAGGTCGCGAGACCGCACGTCGAATGGGTCTCCTCGTACATGGCCGGCGTCCCGCACGTCGTCTACATCACGGACCGCAACGGCATCGTGCTTCACGCGCTCGGCAACCCCGAGCTGCGGGAGGCGTTCTGCCTCGCGCCGGGTTACGACTGGTCGGAAGCGGCGATGGGGACGAACGGCGCGGGCACCGCGATCGTCGCCGACAGACCGGTCGCCGTCGTCGGCGAGGAGCACTACGCGAGCGGGCTCGGCAACTGCACCTGCACGGCCGCGCCGATCCACCGCGGGGGCGAGGTCGTCGGTGCGATCGACATCAGCACGTCGGTGGCCGACGCATCGCCGGACCGCCTCGCGCTCGTCGGGCACGCGGCGTTCGTGATCGAGCGCGAGCTCGCGCTGGTGCGCGCCCAAGACGTCCACCGCGAGATGGCGGACAGGCTGCGCGAGCGCGAGCGGCGGCTTCTGACGATCAACGCCCAGCTCGAGGCGCTGCTCGACAACACGACGGCGGTCATCTACATGGTGGACCGCGAGGCGCGCCTGCTCAGGATCAATCGACGCTGGGAGACGCTGTTCGGCGTCGCGAGCGCGAATGCGATCGGTCGATCGCTCTACGAGTTCTTCCCGCGGAATCTCGCCGACCGCTTCATCGCGAACAACCTGAAGGTGCTCGCCGAGCGCCGCGCGATGGAGTTCGAGGAGGAGGTCGTCGTCGGCGGGGAGACTCGCCTGTACCTGTCCGTGAAGGTGCCGCTCCTCGAGGACTCGGGCGAGCCCTATGCCGTCTGCGGCATCTCGACCGACATCACCGAGCGCAAGGCGGCCGAGCAGCGCAAGCGCAGCATTCTCGAGGAGGCGAACGAGCGCAAGCAGCGCTTCATCGCCGCGCTCGCGCACGAGCTGCGGCGGCCGCTGTCCGCCGTCGTCGCATCGGCCGAGGTGCTGCAGAGCGCCGGCGCGGATCGTTCCCAGATCGAGACCGCGAGCGGAATCATCATGCGCCAGGCGCTCCACATCACGAGTCTCGTCGAGCAGGTGCTCGAGGCTTCGCGCATCGCGACGCAGCGGATGAACCTCGAGCCGAGCGAGATCGATCTTCGGGCGATCATCGAGCAGGCTGTCGAAGCGTGCAGGCCCGCGATCGAGGGGAAAGGTCAGCGGCTCGAGCTCGCTATGCCGGCGAGCGCGCTCGCGCTGCGAGGCGACGCGACGCGGCTCACGCAGGTCTTCGAGAATCTGCTCGACAATGCGTGCCGGTACAGCCCGCTCGGCCGCCGCATCTGGATCGCCGCGGAGCAGGCCGACGACTGCGTCGTCGTCACGGTGCGCGACGAAGGCCGCGGGATCGCGCCGGAGCTCCAGTCGCGGATTTTCGAGCTGCTGTTCCAAGCGGACGCCGAGCGCAACGCCGGCGGGCTCGGGATCGGGCTGTCGCTCGTCCGCGGAATCGTCGAGGCGCACGGCGGCCGCATCGACGTCCACAGTGACGGCCCGGGCTGCGGCACCGAGTTCACCGTTCGCCTACCGGCCCTTTAGGCCGGCCGACCGAGACTCCCATTTCGCCGACGACGGCGCGCGCCGGTCGCCGATCGTCGGCCGGACGAGGCGCGTCGTATAGATAAATGTGTCGAACCGCGACTGCGCGCGCGGTATCGCGAACCGGCGCGAAATTTGCATTACAACGCCGCGTTGTTTGCAGACGGATTGCGAGTGCAGGGAAGCGTGCCGCACGGCCGGCATCGGACGCCGGCATTGCTCGATCGAAGCGTTTCGGCGGGGTCGCAAGGGTGGCGAGTGCCGCCGCTCGTGCTCGGGCTCTATCTCGGCAACCTCGCGCTCGTTTTTCTGTTCGTCGCGAACCATCTGCTCGGCGAGCCGAGCCGGCAGCTCACGCTGTGGCTCGACCTCGACGGCGAGCAGAATGTGCCGACCTGGTACACGTCGATGCAATGGTTCCTCGCGGCCGCGTTGCTCGCGTTGTTCGCCGAGCGTCTGCCCGCGAGGCGGCGCTTCGCGTTCGCGGTTCTGCCGCTCGCGTTTCTCGCGATGTCGCTCGACGAGGTCATCGGCGTGCACGAGTGGCTCGGCGTGAAGAGCGACACGCTGCTCGCGGCCGGCGATCGGCAGGCGTCGCTGTTCTCCGCGAACGGCATCTGGGTGCTCGTGATCGGCCTGCCGTTCGTCGCGCTGCTCGGCGTGCTGCTGTACTCGCTGCGGGAATGCTTCCGCGCGGCGCCGGGCGCGCTCTGGACGATCGCGGCGGGGCTCGCGATTGCCGCGGTCGGCGCGCTCGGGTTCGAGATGCTGCTGAACTTCGTGCCGCGGTACGGGACCGAGGAGGCGATCCTCGAGCTGCTCGAGGAGACGCTCGAGATGGTCGGCGCGACCACCGTCGTCTGGGGTGCCTACGCGCTCGCGACGTCGCCGGCCGCGGACACGCCGCCGGCGGCGCCAGACATGTAGGAGCGGCTGTGCGCCCCGATCTTCGGACAACAAGCTAGCCGCTGGGCAGCCCCACCTACCGTTGGAAAGAGGAGGGTCGCGGGGGGACCGCCGCGCCAACCAA
>CAYWGQ010000042.1:24150-24298 GCA_964457725.1 uncultured Gammaproteobacteria bacterium
GCGACGGCGCCGGCCGGGCCCACGCCGCCGGCGGCGCCCCACATGTTGGAGGGGGTGTCCGCCGCTATCTTCGGACAAGAAGATCGCGGCTGACAGCCGCTCCTACCTTTGGAAAGAGGAGGGTCGCGGCTGGACAGCCGCTCCTACC
>CAYWGQ010000043.1:0-8984 GCA_964457725.1 uncultured Gammaproteobacteria bacterium
TGCGTAACGGCGGCGGAGAGCCGTCCGTCGTGCTCGCGAAGGTCAAGGAAGGCAAGGGCTCGTTCGGCTACAACGCGGCGACCGAGACCTTCGGCGACATGGTCGAGATGGGCATCATCGACCCGGCCAAGGTGACGCGGATGGCGCTGCAGAACGCCGTCTCCGTCGCGGGCCTGCTGCTCACGACCGAGGCCGCGATCTGCGACAAGCCCGAGGAGAAGAAGAAGGCGGCCGCGGGCGCCGGCCACTCCCACGAGGACATGGACGACTTGATGTAAGTCGCACCGTCCGCAGCACCGGAGGGCGCGTCGGCCGGGAACGGCCGGCGCGCCCTTTCTTTTTTGGTGCTTGCGGCGCGGCTTCGCGCGGGGCGCCGCTAGCAGCCGAGATCGGTCGCGCGGCAGAAGAGCGTGTTGCCGCCGACGGTCCCGGCTCCGCTGCCGAGACTGCTGCCCATGCTCGAGCCCGACGTGCCGAGGCCGCCGCCGCTGCTCGTGCCGAGGCCGCTTGCGGAGCCGATCGAGGTGCCGGTGCTCGTGCCGACGCTCGAGCCCGGCGTCGTGCCGGTCGAGCCCGCGCCGATAGCGCCGACGCTCGAGCCCGGGCTCGTCCCGGTTCCGAGCACGCTTCCGCCGAGGCTGCTTCCCGCGCCGAGGCTGCCGCTGCCGAACAGGCCGACGCTCATGCCGCTCCCGGCGCCGAGGCTGCCGCTGCCGAGCAGGCCGACGCTCGAGCTGCTCGACGTGCCGAGCCCGCCGGATAATGCGCTCGTGCCGCTGCCCGGCACCGAGCGCACCGGCGCGGAGCTCGAGTCGACGCCGATCCCCGGCGTGACCGGCCCGAACGGCCGCGGCGTCGGGTTTGCGGCCGACGGGCCGCCGACGCCGCCCGCTCTCGAGCCGAACGAGCCGAAGAACAGATCGAACGGCGTCTGCGCGCTCGACGGCGCGGCGGCGAGCGCAGCGGCGCACAACGCGAAGGACGTGACAATGCGAACGTTCCAGCGCATCAGACCTCCTTGTCCGACCGTGACGGCTGGCCGGCGATCTTCTCGGTGGACTTCGGCCGCGGTGCTCGGGTTCCCGCGATCTCCGGCGATCCCAAATTTTGGGAGTCGACGGCCTGGGGCGCCGTTTCTCCGCGGACAGATGAGTCGAAGCGTCAGTCGTGCACGTAGTAGCGCACGACGACGGGCGTCGAGTCCGCGAAGCGGCCGTCCGTCATTCGAGGCCGAAACCGGCTGCTCTTGATCAGGCGGACGAGGCGGTTCCGCTCGGCGTGGGTGACCGACGCGGTCTTCTCGAGCACGTCCACGCGCCGGCTCTTGCCGTGCTTCGTGATCTCGAACGCGACGTCGATGTATCCGGTCGCGCGTTCGCCCGCTTCGGTCGCGAGCGGATTCGGGCGGAACGCGGGCAGCACGACCGGCGTCTGCGGCGCGAAGATCCGCTCGATCTCGCTTGGCGGTGCGCCGGCTTCCTGCAGCTCCTCGTATGCGCGGCGGTAGATCGCGAGCGCGGAGTCGCTCCGATCGAGGCTGTGCGAGTAGAGCAGGTCCCAGTCCGCGAGCTGCACGAGCGCGTCCACTCGCGCCGCCTCGTCGTTCGCGAGCCCGGCGTAGGTGACGAGCCTGCGCAGCCCGAGCCGCCCGAGCGCGTGATAGTCCCCGCGGACGTAGCTGTAGCGGGCCGCTTTGATCGTACGCGCGAGGTGCTCGTCCGGCTCGCGGGCGCGCGTCGCCGGCGCGCCCCAGCCCGCGAGCTCGACGACCGCGCCGACTCGGGCCCTCCACGGCTCGAGCCTGTCGTCGGTGATCAGCGGCAGATTCATCGTCCCCCCCAGACCGCGCCGGTCCCCCAGCAGCTCGCGGTGCCGGACGAGATCGATGCTGCGGACGAGCGCGAGCTCCAGATCGTGCAGCTCCTCGCTCGAGTATCGTCCGTTCCGTAGCAGCACCGCGATCGCATCCGCGTAGTTGCGCATGATGTCCGACAGCATCCAGCGGATCACCTCGGATCTCGTTCGCGACGTGCAGCTGCCGGGCGCCTGCTTCTCGTCGTAGAAGCAGCCGACGACCTGCGGCGGCTGCTCGCCGACGACGTAACGTTCGAGGATCTGCAGCCGACGGTCGGCGATCTCGCGCAGGACCGCGGCGGAGCGTGGGTCGTCGGAGTGCAAGCGCGCGAGCCCGAGCAGCGCCTGCTCGCCTTCCCACGCGGCGACGTAGTCGCCGAGCGCCTCGTGGTTGTCGATCCATTGACGGAGCAACGGTGCCTGCTCGAGCACGCGCAAGCCGAAGTTCGCGCGCAGCACCTGCAACGTGCGCTCGATCGTCGTGACGGCAGGGCCGTGATCGCCGCTTTCCTGGTACAGCAGGCCGAGGGCCGTCAGCGGCTCGATCAGGCTCGCGGAGCGGGGGCCGTTGCGTGATTGCTCGGCCTCGATCCGTGCGACGAGCCGCCGCTGCTCGTCGGCTGCCGCTGCCTGCGACCCGATCGGAGGCTCGGCGCCCGCGCTCGCAGCGACAGCGAGCAGCAAAGCGGCCGCCCCGGTCATCGTCGCGCGCAACGACATCGAGACCATCGACCCCTCCGAGTACCCGCTCGGGTAACGATCGGCAACGGGACTCTTTCGAGGCTAGCACAGCGACAAGAGGTCTGCCGGGCGCCCGGCGAGCGCACGCCGACGGACGCCGGGCGGCCGGAGCGAGCCGGATGCGAACGGGAAGGTACGGCTCCCCGGACGAGCAACCGGCGGCGCGCCGCGTCAGAATAGGCGGCCGTTGCCCCGCGAGATGGAGCCCGTATGACCGCGCAGCTGCACTACATCTACGACCCGCTCTGCGGCTGGTGCTACGGCGCGGAGCCCCTCGTGCATGCCGCGGCCGGCGTCGAGGGCCTCGACCTCGAGCTCCACGGCGGCGGCCTGTGGCCGCAGCCGACGCGGCTGCCGGCCGAGATGCGCCGGTACATCCGGCACGCGGACGCGCGCGTCGGCGCGATCAGCGGTCAGCCGTACGGCGCCCCGTATCTCGAGGGCTTACTGGACGACCCCGAGCTGACGCTTCACTCCCGCCCGACGATCGCGGCCGTGCTCGCCGCCGGCGCGATCGATCCCGCGAAGGCGCTGCCGATGCTGTCCGGCATTCAGCACGCGCATTACGAGCGCGGCCTGCACGTGATCCGCCCCGACGTCCTGATCGCGATCGCGGCCGAGTGCGGCCTCGATCGGGACGCGTTCGCGGCGGCGCTCGACCGCGTCGACGCAGACGCGCACATCGCGGAGACGCGGCGCCTGATGGATCGCGTCGGCGCGCAAGGCTTCCCGACGATGCTGCTCACGATCGACGGGGAGTGGCACGCGGTGCCGCACAACCGCTTCAGCGGCGACGGCGCGGGCTTCGCGGCGTGGCTGCGCAAGCAGCTCAGCGCGAAGCGTCGCGCAACGTCCGCATCGTGATCGAGTAGCGCAGCGTCTTCGTCGGCGAGATCGCGTGCTGCCAGCCCCACCGCGCGGGGCCGATCAGCGCGTAGGCCGAGCGCGGCTCGAGGTCGAGCGCGAGCAGCGCGCGGCGGTTGCCCCGCGGCGGATACGGCCGCAACCGGAGCCGGGCAGGTCCCGCGAGCGACACGCCGACGACCGCCTCGAACTGCGGCACGTCGCGATGCCAGCCGAGCTGCGTCCCGGCGGCGTACTCCGCGATCAGCGCATGCCGAAAGCGCTCGGCCGGAATGCCGGCCCACGCCGCGATGCGCGCGCGCAGCGGCTCGAGGAATTCCGGGATCGGCCCCGCGGGCTCGAGCTCCCCGGTCGTGAAGTCGTAGCGGCCGCCGTAGCTCACGATGCGCCGCTTCGCGCGCCACGCTTTGTACTGCATCGCTTCGAGCGGCAGCGTCCGAACGATCTCGACGAGCGCGGCTTCGTCATCCTCCCCGAGGAACTCCGGCTCGTAGCGCAAGCCTTCCGGCAGCCTCGCGGCCGCGAAGAGCTCGGGCTGCCGGGGCATCGCAGTCATCCGAGCTCGGGCAGCTCGGGCAGCCGGTCGAGCTGGATCACCGACAGCATGTTGATCGCGGCGTGCGCGATGATCGCGGGCCACAGCGTGCCCCAGCGGATCGTGTAGGCGGCGAGCACGACGCCGAGCAGCGCGGTCTGCACCGTGCCGTAGAGCCCTTGGTAGAAGTGGCCGAGCCCGAAGAGCGCGGACGAGAAGAGCACCGGCAGCCAGAACCCGCCGAGCAGCGCGCGCGAGCGCGTGAGCAGCAGCCCGCGCGCGACCGCTTCCTCGTAGAAGCCGACGAGGAGCAACAGGCCGAGCGCCCCTGCGAGCGGCGCATCGGCGGTCAGCCCGAGCGCGATGCTCTGCAGGCCCGCCAGATGATCGCGTAGCACCTGCGGCGCGACCGCGAAGATCGCGAGCGTCAGCAGCATGTTCGCGCCGAACACGGTCAACAGCACGACGAGGGACCGCGGGAGATCGCGCGGCTCGAGCGCTTTGAGCCCGATCTCGTGCCAGCTCTGCCGCCGCCAAGCGAGCAGCATCGCGAGCCCGGCGAGCGCGAGCAGCCCTTGGACGAAAACGACGAGCACGACATTCGGCGGGCCCGGCGCGAGCCAGCCCGCAAGGAGCAGCGAGGCGGACGAGCTCGCCGGGATCAGCAGGATCGCGACCGCAACGTCGACGGCCGTCTGGCGCCGCGTGAGCGATGGGCGTACGGCAATGCGTGCTGCTTCCTCTGCCACGCGGCGCTATCCGTCAGCGTCCTGCATCAAGGGATTCTACCGTCCGGCGGCGCGGGTCGCTCCGCCGGGCCCGAGCGCGCGAAGCGATCGCGGCGCCTCGCCCGCCTGGCGGCCCGGCCCGGCCGGAGTAGGATGAGGGCAGGAACCGCCGCGGAGACAGGGCATGAGATGGCGCAGCGCTCGCCGGAGCAGCAACGTCGAGGATCGTCGGGGGATGCGGGCGGGCGGCCTGAAGCTCGGCTTGGGCGGCATCATCGCGATCACGCTGATCAGCGTGCTGCTCGGCCGCAATCCGCTCGAGCTCCTCGGCCTCCTGACGGAGATCGATCAAGGCGCGCCGTACGCGTCCGGACCGGGCTCCGCGCCGCCCGCGGACGACGAGGCGTCCCAGTTCGTCGCATCGATCCTCGGCGAGACGGAGGACGTGTGGACGGCCATCTTCGCGGCGAGCGGCGGGCGCTATGATGCGCCGACGCTCGTGCTCTTCACGGGCGCCGTGCAGTCCGCCTGCGGCGGCGCGACCGCGGCGGTCGGCCCGTTCTACTGCCCGAGCGATCACAGGGTCTACATCGATCTCGGATTTTTCCAGGAGATGGAACGGCGCCTCGGCGGCGGGGGCGACTTCGCCGAGGCGTACGTGATCGCGCACGAGGTCGGCCACCACGTGCAGACGCTGACGGGCGTCACGCAACGCGTGAACGACGCGCGCCGCCAGGGCGTGCGGATCGAAGGCGACCAGGGCCTGCTCGTTCGCCAGGAGCTGCAGGCGGACTGCTACTCGGGAGTGTGGGCGGCCCACGCGCAGCGCCGCCACGCTTGGCTCGAGGAAGGCGACCTCGAGGAAGCGTTGCGCACGGCGTCCGCGATCGGTGACGACACCCTCCAACGGCAGTCGCGCGGCACGGTCGTGCCGGACAGCTTCAGCCACGGCACGTCCGCGCAGCGCGTGAGGTGGTTCCGCACGGGCTTCGAATCCGGCGATCCGGGAAACTGCGATACGTTTGCGGCCGATCGCCTCTGAGCCGCCGGGGCCGCGTCAGCGGCGCTCGGTCTCGCGCGCGACGCTTTCCTCGGCCTCGTCGCGCGGCTCGACTTGCCATTCGCCGCTCCAGTCGGCGAGCTCGTAACGGCCGGTCATCGGGAAGCGCGGCGGCCGCGCGGCCTCGAGGCGCGGATCGAATTCGAGCCGCGTCCGATAGCGCGGCTCCGTCGCGGACACCGAGCCCGCGGTCACGCTGCCGTACACGGCGAGCGTCGCGGGACCGCGCGACCGGTAGCTCCGCACCTGGAAGCGGCGCTTCGCGAACATCGCGGCTTGGATCGTCAGATCCCCGGGACCGGTGACGGCCGGCTCGGCGATCTCGATCGAGCCGTCGCTGACGAGGCCTAAGTAGTCGTCCGCGGCGGGATCGGTTCGCGAGTCCGCCGCGTACTCGAGGTTGCCGACGATGACGATCCGCTTCGGCGAGTGCACGAGGACCTTGCCGTTCACGATGCCGCTCACGTGCAGCTCGACGTCCTCGCCGGCGAGCAGATACGCAGGCTCGTCGCCGAGCGCATGGCGCTGCTCCGTCTCGCTGCGGCCGTCCAGCGTGCGGACCGCGTAGGTGCCGTCGGCGTGGAACACGATCGCCGAATCGACGGCGAAGCGCCAGACGCCGGCGCCGTCTGCCGGCGGCTCCGTCTCGAACGGCAGGAAGCGCCTGGGCAGCGCGATGCGGCCGACGCGCGTCTCGAGGCCGCCGCGGAACACGTCGGAGCGGACGATCCGGCCGGTCGAGTACGACGTGTTCACCTCGCGAGCGGTCGTGACCTTGCCGTGGAAAGTCGGCCGCACGCCGGCCGAGTTCGCGACGTAGATCTCGGAGTTCGAGTGGAAGCGTCCGTCGATCTCGTCGTCGTGAATCTGCACCTCGGGATCCCAACGATCGACGAACTGGGCGTAGTGCGAGAACGCGAGCCGCTGCCAGCGCATCTCCGTCGTGAGGTGCTCGCCGCTGCGCGCGGTGCGCACCTCGACGCGCACCTCGTCGATGCCCATGTCGTCCGCGGCGGGCACGGCGGTCACCGTCGCCGTGTACGTCTGCCCGCCGTGCTCCCAACTGACCGACGACTCCTCGGCGGCGAGCACCGGCGGCAGATCGCGCAGCAGCCGCTCGAGCCGCCGATCGAGCATCTCGCGCTGGCGCTCCGGAATGGGCGTCGTGCGCGCGGGCCCGCGCTCGGCCCCCCGCGGCGCGAGCGTCGCGAAGGCGGCCGCGTCGGCCGGCAACGCCGGCGCTTCGGCGGCCGGCGCGGGCGGCGGTGCGGCGGGCGCGACCGGTGCGTCCGCGGCCACGACCTCGGCCGGGCTCGCGTCGGACAAGGCGGTGCCGGGCGGTGTCTCGCTCGGCGAGGGCTCCGGCCGCTCGAGCGCGGGCTCGGCAGCGGAGGCGGCGGCTTGCGCGGGCGCCGGCGCAGGCGGGAGCGGCTCGGGTCGGGCAGGGGGCTCCTCGGCGGCCGTCAGCGGTTCCGGCTCGGGCGGGGGCTCGGGCGCGGGCGAGTCCGCCGCGGCGACCGGCTCGGGCGGCGATTCCACCGGGGCGTCGGCGGGGGGCGGCACCGCCTCCGGCGGCGCGAACGCCGTTTCGGCGGCAGGCTCCGGCGTTCGGCTGCCCTCCTCGGCGACGCCGTCGAAGGCTTCCCCTTGGCCCGAGCGCACCCACTCGACCTGGATGACGTTGAACGCGCTCGTCTCGCCGACGGGGTCGTAGCGGATCTGCAGCATCGCGACGGCGAGGACGCCGTGCAGCGCGACCGACGCGAGGACCGGCCGCGGCGGCAATCGCAGCGCAAGACCCTGAATCGCGGCTCGATCCGGCATCGACCCCGTGCCCCAAGGTATTGAGGCAAGGTACTCCGGCCGGATCGGGGCGGCAACCGCGCCGCGCGGCGCCGATCGGCCGGCACGGTGGACTAGAATGGCGGCTCGTTCGGCCGCGCTCGAGGTACGCACGATGACACGACCGCCGCTCCCGCCGTTCACTCCCGAGACCGCAGCGCAGAAAGCGCGGATGGCCGAGGACGCGTGGAACACGCGCGATCCCGCACGCGTCGCGCTCGCGTACACGGAGGACAGCCGGTGGCGGAACCGGTCCGAGTTCTTCTCAGGCCGCGAGGCGATCACGGCGTTCCTGACCCGCAAGTGGCAGCGGGAGCTCGACTACCGTTTGATCAAAGAGGTGTGGGCGTCGACCGGCAACCGCATCGCGGTCCGCTTCGTCTACGAGTTCCATGACCCGGCCGGGCAGTGGTTTCGCGCGCACGGCAACGAGCAGTGGGAGTTCGACGAGGCTGGGCTGATGCGCCGCCGGGAGGCGAGCATCAACGACGTCGCGATCGACGAGCGCGACCGGCTGTTCCGTTGGCCGCTCGGTCCTCGGCCGGCCGATCATCCGGGCCTGACCGAGCTCGGCCTGTAGCCGTTCCGATCTTCTCGCAAGCCGCGGCTGGAGGCGCTCCGCCCGCGCGCTCGCCGATGCTACGCTGTCGGCCGCTTCGTTCACCGAAGGGGATGCATCGATGAAGCTTTACTACGCACCGGGCGCATGCTCGTTGTCGCCGCACATCGTCGCCTGCGAAGCGGACCTGAACATCGAGCTCGAGAAGGTCGATCTCGGCACGAAGAAGACCGAGAGCGGGCGCGACTTCAACGAGATCAACCCGAAGGGCTACGTGCCCGCGCTCGAGCTGGACGACGGCCAGATCCTGACGGAAGGGCCGGCGATCGTGCAGTACCTCGCGGACCGTAAGCCGGAGTCGGGTCTCGCGCCGCCCGCCGGCACGCTCGAGCGGTATCGCTTGCAGGAAGCGCTCGGCTTCATCAACGCCGAGATCCACAAGAGCTTCGGGCCGATGTTCAATCCGGCGCTGCCGCAGGAGCAGCGCGAGCAGTGCGTCGCGAACTTGCGGCGCCGCTTCGCGCTGATCGAGCGGCAGCTCGACGGCAAGCAATATCTGCTGGGCGAGCGTTTCACGGCCGCCGACGCGTATCTGTTCGTGATGGTGAGCTGGCTCGACTACCTGAAGGTCGACGCGGGCGAGCTGCCGAACGTCCGCGCATTCCAGCAGCGCGTCGCGGCGCGCCCCGCGGTGCAGCGCGCGCTGCGGGAGGAAGGGCTACTCGGCTAGCGCCGCCCTCTTCGGTAGGAGCGGCTGTCGAGCCGCGATCTTCTGCCGCGTGCCGGTGTCCGCGTCGCGGC
>CAYWGQ010000043.1:9084-23725 GCA_964457725.1 uncultured Gammaproteobacteria bacterium
GGAGATCAGGGGGACGGGGCGATGCGCAGCAGCGCGCCGTCGTCCTCGTCGGTGATCACGTAGAGCAGGCCGTCGGGGCCTTGGCGGACGTCGCGGATGCGCTGCCGAAGCTCCGTCAGCAGCGACTCCCGCCGCAGCTCGCCGAGCTCCTCGTTCAGCACGATCCGCTCGAGCCCGCCGGTTCGCGGGATCTGACCTCGCCGGGCGCTGCCGACGAACAGGTTGCCGTTCCACGCCTCGATGCGGCCGTTCACGTAGAACGTCATCCCGGTCGGCGCGATCGACGGCACCCACAGGATCAACGGCTGCTCGGTATCGGGTCCGAGCGGCCGCTCCGAGTGCCGCGCGCCCTCGTACGTTCTGCCGAAGCTGTACTCGGGCCAACCGTAGTTGCGGCCCGGCACGAGGAGATTCACCTCGTCTCCGCCGTTCGGCCCGTGCTCGGCCGACAGCACGACACCGGTCAGCGGATGGACCGCGAGCCCGAGCTGATCGCGATGGCCGAGCGTGAAGATCTCCGCCCTCGCGCCCGCCCGGCCGGCGAACGGATTTCCGGGATGCGGCTTGCCGTCCGCGGTCAGCCGCAAGACCTTGCCGTAGACGTTGTCGAGCCTCTGGGCGGCGTCGTCGAACGGTGCGCCGGTCGTCACGTACAGCGTGTCCGGGCCCGCGAACGCAAGGCGTGAGCCGCTCCCGCCGGGCCGCTCCTCGCCCGCGAAGATCTCTTCCACGCCGTCGAGCCGCGTCCCGTCGAACCGTGCGCGAAGCACCGTGATCGCGGTCGGCCGCCGAGCGGCGGGGTCGGCGGCCGGGTCCGCCGCGCCGGGCCGGTTGTACGTGAAGTAGACGAGGCGCGTCTGCTCGAACTGCGGATGCAGCGCGATGTCGTGCAGGCCGCCGCCGCGAAAATCCGCGGCGGGCGGGGCGCCGGGCACGGGCGTCGGGACGAGCTCGGCGTCGCCGGTCGCGCGTCGGACGAGCCGCACCGCGCCGCCGCGCTCGACGATGAGGGCGTCGCCGTTCGGCAGCATCGCGAAGCCGAACGGGTGCGCGAGCCCGCGGACGACGACGTCGACGCGGATGCCGTGCTGCTCCGCGGTGTCGAGCTCGTACGCGGGGCGATCGAGCACGACCGGCGCCACGCCGATCGCGGGCGCTTGGGCGTGCGCGAAAGCGGCGAGCGCAAGCGGCGCGGCCGCCGCTGCGGCCACGAGCATCCGCGGACGGCGGCGCTGCGTCGCACGACCGTCCGGCAAGCGATGACGCCTCTGCATGGTTTCCCCCCGAGCGCGGCGTGTGGAAGTGGCGCAATCATTGGCGGAGCGGCGACCCGCGTCAACGGCCGCGCGGCGGCGCGGGCAGGGTGTCGGCGTGGTCATCCCCCGGCCCGCCTCCTAGAATCCGAGGATGCCGCCGCTCGCCATCCTCGATCTCGCGTTCGTGCCGCAGGACGGCACGCCGGCCGACGCGCTGCGAAACACGCTCGACCTCGCGCAGCACGCGGAGCGCTGGGGCTATCGGCGCTTCTGGCTCGCCGAGCACCACAACATGATCGGCATCGCGAGCGCCGCGACGGCCGTCGTGATCGGCTACGTCGCCGCAGGCACGCGCACGATCCGCGTCGGCGCCGGCGGCATCATGCTGCCGAACCATTCGCCGCTCGTGATCGCGGAGCAGTTCGGCACGCTCGAGACCCTGTATCCGGGGCGGATCGATCTCGGGCTCGGGCGAGCCCCCGGCACGGATCAGCGCACCGTCCGCGCGCTGCGCCGCGATCCGCTCGCCGCGGAATCGTTCCCCGACGACGTGCTCGAGCTGCAGACGCTGCTCGGTCCCGCGCAGCCCAACCAGGCGGTGCTCGCCGTGCCGGGCGTCGGCACGAACGTGCCGCTCTGGATCTTGGGCTCGAGCCTGTTCGGCGCGGAGCTCGCCGCGGCCTTCGGGCTGCCGTACGCGTTCGCGTCGCACTTCGCGCCGGATGCGCTCGATGCCGCGCTCGAGATCTACCGCGGGAAGTTTCGGCCGTCCGCCGCGCTCGAGCGGCCGTACGCGATGGTCGGCGTCAACGTCGTCGTCGCGCCGAGCGACGAGGAGGCGCGGCGGCTGTTCACGTCCGCGCAGCAAAGCTTCACGAATCTGCTCCGCAACGCACGCGGCAAGCTGCCGCCGCCGATCGACGACATCGAAGCGTACTGGACGCCGATCGAGAAGGCGCACGTCGCGAGGATGCTCGAATGCTCGTTCGTCGGTTCGCCGTCGACGGTGCGCGCCGGGCTCGAACGCTTCCTCGAGCGTACGGGCGCGGACGAGCTGATCGTGGTCACCGCCGTCTACGATCACCGCGCGCGCCTTCGTTCCTACGAGCTGCTCGCGGAGCTCGCGCAGGCGGTTTGAGCGACGCGATGGAGATTCCGCCGATCCTCTACGGCACCGCGTGGAAGAAAGAGCGCACCGCGGCTCTCGTCGCTGCCGCGCTCGGCGCGGGTTTCCGCGGCATCGATACCGCGTGCCAGCCGAAGCACTACGACGAGGCGGGCGTCGGCGATGGAGTGGCCGCGGCCGGCGTCGCCCGCGACGAGCTCTATCTGCAAACGAAGTTCACGCCGGTCGACGGTCACGATTCGCGCCGGATCCCGTACGACCCGGCCGCGCCGGTCGCGGCGCAAGTCCGCCGCTCGTTCGAGGTGTCGCTCGCGAACCTGCGCACCGACCGGCTCGACTGCCTCCTGCTGCACTCGCCGCTCCGCGAGCCCGCGCAGACGGCCGAGGCCTGGCAGGCGCTCGAGCGCATCGTCGACGAGGGCGGCGCGCGCCGGATCGGCATCAGCAACTGCTACGACCCCGCGTATCTCGCGCGGCTGCACGCGAGCGTGCGCATCAAGCCCGCGGTCGTGCAGAACCGGTTCTACGCCGCGACCGGCTACGATCGGGAGATCAGGGCGTTTTGCCGCGCGGAAGGCATCGTCTATCAGAGCTTCTGGACGCTGACCGCGAATCCGCACCTCCTCGCGGCGGAAGAGATTCGGGCGCCCGCGCGACGGCACGGCCGCACCCCGGAGCAGGTGCTCTTTCGGTACCTGACGCAGGTCGGCGTCGTGCCGCTCACCGGCACGACGAGCGCCGTGCACATGCGCGAGGACCTCGCCATCTTCGAGTTCGAGCTCGGCGCGGACGAGATCGGCCGGATCACGGCCATCGTCGGTTGAAGCGGGCCGTCGGCGCCGTCGTCGCGCGCCGACCGGGCTCGTCGGCGGCGCCGCGCTAGGGCCTACCCCGACATGTCCCCGGTGACCGGCTCGACTACACTATCGCCGCCTCTTCCCGACCATATGAGACGAATCGACATGCAACGTATCGCCCTCGCTCTGCTCCTCTCGACCCTCGCCTGCGCGGCCGGCGCTCAGGATCTGCTGGTCACGAACGCCCGGATCCTCGACGGGACCGGCGCGGAGATCGAGCGCGGCTCGATCCTGGTCCGCGGCGGGCGGATCGAGCGCGTCGCGGAGGGCGATATTCGCGCGCCCGGCGTCGCCGTGCTCGACGCAGAAGGGCGGACCGTGCTGCCCGGGTTCATCGACGGCCACCGGCACATCATGGGCCGGGACGCGGAGCGCTGGCTTCGTGAGGACGCCGTGCAGCGGATGCAGGAATTTCTCGACGCCGGATTCACGACGCTGATGTCCGGCGGCGATCCGGTGCCCGGCATCATCGAGCTCAAGCGCCGGATCGACTCGGGCGAGCTGAAGGGACCGCGGATCATCACATCTGGGCGCGCCGATCCGCGCAGCCTCTCGACGCAGGCCGAGGCGGAAGCGCGCGTGCGCGAGCTCGCCGCGGCCGGCGTCGAGATCATCAAGGCGGCGATCGCACCGGAGGACAAGGACATGCTCGCGGCGATCGTCCGCGAGGCCCACGCGCACGGGCTCCAGGTGATGGTGCACGCGGTCACCGTGCCCGCGATGCACGCCGCGATCGACGCGGGCGCCGACAAGCTCGTCCACACGCCGCACGACAGCTTCCTGACGAACGAGGACGCGCGGCGGGTCGCGGAGGCAGGCATCGAGAATCTCTCCACCACCGGCTTCGCGGTGCCGCTGTTCGACGTCTTCAACGACGACAACGTGCCGACGTTCCGCGACGGCAGCCCGTGGCCCGAAGGCATTCTCGGCACCGGATCGAACGCCGCGGGCGAGAAGCCCGTCAACGCGCGCACGCTGTGGGACAACGGCGTCGTCTACGGTTTCGGCACGGATACGACCTACCTGCCGCGCGCGGGGCTCGCGCACGAGCTGAAGCCGCTGCATCTGATGTTCTCGGCCCGCGACATCCTGAAGATCATGGGCCCGAACACGGCAGCCTTCATCGATCGGAGCGACGAGCTCGGCACGCTCGAGCCCGGCAAGCTCGCGGATCTCGTGCTCGTCGACGGCGATCCGCTCGAGCTGATCTTCAACATCCTGAACGTCGCGGTCGTCGTAAAAGGCGGCGAGATCGTCGCGAGATCGTCGCGGACCACCGGCAGTAAGCGGACGCGCGAAGACAGCCGCTCCTACCGCGCGGGCGCAACCGGGTAGGAGCGGCTGTCCAGCCGCGATCTCCGCGCTCGGAGCGAACGGTACCGTACACAGCCGCCCGCGATTATTCTGAGCCGCTTCGAGCCGCAGCGGGGGTCCAGCCGATGCCGACGAAGAAGATCGCGCGCCTGCACCCGGCGCTTCGCGACGACATCGCGGATCTGACGACGCGCAGGCCGATTCCGAGCCCGACCATCGATCAGCTCGATCCGTTTCTGTTCCTGAACCATCACGGTCCGCAGGTGTACCCGCCGGGAAACCGCGGGCTGCCGTTCGGACCGCATCCGCACCGCGGCTTCGAGACGGTGACCTTCATCTTGACCGGGCAGCTCGCGCACCGCGACAGCGCCGGCCACGAGAGCGTGATCGAGGCCGGCGGCATCCAGTGGATGACGGCGGGAAGGGGGCTCGTGCACGCGGAGCTCTCGCCCGAGGAGTTCAAGCGCGACGGCGGCTCGCTCGAGATCCTGCAGCTGTGGGTGAATCTGCCGTCGAGGCTGAAGATGGTGCAGCCGCGCTACGTCGGCTTGCAGGCGAAGGAGATCCCGGCGATCCCGACGCCCGACGACAAGGGCGCGCTGTATCTCGTCGCCGGCGAGTGGCAGGGCAAGACCGGCGCCGTTCAGCCGTTGCTCGACATCTTTTTGTCGTGGGCGGAGCTCGAGCGCGGGGCGCGGCTCGAGGTCCCGGGCGTCGCCGGCCGCAACGTCTTCCTGTACGTCGTGCGCGGCACCGTCACGATCGCGGGCAGCCGCGCGCCGCAATACCACCTGGTCGAGCTCGACGAGCAGGGCGATACGGTCGCGCTCGAAGCCGAGACGGACGCCGTGGTGCTGCTCGGGCACGCGCAGCCGATCGGCGAGCCCGTCGTGTCGTACGGCCCGTTCGTGATGAACACGCGCGAGGAGATCCTCGACGCGATCCGGGACTACCAGTCGGGCAAGTTCAACGAGGCGCCGACCGCCGGCTGATCGACGCGGGGGCGCGTGCGTGGCATGTCCCTTGCACCTACGACCGGGAATCGCAGCGGTCGAGGGTGCGGCATGGATCAGTTCGCGGTCGTGATCTTTCCGGACGAGGCCAAGGCGGCGGAAGGCTCGCGCGTGCTGCGCGAGCTCGACATGGAGGGCGCCGTCGATCTCTACGAGCTCGCGGTGATTCACGAGGATCCGCAGGGACGCTCGGCCGTCGCGTCGCAGAGCGTGCCGAGCGCCGCACTCGGCGGGCTCGCGGGCGGGCTGCTCGGGCTGCTCGGCGGCCCGGTCGGCCTCGCCGTCGGCGCGGCGAGCGGTGCCTGGATCGGCACGCTTCGGGATCTTTCCAAGCTCGGCGATCAGACCGATTTCGCGGAGCGCCTGCGGCGCGAGCTCGCGCCCGGCAAAGCCGCCCTCGTCGCCGAGCTCGAGGAGCGCGATCGAGGCGCGCTCGAGCGGCGGATGGAAGACCTCGACGGCGTCGTCGTGCTCGGCTCCGCCGAGGACGAGGAGGAGAGCGATCTCGCGCAACGGGCGGCTCTGTTGAAGGCGGACCTCGAGACGCCGCCGGCGAACGGCAGCGCGCCGCGCGCCGAGATCGACGAGCTCCGCAAGCGCGTGCTCGCGGCGCGCGAGCGCGTCCAGAGCAGCACCGCGCAGCGGATCGCGCGGCTCGAGCAGGACGCGGACGGCTCGACCGGCCAGGACCGCGCGGCGATCGAGCGAAGGATCGTCGCGGCGCGCGCCCGCGCCGAGCGCCGCACGGCTTCGCTCGAGCGGACGCTCGCGCTGCTCGACGCCGCGGAGCAAATCGCTTGACCAAACTCGCCGTTACCGGCCGATAATGGCGCATCCGCAACCGGAGACCGACAGCCGTGGGCGCGTCCCTCGCACGCAAGGCTTTGATTTGGGCGGCCGCCTGCGCGGCCGTGCTCGCCGCCGGGCTCGCGAGCGGCCAGGGCTTCGGCCGGGCGCCGCCCGTCGCGATGCACGCCGGGCCGCCGGAAGCGGAGTTCCACATGGCACGGCTCGCATACGGCACGCGCGGCTGCGCCGGATCGCGCGGCTGGTGCAATCCGTGGTGGGCGATCGACTACCCGCACGCCGAGGCGCACATCCTGCCGGCGATCGAGCGGATGACCCGAGTCGAGGTCTCGAAGGACAGCCGCCACGTGACGCTGCTCGACGATGCGATCTTCGACTACCCGTGGCTGTTCGCGCAGCAGCTCGGCCGCGGCTACTGGCAGCCGAGCTTCGAGGAGGCGCAGCGTCTTCGCGAGTACCTGCTGCGCGGCGGGTTCCTCGTCGTCGACGACTTCCACGGCGAGTACGAATGGGCGGTCTTTCAGGCGGCGATGCAGACGGTGCTTCCGGGACGGCCGATCGTCGACATCCCGCAGGACGACATGCTGATGAACATCCTGTTCAGCCTCGACAAGCGCACCCAGATCCCGGGCGAGCGTCACCTCGGCTGGCAGCAGATGGAAGGCCCGCCGCACTGGCGCGGCATCTATGACGACGACGGGCGGCTGATGGTGGCGATCAACCACAACATCGACATGGGCGATGCGTGGGAGCATGCGGACGACGCGCATTACCCGGCGCCGATGACCGCTACGGCCTACCGCTTCGGGGTGAACTACGTCATCTACGCGATGACGCACTGAGCGTCCCGAGGGGCCGAAGCCGCCCCGCGCATCGGCGCGGCGCCCCGTCCGCGAAAGAGGAGGGTGACCTATGCCGACGATCAAGGCCGTTCTCGCGACGTTGCTCGGCTTGGCCGCGTGGGCTTCGCATGCGCAGCAGCCGATCGCATTCCGCAACGTGAACGTCGTGCCGATGGACGCCGAGCGCGTCCTCGAGGCGCAAAACGTGATCGTCCGCGGCGAGCGGATCGAGGCGGTCGGGCCGGCGGCGGACACCGCGATTCCCGCCGACGCCCGCGTGATCGACGGCGCAGGGCACTACCTCGTGCCGGGGCTCGCGGAGATGCACGCGCACGTGCCCGGCGTCGACGATCCGCGCTACGTCGAGGAGGTGCTGTTCCTCTACGTCGCGAACGGCGTCACGACCGCGCGCGGGATGCTCGGCGAGCCCGGCCACTTGCAGCTTCGCGAGCGGTTGCGCCGCCACGAGGTGCTCGGGCCGCGGCTCTACACGTCCGGCCCGTCGCTGAACGACCGCAGCGTCGGCAGCCCGGAGGAGGCCGCGCGGATCGTGCGCGAGCAGGCTCGCGACGGCTACGACTTCGTGAAGGTGCATCCCGGCTTGACGCGGGCGGAGTACGACGCGGCGGTCGACGCGGCGGAAGCCGCGGGCATCGACCTCGCGGGGCACGTGCCGGAAGCGGTCGGCGTGCTGCGCGCGATCGAAGCGCGGCAAGCGACGATCGACCATCTCGACGGCTACGTGCAGTTCCTGCTGCCGGAGCAGAGCGAGAGCGGCACGCCGGCCGCTGGATTTTTCGGGCTCGGCATCGCGGACCTCGCCGATCGCAGCAAGATCCCCGCGGCCGCGGCGGCGACGGCCGCGGCGGGCGTCTGGGTCGTGCCGACGCAGACCTTGATCGAGCACTGGGCGGCGCCGTCGCCGACGGCGGAGGAGCTCGCCGCCCGCCCGGAGATGCGCTACGTCCCGCCGGCGATGCGCGAGCAGTGGTTGCGAGCGAAACGGCAGCTGACCGAAGGCGCGGACTACTCGCCCGCGAAAGCGCGCGCGCTCGTCGAGGTGCGGCGCGCGCTCGTGAAGGCGCTGCACGACGCGGGTGCGGGCCTGCTGTTGGGCTCCGATGCGCCGCAGGTGTTCAACGTGCCCGGCTTCTCGCTGCATCACGAGCTCGCGGCGGTCGTCGCGGCCGGGTTGTCGCCGTACGAGGCGCTCCGAACCGGCACGGCGAACCCGGCCGTGTTCTTCGACGCCGAGGACGCGTTCGGCACGATCCAGGCGGGTCTCGCTGCGGATCTCGTGCTCGTCGAGGGGAATCCGCTCGTCGACGTCGGCGTGCTCGCGCAGCCCGCGGGCGTGATGGTGCGCGGGCGCTGGCTCGACCGCGCGGAGCTCGACGCCGGCCTCGCGGCGATCGCGGAGCGCCACGCGCGCTGATCGGTCCCGCGTCTTCGCTCGGCTACTGCCGCTTCGCGATCGCCGCCGCGAGCTCCTGCTTGCTCATCGACGAGCGGCCCGCGATCTCGAGCGCCTTCGCGCGCTCGTAGAGCTCCTTGCGGGTGGAGCCGTAGTAGTCGACGCCGCCGTAGGTTTCCCCCTTGCCGCGGCGCGCTTCGTCGGCGCCTCTCCTCGCGCGCGGATCGGAGGGGCCTTTCGCGCTCTTCTCGATCCAGCGGTCGCCGGATTTCTGAAACGAATGCTTCAACGCGGAGTACGCGGTCCGATGGGCGCGCTCACCCTCGCCGTAGGATTCGACCGCGGCATCGTGGGCCTTCGCCCAGGTGCGCTGGGCCTTACCGCTCGAGCGCCTCAACGTGCTCGGTAGCTTCTCCCGTCCAGGCATGTCGCGACCTCCATCGTCCCTGTCGTTGCCCGACGGGCTGCAAGATCGGTGCCCGGGACGCGCCCCCCGGTGCAGGACGGGCGCCCGTTCAGATGTAGGCGATCAGGCGTCCGGTTACGACCGCGACGATCCAGAAGAGGAGCGAGCTGCCGGCGAGCGCGACGCCGATCGACGGCACTGCGCCCGCGGCCTGCCAGCTCGCGGCGTCGCGCCTCAGGACCTTCTGCATGTAGACCAGGTTGACGATCCCGAGCGCGATGAAGCTGATCTTGATCAGGAACGGTGCGCTGACGACGTACTCGCTCGCGCGCGTCATGAAGAGCGACAGGCCGGTGACGACGTTCATCGCGATGCCGATCCACGCGATGCCCATCAGGTCGCGGACCGACGTGAAACTGATCGCGTCGTAGAGCCCGAGCACGCGCAAATTCAGCGAGAAGAGCACGCCGACGACGATCGCGAGACCGACGGTGTGGCCGGTCAGCATCAGCGGCCAGCCGGTCGTCGATACGAGGATCCACTCGGAGTAGGCCGTGGACTCGAGCCAGGTGAGAAAGCCCATTTGGATTGCCCCGCTTGAGTGTGGAACGGGTGCGGTGTCAGCGATCGCGCCGCGCCGCGCTCTTGTCGATCAGATAGCTCAAGCTCACTGCGAGCGCGAGCACGACCAGCACGATCAGTGTCGTGGCGAGGAGCATTCCCATCGCTTCAGCCTCCCGCGCCTTCGAGATACGGAAGCAGGCGTCCGTAGATCATCACGCCGGACCACATCAGCACGACCGCGGCTGCGGCTACCTTCGAGCCGACCGGTGCGCGATCGCCGGCCTTCAGGGCCCAGGGCCGATCGAACATCGTGAAATACAGCACCGCGATGCCGCCGATCGCGATCAGCGCCATCTTCGGGAAGAAGCTGTTCGTCATCGTCGAGTAGCGCTCGTAGTCGACGACGAAGAACAGCATGCCGGTCACGACGTTGACCATGAAGCCGAACAC
Organism: uncultured Gammaproteobacteria bacterium; assembly: GCA_964457725.1. GTDB lineage: Bacteria > Pseudomonadota > Gammaproteobacteria > Steroidobacterales > Rariloculaceae > FEN-1219. The sequence goes on from CAYWGQ010000043.1 coordinate 19,134, forward strand.
GCCGAGCGGCAGCAGCCGATGGAACGCGTTGAAGGGCACGTGCCGCACGACGCCGAAGATGCGCAGCGCGACGAGCAGCACGACGCCGAAGAGCACGGCCATGCCCATGAAATGCAGCGCCTCGAGGGTCGGCCACACGCCCGCGTTCTGCATGACCCAATCGGCCGCGCCTTGCGTCCAGCTGCCGTTCGCCGCGGCCGCCTCGAGCTCGCCGCCGGTGTGGATCTCCGGGTGGTTGATGTCGCCGCCGAGGCTGCCGGTGCGCACCATCGTCGCGAGCGTGACGAGCCCGAGCACGAGGACGATCGGCACGTTCCACGGGTGCGGCCGGCCGAAGCGGCGCCACTGCCACAGCGCAAACCACGCGACCCACCCGGTCGCGAGCAGCATCGTCAGCGCGAACGCCGCGGCGTCCTGGTGCGCCTGGATCAACGCGGTCTCGATGCCCTCGTTGCCGTCGATTGCGGCCCGCGCGGCGCCGCCGGTGATGAAGGTCGGGATCGCGAGAAGCGAGAGCACGACGACCAGCACCAGACTCGCTTTGACGAGGTCGTCGCTGCGGACGTAGAGCGCGACGGCGAGGAGCCCCAGAACGATGACGATGCCGACGGACGGGAAGTGGTTCAGCACCAGATGCCAATGCGGTGCCGAGCTCGGAATGAACCCCATGAGACTTCTCCCCCCGAGAAAGTCTTGCGGCCGAAGCGACTCTACTGCACGGACGCGCGCGGAGCAATCGATCGGAAGGAGGCTTCGCGGCCGCCCGACGCCGAATCGGCGAGAATCGAGGACGCGGGCTTCAGCCCGCGCTGACCGCGCGGAGCGCGTCCTCGATCCGCTCGAGCGTGAGGGGCTTCGTCACGTGCCAGTCGCAGCCCGCGGCGCGCGACGCCTCGCGATCGGATTCCTGCCCCCAGCCGGTGACCGCGACGATCACCGCTCGCGCTCCCCACGGCTTCTTGCGCAGCTCCCGTGCGACCGCGTGACCGTCGAGCTTCGGCAGACCGATGTCGAGCAGCACGAGGTCCGGCCGGAACCGCTCGGCCGCGCCGAGCGCTTCCTCGCCGTCGAACGCGATGGAAGTTTCGTGGCCCAGCATGCCGAGCAGCATCGCCAACGATTCGGCCGCGTCGCGATTGTCGTCGACGACGAGGACCCGCCGCCGGCCGCTCGCGCGCCCGGGCGCGTCCGCATCGGCCGTGACGGCCGTCTGCTCGGCCGCCGGCGGATGGGCGGGCAGCCAGACGACGAACTCGCTGCCGAGCCCGAGGCCTTCGCTCCGGGCCTCGATCCGCCCGCCGTGCAGGTCGACGAGCGATTTGACGAGGCTCAAGCCGATGCCGAGACCTTTGTGTCCCCGTTCGATCGAATGGTCGACCTGCTCGAACATCCCGAAGATCGTCTCGAGCTCGGTCGGCGGAATGCCGAGACCGTTGTCGCGCACGACGACGCGAACGCCGCCGTCGCGGCGGGCTGCCTCGAGCTCGATCCGGCCGCCGTCCGGCGTGTACTTCGCGGCGTTGCTGAGCAGATTCGTGAAGGTTTGCGCGAGGCGCACCGGGTCCGCGTCGAGGTAAATCGTCTCGTCCGGCAGCCGGACGACGAGCTCGTGGTGCGCCTCGTCGATCAGGTATTGCACGTCCTCGACGGCCTCCTGGACGGCCGACGCGAGATCGACGCGCTGCATCCTGAGCTGCAGCCGTCCGCGCGTGATGCGTGCGACGTCGAGGAGGTCGTCGACGAGCCGCACGATGACGTCGAGCTGGCGCGACATCGTGTCGTGCGCGCGGCGCCGCAGCACCGGGTCGTCGTCCGCGCGCTCGAGCACCTCGAGCATGTTGCGGATCGGGGCGAGCGGATTGCGCAGCTCGTGACCGAGCGTCGCGAGGAACTCGTTCTTGCGCCGGTCCGCGTCGCGGAGCGCCTCCTCGGCGCGCTTCCGGTCGGTGATGTCGACGCCAGTCGATTGCGCCTCGACCAGCTTGCCGTTCGAATCGAATCTCAACGCGCGGTTCGTCCAATACGTCCAGCGGACGCCGTCCGTGGTTCGGAAACGATTCTCGATTCGGACCTCGGGCTTCTCGGGCGTCAGGGACTCGAGCAACGCGCGAACGGTCGGCCACTCCTCGCGAGCGATGAAATTCCAGAAGTTCGCGCCGACCAGCTCGTCCGGATTCGTCCGCCCGACCGAGCGGGCATACGCGAGGTTCGCGAACAGGATCGTGCCGTCGGGCCGGAAGCGGCACACCATCTCCGCCTGGCTCTCGACGATCGCGCGATAGCGGCGCTCGCTGTCTTGCAGTGCGCGTTCCGCCTCCTTGCGCTCGGTGATGTCCCGTGCGACGGCCGACGCGCCGACGATCCTGCCGGAGTCGTGGATCGGCGAGATCGTCAACGACACGCTGATTCGCTTGCCGTTCTTCGCGAGCCGGGTCGTCTCGAAATGATCGATCCGCTCGCCGCGTCGAAGCCGCTCGAGGAAGCTGCGCTCCTCCTCGTAGAGCTCCGGCGGGACGATCAGCGTGATCGGGTTGCCGATCGCTTCCTCCGCCGTATGGCCGAACAGCCGTTCCGCGGCCGCGTTCCAGGAGCGGATCGTGCCGTCGATCGACTTGCTCAAGATCGCGTCGTCCGAGTCGGTGACGATCGCGGCGAGCAGCGCGTCGGTCTCGGCCGCGCGCCGGCGCTCGGTCGCATCGAACATGAAGCAGCGGCTGCGTACCGTCAGGCCGTCCTGGCGCACCGGGCTCGCCGTCAGCAGCACGTCCTTCGGCTGCCCATCCTTCGCGTGCAGCCGCACCGGGAGATCGCGCTGCTCCTCGCCGCGGCGTAGACGCTCGAGCAGCTTGCGTGCCGCCTCGCGGTCGGCGTGCAGCTCGGCGAGGTTCAGCCCGATCAGCTCACCCGGCTCGTAGCCGAGCATCGCGTGCTGCGCGGCGTTCGCCCACAGGATGATGCCGTCGGCCGCGATCGATTGCATGCCGAGGCTCGCGCCCTCGACGAAGTCGCGCAACTCCTCCTCGCGCAAGCGCGGCTGTGTCGCGCACGACCGTTGCGTCGCAGGGTTGGAGGGATCGGACATCGCTAGCCGCAGGCGGGTCGAACCTACACAGCCTAGCGCGTTCGCCCGGCTGCGGCCAGCGCCGCTCCCGCGCGATCAGCTCTCTGCGTCGACGAGCTCGACGAACCGCCAGGTCTTCCCCGGCGCGAGTCCGCCGAGCTCCCGGCCGAGCGCGCGATAGACCGGCGGAGAAGCGACGAGGTGCTGCGTTCCCGCGTGCATGTCGCGGAACAGCCGTTGCAGCGTGCCGGCTCTGAGCGCGACCGTGCCGGCGCTCTTGTAGACGAACTGCGCGACCTCGTGCGCGGACCACGTCACGTGCGCCATCGCGAGGCGGATCAGCGAGTGTTGGCGCACGGAGAGCCGCTCGCCCCGATCGAGCGTCTCCTTCGCATCTTCCCAGCTCTCGAACACGAGCGCGCGCGCTGCGCGATAGGTGGCCTCGGCTTTCGCATACTGCTCGTGGAAGCTCTCGCTCTCCGCGAGCGATCCGGGCCGGCCGCGCTTCGACGCGACCGTCGCCATCAGCTCGTCGAGCAGCCTGCGGCCGATGCCGCATGCCCAGCCCGAGTGGCACATCGCCGCGAAGCCGACGATGCCGAGCGTGTAGAGCGCGCCGCCGCGAAGCGGCTTCTCGGTGACCGCGAAGTGCGTGTACGCATCCGGCACGTAGGCGTCTTCGATCGTGTAGTCGATGCTGCCGGTCGCGCGCAGGCCCATCACGTCCCAGTTGTCGATCAGCTTCGCCTTCTCGACCGGCAGCACGAAGATGCGCGGCTCGCCGGTCGTCTCGATCACCGCGAGCGTGTGGATGTGCGTGCCGTGCTTGATGCCGGAGGCGAAACTCCAGGAGCCGGACAGCAGGAAGCCGTCTTTGTGCGGCACGGCTTTCCCGGGTCGCGTGCCTTGCCCGGCGATGACCGGCAGCCGGGGACCGCCGAACAGCTCGGCGACGGCCTCCTCGCCGAGATACGCCGCACCGGTGCCGATCGCGAGCGCGGCCGCCATCAGCACCCAGCCCGCGGACGGATCGCCGTAGGCCACGTTCTCGATGACCCTCAGGGAGGAGAGCGGATCGAGCTCCGCGCCGCCCTTGACGGTGCGCGGCACCCACATTCCGAACAGACCTTCCTCGTGCAGCGCCTCGACGACCGGATCCGCGAGGCGGCCTTCGCGGTCGCCGTACTCCGCATGCCGGCTCGCGATCTCGGCGACGCGCTTCGCGCGGCCCGGCAGGTCGATCGTCGTGTCTTTCGCGTTCGCAATCACGTCGGACTCCCCCCAAAGTGAAATCGTCTTGTCGTGCAGGACCGAGTATACGGGCTCGGTGCGCGGGAGCGGCCCAAACGTCGCGGCTCGACAGCCGCTCCTACGCACGGCCCCTCCTGCGAGGCGCGCGTCCGGCCCGTCAGGCGAAATACACCGTCTTCAGCTCGAAGTAGAGCTCGAGGCCTTCGATGCCGCCCTCGCGCCCGATGCCCGACTGCTTGAAGCCGCCGAACGGCATCTTCGGGTCGACGATCATGCCGTT
>CAYWGQ010000044.1:0-23507 GCA_964457725.1 uncultured Gammaproteobacteria bacterium
GCCCGGCACGAACTGGGTGAAGGAGTTCGCAACCGCGACGATCGGCTTGCCGAAGTCGCCGTCCTTCATGCCTGTGGCGCGCCACAGGGCGCGGGCACCGGCCATGTTGCGGCCGGAGGTGCTGGCGCGGGAGCGGAGTGCGGGCATGGCGGAATCCTCGATCGGTGAGCGTTTGCCGCGAATTCTGCGCCGTCCGCGTCTATACTGACCAATACGAAATGAGATCCTCCGCTATAGGGAACGGATATAGTGGAACTGAGGCAGCTCCGGTACTTCCAAGCGGTCGCGGAGGAGGGAAGCTTCTCGCGCGCGGCCGAGCGGCTGCACGTGTCGCAGCCGCCGTTGTCCGTCCAGGTGAAGGCGCTCGAGGACGAGCTCGGTCTGCGGCTGCTCGACCGGAGCAATCGCGGCGTGACCCTGACGCCCGCGGGTGAAGTGTTCTACGAGGAGACGCGCGCGGCCCTGAGCCGGCTCGAGCATGCGAGGATCGCGGCGCGGCACGCGGGCCAAGGCGAGATCGGCACGGTGTCGGTCGGTTTCGTGTCGCTCGCGGGCTACGGAGCTCTGCCTGCCGCGCTGAAGCGTTTCCGGGAAAGATTCCCGCGGGTCGACGTCGAGCTTCACGAGCTGACGACCGATGCGCAGATCCGCGAGCTCCGGGCGGGCCGCCTCGACCTCGGCATCGCGCTCGGACCGGTGGACGAAGCGGATCTCGTCTTCGAGACCGTGAGCCGCGAGGGGCTGCTCCTGGCCGCGCCGCGCGGTCATCCCGCCGTTCCGCGCTCGGGGCCGGTGCGCTTGAAGGCTCTCGCGAACGAGCCGTTCGTCATCCCGCCGCGCGACGTCGCGCCGGGCCTCTACGATCTGATCGTCAGCCTGTGCCGGGCCAACGGCTTCACGCCGAGAATCACGCAGCACGCGCGGCAGATGCAGACGGTGATCGGGCTCGTCGCGGGCGGGATGGGCCTCGCGCTCGTGCCCGCGTCCGTGCAGAGCTATCGGCGACCCGGCGTGCAGTACCGGCCGCTGCAAAGCGCGACCGGGAGCGTGACGCTCGGCTTGCTGCGCCCGCGGGACCTCGAGACGCCGGTCGCGGCGAGATTCGTCGCAGTGGTGAAGGAAACGGCGACGCCCGCGCGTGCATGAGGCTCGTCCGAACGGCGAGCAGCGCAGTCTCGGCTCACTGCGCCGGGCTCGCCGCCGCGATCGGCAACGCGACCCAGCTCACGTCGGCGCCTGCAAGCTCTCCTTCGAGCGCAGCAGTCATCTCGTCGAGCTGCGCCGCGGCAATACGCACGCGAAACTCCGTCTTGCGCCGGCGTGCGCTCACGCGTTCCGGCCCGACCAGTGCGGCCGGATCGATCCCGTGGACGTCGACGGCCGTTGTCGTGAAGGTCAGAATGTCGTCGCGAGCGAGCAACCAATCGATCATCCGCTCCTCGAGCGTTCGCGGCACGGAGACCACCCAGAGCACGGCCGGCTCGGCGGAAACGGTGCGAAGCTCCTCGTCGGAATGAGTCATGGTCGCGTGCGCGCTACGCCGAAACGCCGATACAGGACCGGCAACAGGAACAAGGTCAGGGCAGTCGCCGAGATCAGCCCTCCGACGACGACGATGGCGAGCGGCCGCTGTATCTCCGATCCCGGACCCGTCGCGAAGAGCAGCGGCACGAGCCCAAAGGCCGCAATGCTCGCCGTCATCATCACTGGCCGCAGGCGGCGCTTGGCGCCCTCGACGACGGTCTCGTCGATGCCGAGGCCGCGCTCCCGCAGCTGATTGAAATAGCTGACCATCACGACTCCGTTCAGGACGGCGATGCCGAGCAGCGCGATGAAGCCGACCGATGCCGGCACGGAGAGATACTCGCCTGTCAGAAGTAGGGCGAAGACGCCGCCGATCAACGCGAAGGGCACATTCATCAGGACGAGCAGGGCGAGCCGCGGCGAGCCGAACGTCGAGAAGAGCAGGAGGAAGATCAGCCCGATCGAGACCGGCACCACGATCGCGAGGCGCGCGGCGGCGCGCTGCTGATTCTCGAACTCGCCTCCCCACTCTACGGTGTAGCCGGGCGGGAAGTCCACGCTCTCGGCAACCCGGCGCCGCGCTTCGTCGACGAAGCCGACGAGGTCGCGTCCGGCGACGTTTGTCCTCACGACGGCGAAGCGCTGACCTCGCTCGCGAGCGACGGAGACGATTCCGTCGATCCGGGAGAGCTTCGCGACCGACTCGACGTGGGCGAGCCCGCCGCCCTCGACGTGGAGCGGCAGGCTCCCGAGCCCCGCGGCCGAGCCGAGCGCGGCGTCGGCGCGGATCACGAGGGGCGTGCGCTGGACGCCTTCCTGCACGATGCCGACGGGTAACCCTTCGATCTGCGCACGCAGCAGGCGTTGCAGCTCGTCGCCGGATAGGCGCAGTCGACCCGCCATCTCCCGATCGATCTGGAGCGTCAGATACTGCATCCCGCTGTTGCGCGCGACGAAAACGTCCTCGCTGCCTTCAGTCGAGCGGAGCACCGCCTCGATCTCACCGGCGAGGCGATCGAGCTCGCCGAGATCCGGCCCGAAGAGCTTCACGGCAACGTCGCCCCGCACGCCCGTCAGCATCTCGGACGTGCGCATCTCGATCGGTTGCGTGAACCCGTACGCGAGACCGGGGAAGCCGTCGAGCACTTCCCGAATCGCCTCCATCAGTGCTTCCTTGCTGCGCATCCGCCACTCGTCGCGCGGCGCAAGCACGAAGAACATGTCTGATTCGTTGAGTCCCATCGGGTCGAGCCCGATCTCGTCGGAGCCGACCCGCGCGACGATGCGCCGGACCTCGGGCACCTGCTCGAGGATCGCCCGCTCGATTCTGAGATCCATGGCGACCGACTCGTCGAGCGTGATCGACGGCAGCTTCTCGACCTGTACGATGATGTCCCCTTCGTCCATCGTCGGCATGAACGTCTTGCCGATGAACGGATAGGCGACGACGGTCGCCGCGAGGGCGACTGCCGCGCCGGCGATCACGCGATTGCCGTGGGCGAGGCTGTAGCGGAGGGCGGGCACATAGAGCGCCTCGAGCTTACGCGGCAACCACGGCTCGACGTGCGGCTTGCGGCGCAGCAGGAACGAGCTGAACACCGGGATGGCGGTCAGAGACAGCAGGAGGGACGCGCCGAGCGCGAAGCTGATCGTAAGCGCAACCGGTGCGAACAGCTTGCCCTCGAGTCCCTGCAGCGACAGCAACGGCAGGAACACGATCACGATGATGCCGATGCCCGAGGCGACGGGCACGGACACCTCGCGCACGGCGCGGTAGATCACGTTCAAGACCGGGAGTCGGCCGGCAGCTGGTCCGCGGGCGAGCTGCGTCTCGATGTTCTCGACGACCACAACAGCGGCATCGACGAGCATGCCGATCGCGATCGCGAGGCCGCCGAGGCTCATCAGGTTCGCCGACATGCCGAAGCTGCGCATCAGCAGGAACGTCGCCAGCGCCGCGAGCGGGAGCACGAGCGCAACGGTCAGCGCCGCTCGGAGGTTGCCGAGAAAGAGCATCAGCAGGATCAGCACTAGCACGACCGCTTCGACGAGTGCGCGGGCGACCGTGCCGACGGCGCGTGAGACGAGATTGCCGCGGTCGTAGAACACGTCTACCGTGATTCCGTCCGGAAGCGCGGCCTCGATCTCGTCGAGCTTCGCGCGGACAGCCTCGACGACGGCGCGCGCGTTCGCCCCGCGAAGGCCGAGGACGAGACCCTGTACCGCTTCCGAGCTGCCATCCTGAGTGACCGCGCCGTAGCGCGTGATCGCACCCAAGCGCACGTCCGCGACGTCGCCGACGCGAATCGGAACGCCGTCGTGCGAGCCGACGACGATCCGGGCGAGGTCCTCGAGGGATTCGATGCGTCCTTCGGCACGCACGAGCAGCGTCTCCTCGCCCTCCCCGAGACGTCCCGCGCCGTCGTTGCGGTTGTTCGTCGCGATCGCTTCCTCGAGCGTGAGCACGTCGATGCCGCGGGCCGCCATCCGGATCGGGTCGGGGACCACCTCGAACGCCCTCACGTAGCCGCCGAGCACGTTCACGTCTGCGACTCCCGGCACCGTTCGCAATGCAGGTCGAATCACCCATTCGAGCAGCGTGCGCCGCTCCGCGAGACTCGCGTTGCCGTCGACCGTGAACATGAACATCTCGCCGAGCGGAGTGGTCATCGGCGCAATACCGCCTTCTATGCCCTCGGGCAGATCGTCCCAGACGGCATTCAGGCGCTCGGCAACCTGCTGTCTCGCCCAGTAGATGTCCACGCCTTCCTCGAAGTCGAGGGTGATGTCGGTGAGCGCGTACTTCGTGATCGAGCGGAGCATCGCCTGGCGCGGCAGGCCTAGCAGCTCGACCTCGATCGGCGCGGTGATGCGCGTCTCGACCTCCTCCGGCGTCATTCCAGGGGCCTTCACGATGACCTTGACCTGAGTGGGCGACACGTCCGGAAACGCGTCGATCGGCAGCTGCCGGAATGCGGCATATCCGGCCCCGGCCAGTAGCACGGTCAGCATCAACACCAGCAGGCGCTGGCTCAGGGCGAGGGCGATCAGTCGGTCCATCGGCGCTTCAGCGAGAGCCCGCCTCGGCGGTTACTCCTCGCCGCCGGTCAAGAACGCCTTGATTGCGCTGACGCCCCGCCCGGCGATCTCGGTGTCGGCATCGACGCCGCTGGCGTGGATCTGCGCATGGCCGGCCGTTTCGCCGACGATCGTCACCGACACTGCGCGAGCGCCTTCCGGCGCACGAGCGAAGACGAACGTTTCGCCGTCGATCCGAGCCAACGCGGAGCGCGGCACGGCGAGCGTGCCGGCACTGCCGCTTCCCGCGAGGACGCGGGCTGGAACGACTTGACCGGCGCGCAGGTCGGCGCTCGGATTATCGACGCGCGCCCGGGCGAGGACAGTCTGCGTCGCGGCGTCCACGGTGCGGCCGACTTGAAAAATCTCGCCCCCAATCGTTTCGCCGCGCACGTCCACGACGAGACGCATACCCGTCGTGACGGCGTCGGCGCGCTGCTGCGGCACGCGGGCCTCGAGCCACAGCTCACTGAGATCGGCGAGGCGCAGGATGGGCTCGAGCGCGTCGACCTGCGCGCCGACCGCGGCTCGGCGGTCCACGACGACGCCTGCGATCGGGGCGCGCAACGTCAGCTCAGGCGATATCGCGCCGGTCGCGGCGAGCCGTTCGAGCGCCGCATCGTCCACGCCGACGAGGCGCAGCCGTTCACGCGCCTGCTCCGCGTGAACGCGGGCCGCAAGAGCTTCCGCCTCCGCCTCGTCGAGGCGCCTGCGAGCGATGATGCCTTCCTCGTGCAGCATCCGATCACGCTCGAGCTGCGCGTCCGCGAGTCGGGCGGCGGATGCGGCATTCACGTACTCGCGCTGTGCGTCGAGGAGATCGAGGCTGCGAAGATCGACGAGAACATCACCGGCATCGATCTCGCTGCCCTCGGCTACGTGCAGTCGCGTCACCAGGCCGCCGACCGGTGCGCTGACGACAGTCTCGCGGGCCGGCGGCACTGAGACGAGCGCCGGTGCCTCGAGGACGACGCGGCTGTCGACGAGCTCCGGGCGGACCCACTCGACACCGAGGCGCTCGAGCTCGGACGCGCCCAACGTGATCAAAGCATACGGCTGGGCATGGCCGCCCCCGGAATATGCGTACAGGCCGACGAGCATCGCGAAGAGGCCCGAATCGACGGCCGCCCGGACGAATCGGGCAGAGAGCTTCATGGCACGACTCCAACGGATTGGTTCACGGCCGCGACCGCTCGGCCGCGCTGCACTTGGAGAGCGCGTACGGCCCTTGTGGCCGTGCGCGCCGCTTCGTCTCGGCGCAGCAGATCGATCAGCGCGATCTCACCTTGCTCGAAGGCGGTCCTTCCCATCTCGAGATGCCGGGCGGCGATTTCCGCCCGCCGCTCCGCAAGGGCCAGGGCTTCCTCGGTCGTCTCCAGGGAATGCAGGGCATCGTGCAAATCCGCGTGTAGCCGACGCTCGATCGCGGCCAGCTCGGCTTCGGCCACGGCCACTCTGCGCCGAGCCGCAGCCGTGTCGGCGTCTACGTGCACGTTGCCGCCGACGGGTATGCTGATCTCGATGCCGAGGCTATCGGTATAGAAAGAGCTGCGCGGGTCGCGCTCGCGGCTCGGCCCGATCATCAGCGTCGGACTACCTTTGGCCGCATGCGCCGTGAGCTCGAGCTCGGCGCGCGCGCGCTCCAGCTCTGCTGCGGCGAGAGACAGCAGCGGGTGCGAAGCCGTCAACTCGCGCCGCTCGGCCGGTGCTTCGCTGAACCGCGCAGGCCGAACGCGCATTCCGGTGAGCGTCTCGTAAGCGAACTCGGCGTCGACGAGCGCCGCGCGGCGCTCGATCAGGTCCGCCTGCCGCTCGAGTACCGTGCTTTCCGCAAGAAGCGTGTCTTCGAGCGGCAGGTCGCCGAGCGAGTGCCGGCGGGCGACGACACGTTCGATCTCTTCCGCGACGGCCAGCGCTTCTGCGGCAAGCTCGACGCCGTTCACGGCGTCCTCGATATCCCAGAGCACGGCACGGAGCGCGCCCGCAATCTCCCATACGAGCGCTGCATGAGCGGCCGCGGTCTCATCGCTCGCGCTGGTCGCGATTCGGCCGGCTGCCTGCCGTTCACCGAACCGCCAAAGCGGCAGCGTCAGCCCGGTCTCGTACTCGGCGAGACCGTAGTCGTCGAGCGGATCGTCGGAGCGGTATCCGAGCGCGATCGAAGGGCGCCCGGCGAACAGGCTGCGCGAGCGGCGGTGCAACGCGTCGGATTCATGTCGGCGCGCCTCGAGCTCGATGAAGCGCGGGTAGTTGCGCACGGCGCGCTCGAGGACGGATCGCCATTCGAGCGCGGCTTCGATGGCGATGGGTACATGCTCCGCGGGACCGGCGTCCCGCGGCGGCAGCAGCGATTGTGCTGCCGCGGCAAGCGGCGTGACGGCAAGGAGGGCAAAAGCACCCCGAATCGGTCTATGCATTATCGACAGGGCATCGTCCGTGACCGCGCTGTTACGCGGCCTTCCCCCGAAGGTGGGCGTGCATTGTGCGGGGAGGTTCGTTGGTTGTCGACCGCGTATCGGTTCCATGACGGCCGCGGAGCGGTGTGCAACCGATTAGCTTCTCTTCGAGTGTCGGAGGTGCGAGTTGCTCGACAACCAGCAGTGCTTTTCGCGGCCCAGCAGTTACCCCGCGCAACTGAGGCTTACCCGGCTGTAACATTCGGTGTTCGAATGAGGTTTCGCATCAAGAGAACCCCGAATGCGAACGGGAAGCGGTGTGTGCCTGCAGCACTGGGCACTGTGGCACATAAGCCACCCTTCCGGAGTAGTTCGACGTCCCATCGTGTGGTATACGAGTGGAGCCAGCCCCGCAACGGGAGGCTTCGTTGAGCGAACGAATGCCGGCAATCTTCATCGGCCACGGCAGTCCGATGAACACGCTCGAACGCAACGGCTTCACCGAGGCGTGGCGGGCGCTCGGGCGACGGCTACGGCGGCCGCGCGCGGTGCTCGTCGTCTCCGCGCACTGGTTCTTCGGGGCGACCGCCGTGACGGCAATGGAGCGACCGCGCACGATCCATGACTTCTACGGCTTCCCGCAGGAGCTCTTCGAGTTCGACTATCCCGCACCGGGCTCGCCGGAGCTCGCGAGGGAGGTCGTCGAGGTGGCAAAGCCCCGTTGGGTTGGCCTCGACCGCGATCAGTGGGGGCTCGATCATGGAGCGTGGAGCGTTCTCGCTCACCTTTATCCGAACGCGGACGTGCCGGTCGTTCAGCTGTCGATCAACGCGCTGAAGCCGCTCGAGTATCACCTCGAGCTCGGCGCGAGGCTCGCGCCTTTACGCGATCGCGGTGTGCTGATTCTCGGCAGCGGCAACGTCGTGCACAATCTCCGGCGCGTGCAGTGGGACCACCCCGATGCCGCGTTCGATTGGGCGAGACGATTCGACGACGCGGTCGCGCAGCAGCTCGGGGACGATCCGAGCCGTATCCTCGACCTGACCCGACACGAGGATTACGGGCTCGCGGTGCCGACGCCCGATCACTTCATCCCTTTGCTGTATATCGCGGCGCTCGCGGCAGAGGACGGCGGGAAGGCCGACGCGATCGTTCGCGGCTATACGATGGGCTCGATCTCGATGACGTGCTACGGCGTCGGCACGAGCGAGGCCGAGTGCAGACAGGCGAGCGATGCCGCGGGGTTGCCGCCGAACGTACCGGCCCACCAGACCAACACCTGACGAGCATCCGCTGCGAGCGGCGTTCAGTCCGCGCGCTCGGCGACCGGCTCCGGATCGGCGAGCACCGCCCGCGCCTCGTCGTTCAACGGCTGAGCCGGGCTGTGCGGCGGCTGCAACGGTTGCGGCTCCGGCTTGGTCGATCACGCCGGACCGCAGTAAAGCCTGAGGCCGACCGCCCGCCCGAGCAATAACCGAGCCAGGTACCGGCGTACCCTCGGCCGGTCGACATTCCCCTCGGCGCGGTCCATGCTGGAGCGGCTCGGCGTTCGGCTTCGGCGGGCTCGGGCGCCGATGCGATTTCATCGCTCGAAGAGCGGGCCTCGGCGGCGCCGTCGATCGGGTCGGCCTTCGAGCATCGGCCAACGAGGAGCGAAGACATGTACGGGTTCTCGACGACCGTCAACGAGCCGTTCGAAGCGGCGGTTTCCCGCGTAACCGAGGCGTTGAAGGCGGAAGGCTTCGGTGTTCTGACGGAGATCGACGTCCAGGAGACTTTAAAGCGAAAGCTCGACGTCGAACGGCGTCCCTACAAGATTCTCGGCGCGTGCAATCCACCGCTCGCCCATCGAGCGATCGAGGCGGAGCCCGATATCGGGCTGCTCTTGCCCTGCAACGTCGTGGTGCGGGAGGAGGAGAACGGCACCGTCACCGTTGCGTTCATGGATCCGGAGGCGGTCATGAAGCTCGTCGACAACGTCGACGTTCGCGAGGTCGCGAAAGAGGTCCGGCAGCGGCTGGAGAGAGTGCGCGCCGCGCTCGCGTAGCTGCTGCTCGGCGGGGAGACGCGAACCCGCAGGCGGGGCGCTCGCCGCGATACGGCACGCAGATTGCAAAGCGCGCGAGCACTCGGTAGCGTTCTGGAGCACGCCTTAGAACGCGACCTCTCGAGCCGGCCCGGTGCCGGGCGAGACGCCCGGCGAACGCTGATCGACGAACGGGGGGATAGCCCATGGCTCGGGTCACCAATCGCAGGACGTTCGTGCGGAACGCCTCCTGTCTGCTGGCCGCCGCGCACGCGGTTCCGTGGCTCGGCGTCGCATCGGCAGCAGACGAGACCGTGATCGTCGATACCGCCTCCGGCAAAGTCCGCGGGCTCGTCGATCGCGACATCAAGACGTTCAAGGGCATCCCCTACGGCGCATCGACGGGGGGCCGGAACCGGTTCATGCCGCCCGCGAAGATGCCGCCGTGGGCCGGCATCCGTGATGCGATCGCGTTCGGGCCGAGCGCACCGCAAGACTCGCTGCCTGCAGGTTCGCCCGTCATGAGCGAAGACTGCCTGATGCTGAACGTGTTCACGCCGGGGGTCGACGATCGGCAGAAGCGGCCCGTGATGGTATGGCTGCACGGCGGCGGCTTCCGCCGGGGCGCGGGATCGGCGCCGATCCTGGACGGCACGAGCCTCGCGCGCACGCACGACGTCGTGGTCGTGACGATCAACCATCGGCTGAACGTCTTCGGCTTCACGTACCTGGCCGAGGCTGCGGGGGCGGACTTCGCGGCCTCGGGCGCCGTCGGCATGCTCGACATCGTCGCGGCGCTCGAATGGGTGCGCGCCAACATCGAGCGTTTCGGAGGCGATCCCGATCTCGTGACGATCTTCGGGCAGTCCGGCGGCGGCCGCAAAGTCGCGACGCTGATGGCGATGCCGAGCGCGAAGGGGTTGTTCCACCGCGCGATCGTCGAGAGCGGTGCGCTGCTGCGGCTGACTACGCCGGAAGACGGCAACCGCGCCACCGAGATGCTGCTCGCGGAGCTCGGCATGACGCGGTCGCAGGCTCGCGCACTACAGGACGTGCCGATGGAGCGGCTCGCGCAGGCGGGCGTGCGGCTCAACGAGAAGTTCCCGTTGCGCGAGCCCGGCATGACGGAGAATACGCCGACGGTCGACGGCACGGTGCTGCCGTCGCATCCCTGGGACCCGGAAGCGCCGGCGCTCTCGGCCGACATTCCTCTGCTGATCGGTTACGTGCGAACGGAGGAGACGTGGTACGACCGGCCGACGCCGGAATCGCTCGCGCTCGACGAGCGCGGGCTCGAGGAGCGCGTCGCCGCGCGGCTCGGCCGCGACGGCCGCGCCGTGATCGAAGCGTTCCGCGAGGCGCAGCCGGGCGCCACGCCGTGGGATCTGTGGATCCTGATCGCGACGGAGCATCCGCGAGGCGCCTACGCGCGCGAGCTCGCGAAGCGCAAAGCGGCGCAGCGTGCGGCGCCCGCGTACTTCTATCGCTTCGACTGGGAAACGCCCGAAGGCGGCGGCCACATGCGCTCGCCGCACACCGTCGAGATCCCGTTCGTGTTCAACAACATCCATATCGCGGGACCGCTGATCTCGCAGATGCCGGAAGCGTATGCGCTCGCCGAGAAGGTCAGCGCGGCGTGGGTGGCGTTCGCTCGCTCCGGTGACCCGAACGTTCCGCAGCTGCCTGTGTGGCCCGCGTACTCGGCAGCCACGCGCGACACGCTGCTTTTCAACAATGAGATTCGCGTGGTGCAGGACCCGGACGCGAGCGCGCGTCGGGCAATGGACCAAGTGTTGAATCTGGCATAGACGGCAGTCCTCGATATGAACAAAACCTCGCTTTTCGCCATAGCAGCGGCCGCGTCGCTGCCGGGCCTCGCTCTCGCGCAGAATCCCGGGCCGGAGCGGCTCGCCGCGGTCGAGATCCGCGCCGAGCGCGTCGCCGACGATCTCTACGTGCTGTTCGGCGCCGGCGGCAACATCGCCGTGTCGTTCGGGGAGCAGGGCGTCCTGATCGTCGACACGCAGTTCCCGGAGCTCGTGCCGAAGATCCGGGCCGCGATCCGCGAGCTCGGCGGCGGCGACATCGATTTCGCGATCAACACGCACTGGCACTACGACCATGCCGAGGGGAACTTGCGTCTCGGTCCCGAGGGCGTCTGGATCATCTCGCAGACGGAGTCCTTGCGGCGCCTGACGATCGACAACGTGATCGATCCGATGACGCGGCCGGCATTCCCGCAGCCGGTCTACCCGCCCGCCGCGCGGCCGATCGCAACGTTCGATACGCGGATGCAGCTGCACTTCAACGGCCAGCTCGTCGAGCTGCTGCACCTCGGGCCGGGCCACACGGCCGGCGATGCGGCCGTGATCTTTCGCGACCGCAACGCCGTGCACATGGGCGACCTCTTCTTGCCGCAAGGCTACCCGTTCGTCGACGTGAACAACGGCGGCGATATCGACGGCTTGATCGCGTTTTGCCGCGGCGTGCTCGCCGAGCTGAACGAGGACGCGGTCGTGATCCCCGGGCACGGGCCGATCGCGACCTACGCCGATCTCGCGCACTTCACGGAGATGCTGCAATCGGTCCGCGATCGCGTGGCCGAGCTCATGGCGGGCGGCGCAACGCTCGAGCAGGTGCAGGCCGCGAGACCGACGGCCGAGTGGGACGAGCGCTACGGCATGCCCGCGAACTTCATCGACCGGGTGTATACGTCGCTGTCGCGCTGAGCCGCGGACGACTCACGAGGGGGGAATACCGCATGCCGCTCGCGCCGCGCGCGCCGCAATGCTTCGTTCTGACGTTCTCGCTGTTCGCGGCCTGTGTCCTACCGGCTGCCGGGATGGCACAACCGGGCACTGCACCCGGCGACTGGCCGATGTACAGCCGTGACCTCGCGGGCACGCGCTTCTCGCCGCTCGACCAGATCACGCGGGACAACGTCGGCCGGCTCGTGCAGGCGTGGTCCGTGCCCGTGGCTCGCGCGGCCGACGACGGCGACGAAGCGCCCGGCCCGTCCGGCAATCCGCAGGCGACGCCGATCGTCGTCGACGGCGTCATGTATTTGCCCGTGCGCGGCCACGAGGTGCTCGCGCTCGACGGTGCCACGGGCGAAGAGATCTGGCGCACGGCGTTGCCGACGACGGAAGGCACCGAGGCGCGCGGCGTGGCCTATTGGCCGGGCGATGGCGATCTCGGCGCACGCATCCTCGTGATGGCCGGGCCCACGCTGATCGCGCTCGAAGCGGCCACCGGCGCGCCGGCCCGCGGCTTCGGCCGCGGCGGCGTCGCTCGAGTCGTCGTGCCTTGGCGAGGCGTGCCGCTCGTCTACGGCAATCTAGCGATCCTGGGCGCCCGGACGGGCGAGCTCAATCAAGGCTTCGCGGGCGACACGCGCGCGTACGACGTCCGCACGGGCAAGCTCGTCTGGACGTTCCACACCGTGCCGCTGCCGGGCGAGACGGGCCACGAGACGTGGCTCGACCACGGCTGGCGAAACCGCTCGGGCGTCAACGTCTGGGCGTACTACATGACGCTCGACGCCGCGCGCGGGCTGCTCTACATGCCGGTGTCGAGCGCGGCGGGCAACTACTGGGGCGGCGATCGGCCCGGCGACAATCTGTTCGCCAACTCGATCGTCGCCGTCGACGCGGCCACGGGACGCTATCGGTGGCACTTCCAGACGGTGCACCACGATCTCTGGGACTTCGATCTGCCGAATCCGCCCGTGCTGGTGGACATCGAGCGCGAGGGCCGCACGGTCCCCGCGCTCGCATCAGTGGGCAAGACGGCGTACGTGTTCATCCTCGATCGCACCACGGGCGAGCCGGTGTTCGGCGTGGAGGAGCGGCCCGTGCCCGCCGGCAGCGTGCCGGACGAGTGGTACTCGCCGACGCAGCCGTTCCCCGTGAAGCCGGCAGAGCCCGTGGCGCGCGTCGCGTTCGACCGCGAACGCGACAGGGTGCGGCCGGAGGACACGACACCGCAGCATGCCGCGGCGTGCGATGAGCTCTGGGAGCGCAGCGGCGGATTCGTGAACGAGGGACCCTACACGCCGTTCGTGTATCACGAAGAGGGCGCGCCGCCGCAGAGCACGCTGCAGCTGCCGGGTGCGCTCGGCGGAGTGAACTGGGGCGGCGTGGCCGCCGATCCCACGCGCGGGCTGCTGTTCATGCACGCGAACGACTCGTCCCTGGTCGGCTGGGTCGAGCGCAAGCGCCCAGGCGGCAACTACGGCAACGGCACGCAAGGCTCGACGATCCCTTACGACCGCGGCAGCGTCGACGGGCCGGGACCTTACTTCACGTTCAGCGCGCCCGTCGTGAACGAGGCCGGGGAGCAGGTCGGCACGCTGCCTTGCTACAGACCGCCGTGGTCGCGGCTCCTCGCGATCGACGCGAGCTCGGGCGAGGTGGCGTGGGAGACGACGCTCGGCATCTCGGAGCAGCTGCCGCCGGAGAAGCAGCTCACGGGCAGCATCGGCAGCGCCGGGCCGAGCGTTACGGCAGGCGGCCTCGTGTTCGTGGGCGCGACCACGGACCGCCGCTTCCGCGCGTTCGACTCGGCCACGGGCCGGCAGCTATGGGAAACCACGCTCGCCGGTAACGTGAACGCGAACCCGATGACGTATCTCGGCCGCGACGGCAAGCAGTACGTGGCGGCCGTGGCGGACGAGCGGCTCGTCGCGTTCGCGCTGCCGTAAACGCCTTCGCGCGCGCGGCAACGCCGCTCGCGTCACGCCGGCACTAGCAGCGCGGCGAGCTCCGTCACGTCGCGCGATTCCTCGAGCCGGTGGACGAGCTCGAGCACCGCGCGCACTCGGCCGGGCGGCAGCCCCGAGTCCGGCATCAACGCGAAGTACTTTTCGTCGATGTCGCGCCATTCGATGCCGCGCGGGCCCGAGGCGCGCGGCGCGTCGACCGTGCTCGTGTACCGCTCGCCCGAGGTAGTGACGAGCGTGACGGTCGCGCCCCAGCTCCACTGGTAGTCGACCGGCGGCGGCGAGGGATCGATGGCCACGCGGCCGATCAGCTCGGCCATCGCCGGGCTCGCGATCCTCTCGGGCGTCGCGTGCACCCACGAAAAATCCCGATCGGCCACGGCCGACGCGAGAAAGTAGGGCAGGCTGTGGATGGCCTCGATGAGGTCTGCCGGAGGCGCCTCGGGAGGCAGCGAACGATGCCGCGGACCGGAGACGAGAATGCGCGCGATGCGCTCGGGCGGCGCGTTCGCTTCGCGCGCGGCGTTCACCGCGGCTTCGACCGCCGGATGAAACGCGTGCGCGCCCGGCACGAGCTTGATTGCGAGATGGGTGACGATGTCCCACTCCTCGCCGAGCCCGCGCACGAGACCGGACGAATCGGCGTCACGCCCGGCGAACGTCGCGAGAAATCCGCGCGCGTGCTCGAGCATGTCGGGATTGGCCGTGAAGCCGCGGCCGGCCGCGAGCGCCGCATTGACGGCCGTGAGCGCGGCGTTGCCCGCGTGGTACTCCCGCGCCCAGCTGTTCGTGCCTATCGCGAGGCCGCCGACGGTCGTAGCGGTGAGCGACAGCGCGTGGGCCATCTGCTCGGGCGTGAGCACGAGCAGCCGCGCGGCGGTCACGGTGCCGCCGAACGCGACGGCCATCGAGGCGTGAAACGCCTGCTGGTTCATCAGCGCTTCGCTGATCCGGCCGGCGGCCTCGTAACCCGTCACCATTGCCGTCAAGAGCTCGCGTCCCGACGCGCGCGTACGCTCGCCGATCGCGAGGCCCACGGCCGCGACCGTGGTGCCCGAGTGCGCGACGTTGCGCAGGTCGCTGTCGTCGCAGGCCGATGCGTCGCTCTGCATCGCGTTGACTCGGGCCGCTTGGGCGATCGGCACGCGAGCGCCGTCGTACCAGATCGTGGCTTCCGCGCGGCCGGCTTCCTCCTTCGCGAGGGTGCGGACGATTCTCGCCGAGTCGATGCGCGAGCCCGGCGCCGCGCTCGCGAGCGTGCTCGCGACGACAATCTTCGCGTGCTCGACGGCGATGCGCGGTAACGCCTCGTAACGTGTGGCCGAGAGGAATCGCGCGAGCTCGAGCGCCACGGGAGATGCCGCCTGCGCGGCGCCGTGAGTTGCCTGGGACATCGCGAGAGTCGGCGTCAGCGCGGCCGCCGCAGCGGCGGCGAGCGTCTTACCGAAGAATTCACGGCGGGTGGTGCCCGGGACCATGATCGGCACTGGCGTTTTCTCCTTGCTCGAGGCCAAGGCCAGTCTAGTCCGGGCCTCGGTCTCTGTCAGGAGCCGGCGAAGAAGCTCCTCTCGGGGAAGCGAAGGTCTCCAATCCCGCCGCGGAGGCGGCGGCGGATCACCGGCCGCTACGGCCGCAGCACTAGCAGTGCGTAAACCACCATCGGCACGCCGCGCCCTCGAGATTTCCCACGACAGGGAATTGGCGCGTATGCTCTTGGCGACGCACGCACTACAAGGAGAACATCGATGCGTCTCGTGCCGCGCCCGCGAATGACCTCGGAAAATGCATTCACGGGATCCTTCACGAGTCGTACGAGCTCGCGGCGGGCGCTGCTCGCATCACTCGGCCTCGCGTGCGGCGCCGCGGCGATCGTGCCGCGCGCCGCCGTCGCCGAGTTCGACGCCGCGGCGATCGCGCGGGCCGAGCACGAAAGTCTCCGCGCGAGCATTTGCCCCGCTCCCGGCACCGCCGGCCCGAGCACCGAGGAAATGTTCGACACGGAGCGCCAGCGCATGGCGCCCGCGAAGGTGTTCGACAATCTGTACTTGCTCGGGATGAAGACGGTCACGGCGTGGGCGCTCGAGACCTCCGAAGGCATCATCCTGTTCGACGCGATGTTCCACTACAACGTCGAGGAGACGGTGGTCGAAAGCATGCGGCGGCTCGGGCTCGATCCCGCGGACATCGAGTACGTCATCGTCACGCATGCGCACAACGACCACTTCGGCGGCGCGAAACATCTGCAGGACACCTATGGCGCGCGGATCGTCATGGGCGCGCCGGATTGGCAGCACATGCGGACGTGGCCGCAGCTCGGCACGCCGGCGCCGCTGCCGCGCGACGATATCGCTGCCGAGGATGGCGACACGATCACGCTCGGCGATACGACCGTTACGCTGGTCGCGACGCCGGGTCACACGCCCGGCACGCTCTCGCCGATTTTCCCGGTGCGAGACGGCGACCGGACACATTGGGTCGGCTATTGGGGCGCGTCCGCCGTGAGCTTCCTGCCGCCCGAGGGCATCGTCGAGTACATGGGCGGCGCAGACCGCTTCGAGCGGTTCGACTCGCGGGTCGACGTGCCGCTCACGAACCATCCCGCCATCGACGCCACGCTGCTCAAGCTCGAAGCGCTGGCGGCGCGCGCGCCGGGCGAGCCGCACCCGTTCGTCGAGGGCAACGCAGGCTTTCGCGATTGGATGCGGGCGATTCACGATTGCGCGGGCGACGTGCTGGAGCGCAAGCTCCGCGAAGCGCCTTGAACGGGGGAGTGCGATGACGAGCTCGAGCCGAGATGATTCGTTGCCCGCGGAGCCCGTAGCCGGGAACGGCCTGCTGCACCGACGGTTGTTCCTGACGCAAGGCGCCGCGCTGGTCGGCGCCGGGGGCTTGAGCCTGCTGACCGCGCAGCCTGCGTCGTCGCAGGTGCTCGAGGTTCCGCCGTGGATGCGGGCGCCGGGCGCGCACATGAGCGCTTACGGACAGCCTTCGCGCCACGAGGCGGGCGTGCAGCGGGTGGTCGGCGGTACGCCGAACGTCGTCGGCAGCGGCGTGTCGTTCACGCCGCATCACCGTCTGCACGGCACGATCACCCCGAACAGCCTGCACTTCGAGCGCCATCATAGCGGGGTGCCGGACATCGATCCGGCACAGCATCGGTTGCTGATTCACGGCGCGGTGCGCCGGCCGCTCACGTTCACGATGGATTCGCTGATGCGCTATCCGACCGTGACGAAGGTGCAGTTCCTCGAGTGCTCGGGCAACAGCGGCCAGAACTTAGGTCCCAATCCTCCGCAGGCGCCGTGCGGGGTCATTCACGGGCTGATGTCGTGCAGCGAGTGGACCGGGGTGCCGCTCGCGATCCTGATGGAGGAGGCGGGCGTCGAGCGCAACGCAAGCTGGGTGCTGGCCGAAGGCGCGGACGCGGCCGCGATGAGCCGCAGCATCCCGCTCGAGAAGATCATGGATGACGCGATCGTCGCGATCTGGCAGAACGGCGAGCGCCTGCGGCCCGAGAACGGCTACCCGCTGCGGCTGTTCCTGCCGGGCTGGGAAGGCAACATGAGCGTGAAGTGGCTGCGGCGCTTGCAAGTGACCGACGGCCCGACGATGACGCGCGACGAGACCTCGCACTACACCGACGTGCTGCTCGACGGCAAGGCGTTGATGTTCACCTTTCCGATGGAAGTGAAATCGATCATCACGAGCCCGTCGACGGGCCTGAACCTGCGGGAGCCCGGCATCTACGAGATTACCGGGCTCGCGTGGTCTGGCCGCGGCAAGGTGACCCGTGTGGAGGTCTCCGCGGACGGCGGCAGAACGTGGGCGGAAGCCGCGCTCCAGGAGCCCGTGCTGTCGATGTCGTTCACGCGCTTCCGGATGGCGTGGCGGTGGAATGGCGGTCCGGCGGTCTTGAAGAGCCGCGCGGTCGACGAGACCGGAGCCGTGCAGCCGGAGCGCGCGGTGCTGATCGCGCGCCACGGCGAGCGGATGAACTATCACAACAACGCAATCCAGGCGTGGGCCGTCGCAGCGGGCGGTGAGGTGAGCAATGTTTTCGCGTAGCTTCGATCGAGCGGCCTGCGTGCGATGGCTCGCAGCGGGTCTCGTCATGGCGGCGCTCCGGCCCGCCGTCGCCCAGGACGGCCCCGGGCTCGGTGTGCCGATCGCCGCCGAGGAATATGCCGCGTGGGACATCAGCATTCAGCCCGACGGCGAGGGGCTGCCGCCCGGCTCCGGCACGCCGGCCGCCGGCGCGGAGGTGTACGCGGCGAAGTGCGCTGCTTGCCACGGCGAGGAGGGCGCGAACGGACCGAACGATCGGCTGGTCGGCGGTCACGGCACGCTGACCTCTCTGCAGCAGGTGCGCACGATCGGCAGCTTCTGGCCGTATGCGACCACGGTGTTCGACTACATCCGCCGCGCGATGCCGTTCCAGGCGCCGCAGTCGCTCACGGACGACGAGGTCTACGCGCTGACCGCGTATCTGCTGTTCAAGAACGGCATCATCGAGGAGGGCGACGTGATGGACGCGCGCACGCTGCCGCGAGTGCAGATGCCGAACCGCGACGGCTTCGTGCTTGCATACCCCTGAGCGGCCGACCGCGTTCTCGCTGCGCGTCGCGCGCCCACCGCACGCGCCGGAACGTCGGGCGCTCCGCTACGGCAGGAAAGCCCCGCCGTTCACGTGCAGCGTTTGACCCGTGAGATAGCGCGCACCGGGTCCCGCGAGATAGCGCACCGCGGCGGCGACCTCCTCCGGTTGCCCTCGGCGTCCGACCAGGTTCGTGCGCGTCTTGTGATGCGCCGGCTCCGCGCCTTCGCGCTTCGTGTCGATCAGGCCGGGTGCCACGAGGTTGACCGTGATGTCCCGCGCCGCGAGCTCGACCGCGAGCGCCTTGGTCAAGCCGTCGAGCCCCGCCTTCGCCGCGACGACGTGCGCGCGATGCGCCGCGCCGGTGTAGGCCGTCAACCCGCCGATATTGATGATCGTGCCTCGGGCTCGCTCGAGCGCGGGCAACGCAGCCTGCGCGAGCAGGAACGGCCCGTCGAGCATGACCGCCATCACTCGGCGCCATGCCTCGAGCGAGAGCAGCTCGAGCGGCGCTTCGGGCCGAATGCCGGCATTGTTGACGAGTATGTCGAGGCGTGCGAGACGTTCGAGCGTCGTGTCGACGGCCCGTTGCACGTCGCGAGGCTCGGCGATGTCGGCCTGGACGGCGATCGCCCGTCCGCCGCGCGCTTCGATCTCGCGCACGACGGCCTCGGCGCCGGCGATGTCCGCGCGCACGACGATCGCGAGCGCCGCGCCGGCGTCGGCGAGCTCGAGCGCAATGGCGCGCCCGATGTTGCGCGCGCCGCCCGTGACCAGCGCGACCTTGCCGTCGAGCTCGCGCGTGCTCATGCGCGCGCCGCCTCGAGATCCACTTTTCCGCCCGCGACGATGCGCGCGATCGCTTCGGCGAGCTGCGCCGAGCGGACCGCGTCCCAGCCGCCGAACGCGAGGTTGTCGAAAAACTTCGCCTTGATCTCCTCGTCCGTCAGGGGCTCGTGCGCGCCGCCCCGCATGTGTGGCTTGCGTATCTCACGCACCGTCCCGTCCTTCAGAGTCGCGCGGATGTGCCCGGTGAAGTTCTTCGGATACTCGTTCGCGGGGTCGATCACGTAGGAGACGGTCGCGGCCAGCGCACGCACGTTCGGGTCGCGCACCCGCTCGTCGGTGAATTGCTCGAAGCCCGCCTTGCCGTCGAGGAAGCCGACCGCTATGCAATAGGGTGTCGAGAACTTGCCCGCATAGCCGTTCGGCACCGCTTGCTTCTCTGCCAACGGCTCCCACAAGCGGTGCACGGTGCCCTCGCCGACCTCGCAGACGATGCTCGCGATGTCTTGGGCCCGGACGCCGGAGCGCGCGAGCTCGATGGCGCAGTCGATGAAGGGCTGCGTCATCGTGCCGCACGCGTACGGCTTGAATGCGACCGTTTCGAGAACCCAGTGCTCGCCGAGCCCCTCGACGAGCGGCGCGAAGTCGGGCGCCTTCGACGGCGCGAACGCCTTGTAGAAGCCGTGCCGGCCTTCGAGCACGGTGGCAGGGCCCGTGAACCCGCCCTCGGCGAGCAGCGCCGCCCGGATGCCCGACTGCGCCGCGGCGCCGGCGTGCAGCCGCTTCGTCGAGCTGCCGTCGGCGAGATACTCGATGATGCCCGACGCCAGGCTGCCCGCGATGCCGATCGCCGCCGCGATCTTCTCGGCCGGCAGGCCGAGCGCGGCGGCGACGCCGACGGCCGCTGCCGGTGCGCCGAATATCGCGGTCGGATGAAAGCAGGCCTTGTGCGTCGCCTGCGGCGCCACGAGGCTCATCCGGCACATGACCTCGACACCCGCGGCGATGCCTTTGACCGCGGCCGCACCGGAAAGGCCGCGATGCTCGCAAGCCGCGAGCACGGCCGGCACCACGACCGCTCCGGCATGCACGGGCCCGCCCTCGAAGGTGTCGTCGTAGTCCTCGCCGTGCGCGGCCGTGCCGTTGACGAGCGCTGCGTCGTACGGGCCGAAGCCGCCTTCGTGCCCGATGGCGGTGGCACGGCCGGAGGAGGCGGCGCTCGCCCGTGCGGCCGCCACGTAGTCGGTCTTGCGCGCAGCCACGCAGAGGCCCGCGACGTCGTACAAGAGCCGCGTGACGGTCGCGGCGGCCGCGGCCGGCAAGGCATTCGCCGCGGTCGCGGCGGCGAAGGCGCCCAAGTCCCGCGCGAGACTCAAGCCGCGGTCTCCCGGCGCGCCTTGGCGGCCTTGCGCCACTCGCTTGCAAGCGAAGCCGCGACGATGACGACTGCCAGAATGAAGAACGCCATTGCGATACGGTCCTCCAGGAAGATCGCGTAGTCGCCGCCCGACAGGAGCAGCGAGCGCCGGTAATTGGCTTCGATCAGGCCGCCGAGGACGACGCCGAGCACCGCCGGAAGCACCGGGAAGCCGAAATAGCGCATGAAGTAGCCTAGCAAACCCGCCCCGAGCACGATGCCGACGTCGAACATCGACAGGTGCACCGTGTAGACGCCCGACACGATCAACGCGTAGATGAAGCCGGCGAGATAGGGCCGCGGCCGGTTCACGAGCCACATGCAGGCCGGCAGGACGATCGCGCCGACCGCGATTTGGGCGATCGTCGCGATGAAGGAGCCGAGATAGAGTCCCGTGACGATGTCGCCGTCCTCCTCGAACAGACGGGGGCCCGGCAGAAGCCCGTGGATCAGCAGGCCGCCGAGCAGCACTGCCGCCGAGTTCGACCCCGGGATCCCGAACGAAAGGAGCGGAATCAGCGACGTGCTCGCGACCACGTTGTTCGCGGTCTCGGGCCCCGCGACTCCTTCCTCCGCGCCCTTGCCGAACTTCTCGGGCTCCTTCGACCAGCGGCGTGCTTCGTTGTAGCTCAGGAAGGCGGCAACGGAGCCGCCCGCGCCGGGCGTCAGCCCTTCGAAGGTGCCGATCGCGCAGCCGATGCCTTGCGCGCGCGCGATCTTCCTCATGACCGGCAGCCGCGGCAGCCTCACCCGGATCGACGCCCCGGGCTTCATGGCGGTGCCCTTCGTGCCGGTCCGCGTCATGAGCTCCGTGAGCGCGAAGATACCCACCATCACCATCAGCGGCGCCACGCCCTCGATGAGATCGGGCGAGCCGAAGGTGAAGCGGCTGACGCCTGAGATCGGGTCGGAGCCGATCGTTGCGATCATGAGGCCCAGAATCGCCGCGGCGGCGCCTTTGAGCAGCGATCGGCCCGACAGCGAGACGATGACGGAAAGCCCGAGCAGACCGAGACCGAAGTAAGTCATGTAGCGGAACGCGAGCGCGATCTCCGCGAGCGGCTGGGTCAGCAGCACCAGCATCGCGAGGCCGAAGAGGCTGCCGACGACGCCCGACCAGAGCGAGATGCCGAGCGCCTCGCCGCCGCGGCCCTGCCGGTTCATCTCGTAGCCGTCGATCACGGTTGCGGCGGCCGCGTTCGTCCCCGGTGTGCGGATCAGGATGGCTGGAATCGAGCCGCCGTACTCCGCGCCGATATAACAGGTCGCAAGCATCACGATGCCGGCGACCGGCGGCAGCGTGTAGGTGAACGGCAGCAGGAGCGCCATCGCGATGGACGGCGAGAGTCCCGGCATCGAGCCGCCGAGTATCCCCCAGACGAGCCCGCCGACGGACGCGGCAAAGACCATGACGAAGTAGGCGATCTGCTCCACGGCGGCTCGATACCCGACGAGGCTCGCGGTCTAGAGAAGAAGCCCTTGCGGCTGGCGGACGCCGAGGACGATCTCGAACAACAGAAAGAAAAACACGGCACCGCCGGCCGCCACCGCAGCCAGTCGCCACGAGAACCGCATACCTTCGTAGAGCGGCACGGCGACGAGCAGCAGAAAGATCGCGAGCGGATAACCGAGGATCGTCGCCGCCGGGACATACAGGCCGCCGAGCACGAGCAGCCCGAGCGCACGCGGCCAGCGCGCTTCGGCGTCCGCATCGTCGCTCGTGTCGTTCGCGCGCGCCGGAACGGCCGCCACGGCTCGCACCGCGATCGCGACGGCGACGACGACGAGCGCCACGGTCAGGACGAAGGGGAAACCGCGGGGACCGACACCGTCGTCCAGCGTGCTGAGCGGTATCCGGCGCGTCGCAAGATGGTAGCCGCCGGCGATGAGCAGCAGGAGTGCGGCCGCGACGAGGTCCTTGCGGTTCATCGAATCACGCCCGCGGCCTCGAACAGCGCCGCCGTCTCCTCGGCCACCCTGGCGATGAACGGCACGAACTCCTCGTGCGGCATGAACTCGGCTCTGAGATTTCCCGCGAGATATCTCGCTCGATAGTCCGGGTCGGCCAGGACTCTCTGCGCCGCCTCGTTCCAGATGCGGATCACGTCGGGCGACAGCCCTTTGGGTCCGGCGAGCCCGCGGAACTTCTCGAGCTCGACGTCGTAGCCCGCCTCTTTCACCGTCGGCACGTCCGGATGCGTCGGAATGCGCTCCGAGCCGAATGTCGCGAGCACGCGGACCGTCCCTGCCGCGAGCTGCGCCCGGATCTCTTCCATCTCGCCGACGCCCATCTCGAGCGTGCCGTTCAAGATGTTGATCATCAGATCGCCGCCGCCGTTGTGCGGCACGACGCCCGCGTTTACGCCCGCGGCGGCGCGCAGCCGCTCGGCGGCCTGCCGTTCCAGCGATGCCGGATTGGCGGCGCCCCAGCGCCCGCGGCCGCGTCTCGCGTGGTCGAGCACGTCCTCGAGCGTCCGGTACGGGCCGCTCGCGCGCGTGTACACGACTTCCGTGTCGACGAAGAAGTTCACGAGCGGCTCGAGATCGCGGTAGGTATTCGCCGGCCGGCTGAGCAGCGACGTCATGATGTAGGTGGGCGTCGAAGCATAGAGCACGCTGCCGTCCGGCGGCGCGGCCGCCACGCGGGACATCGCCTTGGCGCCGCTGCCGCCTTCGACGTTCTCGACGATGAAAGTCGCGTCGATGTACTTGTGCAGGTAGCGCGTCATCTCGCGCAGGAAGACGTCGCTGCCGCCGCCCGGGCTCGAATGCGTCACGAGCGTGACCACTCGCACCGGATAGGGCAGGGGCGGCTCCGCCTCCTGCGACTGCGCCGCGGCGGCGAGCGCCGCCAGGGCCACCGCGGCGATGGTCGCGTTCCTGGCCAAGCGTTACCCCTCGTCGTTTTCCCCCGGTGCCGAAGCGTAGCAGGAGGTGCGGCCGGTGCAGAGACCGGCCGACTTGCG
>CAYWGQ010000045.1:0-21162 GCA_964457725.1 uncultured Gammaproteobacteria bacterium
GAACGGCGGCATCTTCGGCTCGCTCCTGTCGACGCCGATCATCAATCCGCCGCAAAGCGGCATCCTCGGCATGCACAAGATCCAGGAGCGGCCGGTCGCGATCGGCGGCCGAGTCGAGGTGCGGCCGATGATGTACGTCGCGCTCACCTACGACCACCGCATCGTCGATGGCCGCGAGGCCGTGCAGTTCCTCGTACGCGTGAAGGAGCAGGTCGAGGATCCCGCGCGACTCGTGTTGGCCGTCTGATCCGCCTCAACGGGAACGAAGAATGAACGACAAGCGCTACGACGTCGTCGTGATCGGCGCCGGCCCCGCAGGCTATCCCGCGGCAATCCGCGCCGCGCAGCTCGGCCTTTCCGCCGCCTGTATCGACGATTGGCAGAACGCGGACGGCTCGCGCACGTTCGGCGGCACGTGCCTGAACGTGGGCTGCATCCCGTCGAAGGCGCTGCTCGAGTCTTCCGAGCTGTATCACCGGGTGCATACCGAGTTCGCGGCCCACGGCATCAAAGTCGACGGCGTCGCGCTCGATCTGAACGCGATGCTCGAGCGGAAGCGCGGCATCGTGAAGCAGCTGACGAGCGGCATCGAGCAGCTGTTCAAGGGCGCCGGCGTCACGCCGATCAAGGGACGCGGCAAGCTTCTCGCGGGCAATCGCGTCGAGGTCACGTTGCCGGGCGGCGAGAAGCAGGTGCTCGAGGCGAAGCACGTCGTGCTCGCGACCGGCTCGACGCCGATCGAGCTGAAGGTAGCGCCGTTCGACGGCAAGCGCATCGTCGACTCTTCCGGCGCGCTCGAGTTCACCGAGGTGCCGCGCCGGCTCGGCGTGATCGGCGCCGGCGTGATCGGGCTCGAGCTCGGCAGCGTCTGGCGCCGGCTCGGTGCCGAGGTCGTGATCCTCGAGGCGCTCGACGCGTTCCTGCCTGCCGTCGATCAGCAGATTGCGAACGAGGCGCTGCGTCAGTTCAAGCGCCAGGGCCTCGACATCAGGCTCGGTGCGAAGGTGCAGGGCGCGAGCGTACGCGGCGACGTCGTCGAAGTGCGCTACGAGGCGGCGGGCGCGGTCCAGACGCTCGAGGTCGACAAGCTGATCGTCTGCGTCGGCCGCCGTCCGGTGACCGACGGGCTGCTCGGCGAGGGCACAGGCGTCGAGCTCGATCAGCGTGGCTTCATCAAGGTCGACCAGCAATGCCGGACGGCCGCCAAGAACGTGTGGGCGGTCGGCGACGTCGTGCGGGGGCCGATGCTCGCTCACAAGGGCACCGAGGAAGGCGTGATGGTCGCAGAGCTCGCGGCCGGGCATTACGCCGAGGTGAATTACGGCGCCGTGCCGTCCGTCATCTACACGGCGCCGGAGATCGCGTGGGTCGGCAAGACGGAGGCCGAGGTCAAGGCGTCGGGACGCCCGTACAAGGTCGGGACGTTCCCGTTCTCGGTGAACGGCCGCGCGAAGGCTTTGCAGCAGGCGTACGGGCTCGCGAAGGTGATCGCCGACCGCGAGCACGACGAGATTCTCGGCGTGCACATCGCGGGGCCGTTCGCCGGCGAGCTGATCGCCGAGGCCGTGCTCGCGATCGAGTTCCAGGCCTCCGCCGAGGACCTGCAGCGGACGATGCACGCGCATCCGACGTTGTCGGAGGCGCTGCACGAAGCGGCGCTCGCTGCCGACAAGCACGCGATCCACGCGCTGAACCGCTGACTCTTCGGTAGGAGCGGCTGTCCAGCCGCGATCTTCTGCGTCGCGCCGGTCGACCGCGCGACGCCGTCGTACATAGCCCCTTCCAGGGACGCTGTGAATACTCCCCTGTACGCTCGCGCGCGCATCTCGGCAACTGCTCCTGTGCGCGAGCGCCCCGGAAGGGGCGATGTACGCCGACGCCGCGCTGCGGCGTGCCGACCTCGGCGTTGCTGCGGTCGCGGCTGGACAGCCGCTCCTACCGAAGAGTCGCCGCGCAGACTGGTGCCTACCGAGGAGCGCTCCGACCGAAAGAGTAAAGGGGCGGGTGTCGGCGATTCGCGGCGGGGGCCATTCTCGGCAGGAATGCCGCTATGATAGGCGCCGGCGCGGGTTTCGGAGCCGCGCCGACGGGGAAAAAACGGTTTCGAGGCAGCCGGACGGACCGCTGTGGGGCGTGTCCGGAGCTGCCGTGATGCGGTTTCGCGAGGAGCGCAATGGCCGGCCACAGCAAATGGGCCAACATCCGGTTTCGCAAGGGCGCCCAGGACGCGAAGCGCGGCAAGATCTTCACGAAGCTCATTCGCGAGATCACGATCGCCGCGCGGACCGGCGGCGGCGATCCCGCGTCGAATCCGCGGCTGCGCCTCGCGATCGACAAGGCCAAGGCCCAGAGCATGCCGAAGGACACTTGGGAGCGCGCGATCAAGCGCGGCACCGGCGAACTCGAGGGCACCTCGTACGAGGAGATCCGCTACGAAGGCTACGGCCCCGGCGGCGCGGCCGTCATGGTCGATTGCCTGACCGACAACCGCAACCGCACCGTGAGCGAGGTCCGTCACGCGTTCACGAAGCACGGCGGCTCGCTCGGTGCGACGGGTAGCGTCGCGTATCTGTTCGAGCAGGTCGGCTTGCTCGTCTATCCCCCGGGCAGCGACGAGGAGCAGATCATGGCCGCCGCGATCGACGCGGGCGCGACCGACGTCGTCACGACCGACGGCTCGATCGAGGTGCTCTGCGAGCCGGCCGATTTCGAAGCGGTGCGGCAGGCGATGCAAGCCGCAGGCCTCGAGCCCGAGCAGGCCGAGGTCACGATGCGCGCGACGACGAAGGCGGAGGTTTCGG
This sequence comes from uncultured Gammaproteobacteria bacterium, assembly GCA_964457725.1. Taxonomy (GTDB): domain Bacteria; phylum Pseudomonadota; class Gammaproteobacteria; order Steroidobacterales; family Rariloculaceae; genus FEN-1219. Next base: position 2,802 of record CAYWGQ010000045.1, read on the forward strand.
GCGACGAGGCCGAGCGTCTGCTGAAGCTGCTCGACGCGCTCGACGAGCTGGACGACGTGCAGCAGGTGCACTCGAACGCCGAGTTCCCCGAGGCGTTGCTCGATGCGACCGCTTGAACGGCATGCGGTCGACGGTCGTGGCTGAGCCGGTACGAATCCTGGGTGTGGATCCCGGCTCGCAGATCACGGGCTTCGGGATCATCGACCTCGCGGCCGGCAAGACCGTCGCGGTCGAATGGGGCTCGATCAAAACCGAGGGCAGCCACGCCGCGCGGCTGCGCACGATCTTCCTCGAGCTCGGCAGGATCGTGCGGGACTTTCGCCCCGCGGAGATCGCCGTCGAGCAGGTCTTCGTGCACCGCAACGCGGACAGCGCGCTCAAGCTCGGCCAGGCGCGGGCGGCGGCGATCTGCGCGACGTTCGAGGCCGATCTGCCGCTCTTCGAGTACACGCCCCGGCACATCAAGAAGGCCGTCGTCGGCAACGGCGGCGCCGAGAAGGCCCAGGTCGAGCACATGGTGCGGCTCTTGCTCGGCGTGCGCGAGCCGATCGCGCCCGATGCGGCGGACGCGCTCGCGGCCGCGCTCTGTCACGCGCACGAGCGCGGCACCCGGTCGATGCTCGCGAGGGCGGTGGCCGCCACGTGATCGGCTATCTCAAAGGCACGCTCGTCGCGAAGCGCCCGCCGTGGCTCACGCTCGAGGTCGGCGGCGTCGGCTACGAGCTCGAGGCGCCGATGTCGACGTTCTACCGTCTGCCGGACGTGGGCCGGGAGCTGACGCTCGTCACTCATCTGGTCGTGCGGGAGGATGCGCATTCCCTGTACGGTTTTCTGAGCGAGGCCGAGCGCGCGCTCTTCAGAAGCTTGCTCAAGGTGTCGGGCGTCGGCGCCAAGATCGGTCTCGGCGTGCTCTCCGGCATGAGCGTCGAGGGCTTCTGCCGTTCCGTGCGCGAGAAGGACCTCGCGAGCCTGACGAAGATCCCGGGCGTCGGCCGGAAGACGGCGGAGCGTCTCGTGCTCGAGATGGCCGATCGGCTGCCGGAGCCTTCCGCGTCCGGGCTGCGCCAGAACGGCGGCGGCGCGAAGGGCGAGGCGCAGGAAGCGCTGCTAGCGCTCGGCTACAAGCCCGCCGAGGTGCAACAGCTCTTGAAGGACCTCGACGATGAGCGGCTCACGACGGAGCAGCTGATCCGCGAAGCGCTGAAACGGGTGCACGCGAGGTAGCCGCATGCGGACGACGGGAGGAAGCAGACGATGACCGAGCCCGCCCGCCTCGTCGCCGGTGCCGGTGCGCCGGAGGACGAAGCGTTCGACCGCGCGATCAGGCCGCGCACGCTCGCCGAGTACGTCGGTCAGCCGCGCGTGAAGGAGCAGATGGAGATCTTCATCGCGGCCGCGCGCCAGCGGCGGGAGGCGCTCGATCACACGCTGCTGTTCGGGCCGCCCGGCCTCGGCAAGACCACGCTCGCCCACATCATCGCGAACGAGCTCGGCGTGAACCTCCAGCAGACGTCGGGGCCGGTGCTCGAGCGCCCGGGCGATCTCGTCGCGCACTTGACGAGGCTCGAGCCGAACGACGTGCTCTTCATCGACGAGATCCACCGGCTGAGCTCGGTCGTCGAGGAGGTGCTCTATCCCGCGCTCGAGGACTTCCAGCTCGACATCATGATCGGCGAGGGTCCCGGCGCGCGCTCGATCCGGCTCGATCTGCCGAAGTTCACGCTCGTCGGAGCGACGACGCGCGCGGGGCTGTTGACCTCGCCGCTTCGTGACCGTTTCGGCATCACGCAGCATCTCGACTTCTACGACGAGGCCGAGCTCGCGCGGATCGTGCAGCGCACGGCCGGCATCTTGAATCTGCCGATCGATGCGGCCGGTGCGCGCGAGATCGCCGCGCGCTCGCGCGGCACGGCGCGGATCGCGAATCGCCTCGTCCGCCGCGTGCGCGATTACGCGCAGGTGAAGGCGGGCGGCTCGGTCGACGCGGCCGTCGCGCGCGCCGCGATGGACCTGCTCGAGGTCGATCCGCACGGCTTCGACAGCATGGACCGCAAGCTCCTGCTGACGATCATCGAGAAGTTCGACGGGGGGCCCGTCGGCGTCGAGAGCCTCGCGGCCGCGATCGGCGAGGAGCGCGGCACGATCGAGGACGTGCTCGAGCCGTATCTGATCCAGGCCGGCTTCCTGATGCGTACCGCACGCGGCCGCGTCGCGACGCGCGCGGCGTTCGAGCATTTCGGGCTGAAGGCGCCGGCGCGGCCGGACACGCCGGAGCTCTTCGACTGAAACCGAAGGCGGACGGAGTTTCCGACGCGGGTACCGGCGAGGCGGTCCAGGTGAAAAGTTTCGTGCTGCCGATCAGGGTCTACTTGGAGGATACCGACGCCCAGGGCGTGGTCTATAACGCGAGCTACTTCCGCTTCATGGAGCGGGCGCGAACCGAGTGGCTGCGTTCGCACGGCGCGGATCACGATCGGCTGCGCGAGGAGCACGGCATCGCGCTCGTGCTCGCGAGCATCGCCGCGAAATTCAGGACGCCGGCGCGGCTCTCCGACGTGCTGTACGTGTCGGCGGAGATGGTGGAGGCGAGCGGCGCGCGCGTAGTGTTCGAGCAGGCCGTGCGCCGCGGCGGCGAGCACGGCGAGCTGATCTGCGAGGGGCGCGCCGAGGTCGCGTGCATGGACGCGGTCGAAGGCAGGCCTCGGCGAATTCCGACAACGCTGAAGAGCGGGTGGAAATGATATGGAAACGGATCTTTCGATTGTCTCACTGATCATGCAGGCGAGCCCCGTGGTGAAGGTCGTCATGGGGCTCCTGCTGCTCGCGTCGATCGCCTCGTGGGCGGTCATCATCGAGAAGCAGCGGCTCCTGAAGCAGGCGGTGGGCGCGGCGAACGAGTTCGAGAACACGTTCTGGTCGGGCGGCGATCTGACGTCGCTCTACCGCGACATCACGAGCTCGGACAAGCAGCCGCTGGGCATGGCCGGGATCTTCGAGGCGGGTTTTCGCGAGTTCGGCCGGCTGAAGCAGGAGGGCGGGCTGTCGCCCGATCACATGGTCGAGGGCGCGCGCCGCTCGATGCACGTCTCGCAGCTGCGCGAGGTGGATCGGCTCGAGCAGAACCTCGCGTTCCTCGCGACGGTCGGCTCGACGAGCCCGTACGTCGGCTTGTTCGGCACCGTCTGGGGCATCATGAGCTCGTTCCAGGCGCTCGCCGGCGTGCAGAGCGCGACGATCGCGATGGTCGCGCCCGGCATCGCCGAAGCGCTGATCGCGACCGCGATGGGACTGTTCGCCGCAATCCCGGCGGTCGTCGCGTTCAACCGCTTCGCGGACGGGGTCGGCCGGCTCGAGGTGCGCTACGACACGTTCATGGAGGAGCTGACCGCGATCTTCCAGCGGAGCGCCGCGAGGATCGAGGCTGCGGCCGCCGCGGCCGGAGGTGCGCGATGACACGCGGCGGACGGCATCGGCGCCTGATGGGCGAGATGAACGTCGTGCCGTACATCGACGTGATGCTCGTCCTTTTGATCATCTTCATGATCACCGCGCCGCTCCTGACGCAAGGCATCACCGTCGACCTGCCGGACGCGGGCGCGGAGCCGCTCGATCCGGAGCTGATGCAGGACAACGAGCCGCTCGTGCTCAGCATCGACCGGGACGGGCAGCTGTACCTCAACATCGGCGAGGACGTCGAGCAGCCGGTCGCCGAGCAGGACGTGCTCGCGCGGACTGCCGCAGTGCTGCGGCGGAACGCGGAAACCCCGGTGCTCGTCAAGGCCGATCAGGCGGTGCCGTACGGCCGCGTCGTGACCGGTATGGTGCTGCTGCAGCAGGCAGGCGCGAAGAAGGTGGGCTTCATCACCGACCCGATCGAGATCGACGCCGAGGTCGAGCGCTAGCGGATCAGCGGAACGGATGGGCGGCTTCCTGCGACAACACAGCGTGGGCGTGACCTTCTCCGTGGTGCTCCACGGCGCGCTCGTGCTCGCGCTGATGCTCGGGATCACCTTCGGGCCGGCGCAGCGGCAGCGCCAGCTCGCGCCGGTGATCGAGGCGACGGTCGTCGACAACGCGGCGATCGAGCGGGAGATGCGCCGGCTCGAGGAGCTCGAGCAAGCCGAGCTGCGCCGCCGCCAGGAAGAGGAGCGGCAGGCGCGCGAGGCGGCCGAGCGTGCGCGCCGCGAGCAGGAGCAGGCCGAGCAGCGCGCGGCAGAGGAGCGCCGCCGTCTGGAAGAGGAGCGCGTCGCCCGCGAGCAGGAGGCCGCCCGCGAGCAGGAGCGGCTGCGTCAGCTCCAGCGCGAGCGCGAGGAGGCCGAGCGGCGGCAAGAGGCCGAGCGCCGCGCTCGCGAGGAAGAGGAGCGCCGCCGGGCGGAGGAGGCTCGGCTCGCCGAGCAGCGCCGGCAGGAGGAGGAGCGGCGGCGGCAGGAGGAGGAGCAACGCCGCCGAGCGGAGGAAGAAGCTCGGCTCGCGGAGCAGCGCCGGCAAGAAGAGGAGCGGCGGCGTCGCGAGGAGGAGGAGCGGCGGCAGCAGGCCGAGCTCGAGGCGCAGCTCGCGCGCGAGCTCGAGGCCGAGGCCGAGCGGCTGCGCGCGGTGCAGTCCGGCGAGCTCGAGGCATACATCCGGATGATCCAGGCGCGGATCGAGCAGAACTGGATCGAGCCGCCCGGAACGCCGCCCGGGCTGCGTTGCGAGGTCAACGTCGTGCAGATTCCGAGCGGCGACGTGATCGACGTGCGGGTGGGGCAGTGCAACGGCAACGACGCGGTCGTCCGCTCGATCGAGGCGGCCGTTCGGCGAGCGTCGCCGTTGCCGCTGCCGCGCGTCCCATCGCTTTTTGAACGGAATTTAATTCTCAATTTCTGTCCTGATTGTTAGGCTTGTCGCGCCGCGGGCGGCCGAGGAGTGGGAATGCGATCGACTGCGACTGGAACAGGGATACGTGCGCTTGCCGTCATCGTGCTCGGGCTCTGCGCGCTTTACGGCGCTGCAGCGCACGCGCAGCTCCAGATTCAGATAACGCGAGGCGTCGCGCGCCCGGTGCCGATCGCAATCGTGCCGTTCGGCTGGGAGGGCCCGGGCGAGCAACCGTACGATCTCGCCGCGGTGATCACGGCGGATCTCGGCAGCAGCGGGCGGTTCGCGCCGCTGCCGCCGGGCGACCTCGTGTCCCGGCCGACGCAACCCGCCCAGGTGAACTTTCAGGATTTCCGCCTGCTCGACGTCGACGCGCTCGTGATCGGCCGGCTGACCGAGGACGGACCGGGCCGCTACACGGCGGTGTTCCAGCTGTTCGACGTGCTCCAGGGCAGACAGCTGCTCGGCTTCCGTTTGACCGCGGGCGAGGCGGATCTACGCGCGACCGCGCACCGGATCGCGGACATGATCTTCGAGGAGCTGACCGGCATCCGCGGCGTCTTCAGCACGCAGATCGCGTACGTCAGCGAGGAGCGGCGGCCGGACGGCGCGCGACGGTTCCGGCTGATCGTCGCCGATGCCGACGGCGAGAACGCGCGCGTGATCGCCGATTCGCCGCAGCCGCTGATGTCGCCGGCGTGGTCGCCGGACGGCCGGCGGCTCGCGTACGTGTCGTTCGAAGGAAATCAGTCCGCGATCTACGTGCAGACGCTGCGCACCGGCACGCGCGAGCGCGTCTCCGCGCGGGCCGGCATCAACGGCGCGCCCGCGTTCTCGCCGGACGGCCGGCAGCTCGCGCTGACGCTCTCGCGCGATCAAGGCAATCTCGACATCTACACGCTCGACCTGGCGACGCAGACGCTGCGGCAGCTGACGAACGATCCTGCGATCGATACCGAAGCGACCTGGTCGCCGGACGGACGCTACATCTACTTCACGTCGGATCGCGCCGGCAGCGCCCAGGTGTATCGCATGGCGCCGGAGCCCGGCGCGCGCGCCGAGCGGGTGACGTACGAGGGGATCTACAACGCTCGTCCGCGCGTCTCTGCCGACGGCCGTCAGCTCACGGTCGTGCACGGCCGCGGCGGCAACGTCTTCCGGATCGCCGTCGTCGACATCGCGAGCGGTCTCACGCAGGTGTTGACGGAAGGCCGGCAGGACGAGTCGCCGGACTTCGCGCCGAACGGCGCGCAGATCATCTACGCGACTCGCCAAGGCGATCGCGGCGTGCTCGCCTCGGTCAGCACGGACGGACGGATCCATCAGCAGATCGGTTCCGTCGCCGGCGACGTGCGCGAGCCCGTCTGGTCGCCGTATCCACGGCCGTAGCGAAGCGCGTCGCGACGGTGCAAACTGCGTCCCTGAAGCTCTAATGCGACTGGAAGAACTTCGTCTAAATAGTTGTTTGCAAACTGAGGACTCGACAACATGACTCGTTACACCTGGGCTCTCTGCGCGCTGGCGGCGTTCGCGGCGGCCGGCTGCGGTAACCGTTCGAACACGCTTCCCGACAGCGCCGATACCGGGCTCGGCGCAGGCGGGTTCGAGGACGGGGCGTCGACGCGCGGTGCCGGCGACGGTTCCGGCATCGGGATCTCGGCGCTCGACGCGGAGCAGCAGGCGCTGCTCGACCGCCTCGTCGTCTACTTCCAGTACGATCAGGCCGAGATCCAGCCGGAGTTCAACGCGATGCTGGCCGCTCACGGCCGCTATCTCGCGCAGAATCCGAACGCGTCCGTGCGGCTCGAGGGACACGCCGACGAGCGCGGCAGCCGCGAATACAATATCGGCCTCGGCGAGCGGCGAGCGCAGGCCGTCCGCAGGGCGCTCGCGCTGCAAGGCGCGTCGAACGAGCAGCTGAGTACGGTAAGCTACGGCGAGGAACGGCCGGCCGTGCTCGGCAGCGGCGAGGAGGCCTGGCAGCTGAACCGCCGCGTCGAGCTCGTGTATCGGTAGGCGCCGAGGCTCGTCGCCCCGGACAGCCGCGGCGACGAGCGCGGCCGACGACCGGCACCTGCAAGCCTGAAGCCTGCAAGCGGGAGGCATCGATGAGAGCAACGTTTCGATTCGCAACCCTCGCGGCGCTCGTCGCCGCCGTCGGCTGCAGCACGATGACGCCGGCGGACGATCCGGTCGCGCTCCGCTTGACCGACGTCGAAGCGCGGCTGATGCGCATCGAGCGCGTCGTGCAGAACGAGAGCCTGATCGAGCTCGCCTCTTCGATCCAGCAGCTCGAGGCACAGGTGCAGAGCCTGCGCGGCGAGATCGAGACGCTGCGGTTCGAGAGCGAGAACGCAGCCGGACGGCAGCGGGAGCTCTACCTCGACGTCGACCGGCGACTGCAGGCGATCGAGTCGCAGGGGCGGGGCGGCGGCTTCGGCGCGGCACCGCCTGCCGCGAGCGGCGGCTTCCCGGCGGCCGGCGGCGGCGCGCTCGGTGCGCCGACGCCGTCGGTATCGACGCAGGGCGGCGACCAGCAGGCCTATCAGGCCGCGTTCGAGCTGATCCAGGCACGGCGTTATCAGGATGCGAATCGCGCGTTCACCGAGTTCCTGTCGACGTACGCGTCGAGCCCGCTCGCGGACAACGCCCAGTACTGGCTAGCCGAGACGCACTACGTGCAACGGGATTTCGCGGGCGCGTTGCCGCACTTCCAGCGCGTGATCGACAACTATCCGCGCTCCGCGAAGATTCCCGACGCGCTGCTGAAGATCGGTTATTGCAACGCGGAGCTGAACAACGTCTCCGCCGCGCGTACCGCGCTCGAGCGCGTCGTGCGCGAGTTCCCCGAATCCACGGCAGCCCGTCTCGCGCAGGAGCGCCTCGGGCGGCTCCGGGGGGCCGGTTGAGTGCGGCCCGCGACTCACTGACGGCGCCCCGCGCCGGGGACCGCGTTCGGGTCACCGAGGTCTTCTTCTCGATTCAGGGAGAGGCGCTCGCGAGCGGTTGGCCGAGCGTCTTCATCCGTCTGACCGGCTGTCCGCTGCGCTGCCGGTACTGCGACACCGCGTACGCGTTCTCCGGCGGCGAGTGGCGATCGATCGCGGAGCTCGTCGAGGACGCGGGGCGCTACGGCACGCCGTACGTTTGTGTGACCGGCGGCGAGCCGCTCGCGCAGCCGCGCTGCGGCGCGTTGCTCACGGCGCTCTGCGATGCTGGCTTCAGCGTCTCGCTCGAGACGAGCGGCGCGCTCGACATCGGCGCCGTGGATCCGCGCGTGAGCCGCATCGTCGACCTGAAGACGCCGGGGTCCGGCGAGTGCGACCGGAACGTTTGGGGGAACGTCGCGCAGCTGACCGATCGCGATGCGGTGAAGATCGTCGTCTGCGATCGGGCGGACTACGACTGGGCGCGCGCCGTCTTGCGCGAACGGCTCGCGGGCGTGCCGTGCCCGGTGCTGCTGTCGCCGTCGTACGCGGAGCTCGCCCCGGGCACGCTCGCGGACTGGATCCTCGAGGACCGGCTGCCCGTGCGCCTGCAGGTGCAGCTCCACAAGGTGCTCTGGGGCGACACGCCCGGACGCTGAGACGCGCGATGCCGGCAAGCGTGGTGCTCCTCTCGGGCGGGCTCGATTCGGCAACGGCGCTCGCGATCGCCCGCGCGCGCGGCGATACCTGCTACACGCTCGCGTTCGACTACGGTCAGCGGCATCGCGCGGAGCTCGACGCCGCGCGCCGCGTCGCCGCCGCCCTCGGCGCCGAGCGCCACGAGGAGCTGCCGCTGCCGATCGGCCGGCTCGGCGGCTCCGCGCTGACCGACGCGCGGATCGACGTGCCGGATCGAGGAGGCGAGGGCATTCCGATCACCTACGTGCCTGCCCGGAACACCGTGTTCCTGAGTCTCGCGCTCGCGTGGGCCGAGGTGCTCGACGCGCAAGCGATCGTGATCGGCGTGAACGCGGTCGACTACTCCGGTTACCCCGATTGCCGCCCGGAGTTCATCGCGGCCTTTCAGCATCTCGTGTCGCTCGCGACGAAGCAGGGTGTCGAGGGGCGCGGCGTCAGAATCGACGCGCCGCTGATCGCGCTGTCGAAAGCGGAGATCGTCCGCCGCGGCACCGAGCTCGGCATCGACTACTCGCTGACGGTCTCCTGCTACCGCGCGGACGACGAGGGCCGTGCGTGCGGGCGCTGCGACGCGTGCCGCTTTCGCAAGCACGGCTTCGTCGCGGCTGGCTTGCCCGATCCGACCCGCTACGTGCGAGGGAGCTCCGCGACGTGAACGCAGCCACCGAGAACGGCGCGCCCGGCCGCCGCGGGTCGCTCGACCGCGTGCTCGGGGGCATCGAGCGGCTCGGCAACAAGCTCCCTGATCCGGCGGTGCTGTTCCTGTTGCTGATGCTCGCGGTCTGGTTCCTGTCGCTCGTGCTGTCACCGGTCGAGCTCGGCGCGGTGCATCCGGCGACCGGGGAGTCGATTCGAATCGTGAATCTGCTGACCGGCACCGAGCTCGCGCGGTTCCTGTCGACGATGTTGACGACGTTCACGGGCTTCGCGCCGCTCGGCGTCGTGCTCGTCGCGATGCTCGGCGTCGGCGTCGCCGAGCACAGCGGCTTCATCGGCGCGGCCCTGAAAACGCTGCTCGAGGTCACGTCGCGGAAGCTGCTGACTCCGATGCTGATTCTGGTCGCGATCGTGAGCCACACGGCCGCGGACGTCGGCTACGTCGTCGTGATACCGCTCGGCGGTGTGATCTTCTACGCGGCCGGCCGTCATCCGCTCGCGGGGATCGCAGCGGCGTTCGCCGGCGTCTCGGGCGGCTTCTCCGCGAACTTCGTTCCCGCCGCGCTCGATCCGTTGCTGCAAGGCTTCACCCAGTCGGCCGCCCAGCTGATGGAGCCGGGGATGCAGGTGAACCCGCTGAACAACTGGTTCTTCACGTCGGCCTCGTCCGTCGTGATCATCGGGCTCGGCTGGTGGCTGACCGACAGAGTCGTCGAGCCGCGGCTCGCGAGCACGCCGATCGACGGCTCGGAGGAAGACATGCCGGTCATGACGCCGGTCGAGGCGCGCGAGCGGCGCGCGCTCTTCCTCGCGAGCGCCGCCGTGCTGCTCGGCATCGCGCTGCTGGTGCTCGCGCTCTTGCCGGAGGACTCGGCGTTCCGTGCGCCGGACGGTGCGATCACGTCGTTCGACGCGCCGGTGATGCAGTCGATCGTGCCGTTGATCTTCCTGCTCTTCGTCGTGCCGGGCGTCGTGTACGGGCTCGCGGCAGGCACGTTCCGCACGAGCAAGGACGTGATCGACGCGATGACGAAGTCGATGAGCACGATGGCGTACTACATCGTGCTCGCGTTCTTCGCGGCGCTTTTCATCGGCGAGTTCGGCCGCTCGCAGCTCGGCACGCTGATCGCCGTCGAGGGCGGCAGCTTCCTGCGGTCGCTTGGGCTGCCGGGACCGCTGACGCTCGTCGGAATCATCGTGGTCGTCGCGTTCATCAACCTGTTCATCGGCTCCGCTTCAGCGAAGTGGGCGCTGCTCGCGCCGATCTTCGTGCCGATGCTGATGCAGGTCGGGTTCTCGCCGGATCTGACGCAGGCCGCGTACCGCGTCGGCGACTCGACGACGAACATCATCACGCCGCTGATGCCGTACTTCCCGCTCGTCGTCGTCTATTGTCAGCGCTACGTGAAGAGCACCGGGATCGGGACGCTCGTGTCGATGATGCTGCCGTACTCGGTGACCTTCCTCGTCTGCTGGTCGGTCTTCCTCGCGATCTACTGGATGCTCGGTGTGCCGCTCGGGCTCCAGGCGAGCTATACGTACCCGTAGCGCATCCTCGGGCGGGCGCTCCCACTCGGCTCCGGGGTCTTGCTATCATCGCGCTCTTCACGCTGCGGGCCGTTAGCTCAGTCGGTAGAGCACCGGACTTTTAATCCGTTGGTCGTAGGTTCGATCCCTACACGGCCCACCAAATGCCCTCGAGCCGCGCGCCGCGACTCAATCGTTCCACGCCGGCAATGCCGCGATCTCGTCCTCCGTCAGCGTCGTGCGGGCCTGCCGCGAGTCGCGGTCGAACTCGAGCCGCTCGATCGGCACGACGACCTCGCGGTCGCGGCGGCCGGGCGAGCGCGACGCCGCGTCGACGACGACCGCGACTATGCGGTCGCTTGAATCGACCAGCACCTCCTCGATCTCGCCGACGAGCGTGTCCTCGCGGACGACGTTCATGTCCTCGATCTGCTCGATCGTCAGGTTCTCGTGCGTGACGTCCGTCCGGTCGTCGTCGATCTCGCGCAAGGTGCTCACGTCGAGCGCCTGACCGAGCGCCGCCAGCGGCAACGCCGCGGCGGCGGCCGCGAGCAGGGGCGAGCGGTGCCTCCGCGGACCGCTCAACCTGAAGAATTCTCGATGTTGCATGGGTGACCCTCCGCCTTCCATGCGCCGTGGGGTGCAAGCCGTGTGCCATGGGGGTGCCGGCGGCGCGGGCTGCGGTAGGATAGGGCCCGCGCCGCGGCCGGCGCGTCTGGCCAATCACTGGGGGATTTCGAATGTCGCACTTCGTGTTGGCGTTTTTCCGCTCGAGCCCGCGACGGCCGGGACGGCGCTGCTCCGTCTTGGGGCTCGTCGGTGCGGTCGCGCTCGCGGCAGCCGGGTCGGCGGCGGCCCAAGGCACCGGAGATGCCGCGCGGCCCGACTTCTCGGGCTTGTGGTTTCCGGCGGGCACGCGGACGACGCCGCAGCCGCTGCCGTTCACCGACGCTGCGCAGCGCCTCGTCGAGCAGTATCGGAGCGAGTTCACGCTCGACGACGACCCGGGCCGGTACTGCATCTGGCCGGGCATGCCGCGGGCGGTATGGGGCGCGCCGTTCACGATCGAGATTTTCCACCGCCCGCAGGACGTGACGATCTACTGGGAAGGCTACGGCATGTACCGGAAGATCTACATGGCCGATCACAATCCGCCGCCGGCGCTCGTGCCGTCCGCGATGGGGCACTCCGTCGCGCACTGGGAAGGCGATACGTTGGTGATCGAGACGACGAACCTGAAGCCGTATCCGTACATGACGCGGATGGCGACCACGTCCGACGCACACGTGATCGAGCGCATGCGCATCGAGGAGCGGCCCGGCGACGACGGGCAGATGCGCCGCTATCTGGTCGACGAGATCACGCTGACCGATCCGAAGATGTACAAGGAGCCGATCCGGATCGTCGCCCAGGCGGTGCACCGGCCGGATCTGCAGCTCCTCGAGTACACCTGCACCGATACGTTGTGGGACGAGTATCTCCAGAGCCGCGGGCTGACGCTGCCCGACGTCGATGCGCTGCCCGAGCCGGACGAGGAGTGAGACCGATGAGCCCGAAAGCCGTTGCGATCGTGCTCGCCGCGCTCGTCGCGGCTGCAGGGTCGGCGTTCGCGCACCATTCGTTCGCGATCTACGACATGGAGACGAACGTCGAGTTCGAGGGCGTCGTCGACACGCTGAAGTTTCGCAATCCCCACATGGCGATGACGCTGAAGGTGACTGGCGACGACGGTCGTGAGCGGCTGGTCGAGTTCGTCGAGGGAGCGCCGGCGAACATGCTCGTCCGCATGGGGCTCGATCCCGCGACGATTCAGCCGGGCAGGAAGATCAAGGCCGTGGGATCACCGCGGCGCGACGATCCGAACGCCTACTTCTTGAAGACGATCATTCTCGAGGACGGGACCCGCTTTCACGTCCTGAACTGATCGCGTCTGCCGCGGGCTCTGCACGGACGCGGTTCGACGTGAGCGTCACGAGCAGCGACTGCCCGGCCGTCGTCAGGTGCGGCACGATGTCGGGCAGCCGCTTGCGGAAACCCGGGTCGCCCTCGAGCTCGATCAGCTCGTGGCTGACGTGCAGCCAATGGGGCGGCTCGCTCGGGCGATCGAGGCGGAACACGTACGCGCGCTCGCCGTCCGAGGGCTCGACTTGCCGGCCCGTCGCCTCTTCGAGCACGCGGCTCGCTTCGGCGACGTCCCACGCGTGCAGAGCCGCAAGATAGGCGCGCACCGCCGCTGCATAGCCGAGCTCGAGCGCGTCGGCGGTGAACGCGTGGCCGATGCTGACCTCGAGGAGCATCGGCAACCGCCGCCGGAGCGTCGGCAGGTTCGCGAGATTCAGGTCGTGACCGGCGTTCACGCCCAGCCCTTGCGCGGCGGCCGCTTCGGCGGCTGCGGCGAAGCGGTCGAGCTCGGCTGCGTAGTCGCCCGCGGCGAACGCTCGGGCGTAGGGCTCGGTGTAGAGCTCGATCCGGTGCGCGCCGGTTTCCTTTGCGCGCGCCATCGCAGCCGGCGCGGCGTCCATGAAGAGGCTGACCCGCATGCCGGCACGCGCGAGCCGCGCGACGATCGGCCGAAGCCTCGCCTCGTCCGCGGCGAGATCCCAGCCGTGATCCGACGTTCGCTGGTCGGGCGCATCGGGCACGAGGGTGACTTGCGTCGGGCGGACTTCCTCGACGAGCGCGAGAAAGTCCTCGGTCGGATTGCCTTCGATGTTCAGCTCGACGCGGCCGCCCAGCTCGTTCGCGACGAGCGCCGCGAGGTCCCGGACGTCGCTCGGCCGCGTATGCCGTTGATCCGGCCGCGGGTGCACCGTGATGCCGTGGGCGCCGGCGGCAATCACCTTGCGAGCCGCGTCGACGACGTCCGGATAGCCGACGTCCCGCTGGTTGCGCAGCAACGCGATCTTGTTCAAGTTGATGCTGAGCTTCGTCACGCGTGCGCCTCGGCCGACCGGGCGGATTGTGGCACCGCTGCGGCAGCCGTTCCAGCGCGGGCCGCACCGTCGCGAACCGCAGACGAAGTGACGCCGCTTCGGGCGCTTCGCTACACTGAGCGAAAGGCGATCGACGCGGCGGCGCGCCGCTCATGACCACAATGCGCGAGGTGTCTCGAATGGGATCCGTGAAGCTGTTGCCTGCGGTGCTTCTCTGCTCGATCGGTATTCCGGCGGTCGCGTGCGAGCACCCGCCGCTCGTGCAAGTGCCGTCCGGCGAGGCGATGCGCGGCCGCGAGGCCGAGGTGCAGGACGCGGTCGCCCGGTACGTTGCCGCGATGCAGGGTTACGTCGATTGCATTCAAGCGGAGCTGGCGGCCGCCGGCGACACGGCCCCGGAGCTGCAACGCGCGATGCTAGTGCGGCGGAACAACCTCGCTGTCGGCGAGGTCGAGGCGGTGCTGAAGCTCTTCAACGATGCAGTCGGCCCCGCCGCGGCCGCCGAGCAGGGCGACTCCAACGACGAGCGCGAGGGCCGACGTAGGGCGCGGAATCGCGACTGACCAGCGGCCGCGCCGCCGGCAGCGTCGCCGGCGGCGCGATGCAAGGGCAGATCAGTTGCCCGGGTCCGCCGGCGGCGGTGGATCTGCAGGCCGTGGCGCCGGCGGCGGCGTCGGGCTCGGCCTGTCGATCGCCGGCTGGTCGGCCTGACCGCCCGGGGTCGCAGCTCCGGGCGAGCGCGGCTCGTCACCGAGCCCCGGCGATGCGGATGGGCTCTCGTTCTGCGGTAGCCCTTCCGCTTGTCCCGACGGCGTTCCTTGCTGCTCGCAGCCGGACAGCACCCAGAGCGTGCTCACGAGCAATAGCGTCAATGCGTTCCTGATCATTCGCCTTCCTCCTGGCTTGCGCAACGGCGAACGGAGAAAGGCATGTTTCATGCCATGCGATTTTGCGAGTCGCAGCGCATGGAAGTGTTGCCGTACGGCGACGGCTCGGGACGTCAGAGGCCGTTCGCGTCGAGCCAGTCGCCGAACACGCGCTCGGCTCGCGGCAGGAGCGCGCCGCTCCAGCGTTCGGTATCCGCTCGCAACTTTGCGACGTTCGCGCCGGGAGTAGCGGCGATCTCCGCCGTATGACCCACGAACCAGCTCTCGAGCGCGCGTCCTGCGGCCTCCGCGTGAAACTGCAGGGCGAGCGTTGCGGTGCCGTAGCTGAATGCCTGATGTCGGCAGACCGGTGTCGAGGCGAGAAGCTCCGCTCCGGCCGGTAGATCGAACGTGTCGCCGTGCCAGTGGAGCACGGGCGTGCCCTCGAGGTGCTTGAGCGCGGATTCCCGGCCGGCGAGCGAGAGCTCGACGGGCGCCCAGCCGATTTCCTTGGTGCCGCTCGGATACACGCGCGCGCCGAGCGCGCGCGCGATCAGCTGTGCGCCGAGACAGACGCCGAGCGTCGGGCGCCCGGCGGCGATGCGCCGCTCGAGCAACGCGACCTCGCTTCGAAGGAACGGATAGTCCTCTTCCTCGTACACGCCGATCGGGCCGCCGAGCACGACGAGCAAGTCCGGCCCGGCCGGATCGATCGCGCCGACGTCGGCGGTCGGCACGTCGACGTACTGGACGTCATGGCCGCGCGCCGCGAGGAGCGGCGCGATCAGGCCGAGGTCTTCGAACGGCACGTGCCGCAGCGCGAGCGCTTGAGGCACTCAATGCACCTCGATTCGCCGTGCAACCGCCGACGCGGCCTTCGGCAGCTCGACTCGCAGCACGCCGTCCGTCAGTCGGGCGGAGATCCGGTCGCGGTCGATGTCCCTCGACACGGTGAAGCTGCGAGCGAAGTTGCCGGCGCTGTACTCCGTGTAGAGCGGCTCGAGACCGTCGTAGCGGCGAGAGTCGGTGCGCGCGGTGACGCTGAGCACGTTCCTCTCGAGCCGAACGTCGACGGACTCCCGGTCCACGCCGGGCATGTCCATCTCGACGATCACGGCGTCGGCGTTCTCGTAGATATCCGTGTAAGGACTGTAGTAGCGGGCCGCTTCCGCGCTGTCATGCACGGGCGCCACCTCCTTGTTCGACCGTAGCTCGACTTCGTTGGCCATGTTACCTCCGTGGTGCGTTTCCGGGCGTCAGTTGATCGTGACGGTGCGGGGCTTGTCGCGCTCCACGCGGGGCAAGCTCAGCGTCAACACGCCGTCGCGGTACTCCGCGGAAACCTTCTCCGCATCGATCTCGGCCGGCAGCTGCAGCGTGCGGTCGAACCGGATATCGCTGCGCTCCCGCCGGTGCACGCTCGCGTCTTCCGCGTCGGAGACGGTTCGCTCGCCGCGGATGCGCACCCGATCGCCCTTGACCTGAACGTCGAGGTCTTCCTTCCTAACGCCGGGCAGCTCCGCCGTGAGGACGAAATCGTCGCCCCGGCGAAATACGTTGATCCTGGGGTACGCGCCGGCGCCGTTCACCCACGGGCCGAACCAATCGCTACGCATCGTCGCGTCGAGCGCGCGCTGCACTGCGAGCAGCGTCGCGAACGGGTCTCTCATCGTCAGCATCGCCTGATCCTCCTCGCAGATCGGCATAAACTTCGTTGCGACGCTATTTGAGGGTGACTCGGGATCTTTCAAGCGACGGGGCCGTTGCAGATCGCCGCAGAAGTGACTCCAGCCGCCAACTTCTGGCTCGAGCGCTCAGCGGGCGGCGAGCCGGCTTTGCGCCGGCCGCCCGCTTTATGTTCAGACAATCAACGAGTTGGCCGCTCGCGAGGCGGTTGGTACGGATTCTGCTTTATCGCGGCCCGGGACTCGCGCCGGGCACGCGCGACGAAGCACGGAGCGGTCGTGCGACGCCTGAACCTATCCTCCCCAGGATGCCCCTGGCGGCGCCCGGCGCCGAGTCCCCTCACTTGCTGGCGCAGAGCAGGGCGGGCACCATTCCGGTACCTCGACAAGCGCCGCCCGTGACCGAACGATCCTTTCTCCCGAGATGCGTCGCAGACTGATTCGCCCGGCGCTTGCCGCCGCCGCGCTCGCGGTCGCGGCGGCCGGTTGCCGCGAGGCGCCGGAGCCTGCGGCTCGAGAGCCCGCCCCGCCGGCGACCGTCGTGCCGGCAGCGGTCCCCGAGCCGTTGCTGCCGCCCGGATCGCCGTTCCACGGCGTGCACGGGCTGCGCTTCGGACCGGACGGCGCGCTCTACGCCGCCAGCGTGATCGGTCAGTCGATCTTTCGCGTCGACTTGGGCTCGGGCGCGTTGGAACGCGTCGTCGCTCCGCCCGAAGGGATGGCGGACGACATCGCCTTCGCGCCCGACGGCACGATGGTCTGGACGGCCATCGAGGACGGCGTCGTTTACGCACGCTCGCCGGGCGGTCCGGTTCGCCGGCTGGTCGACGGCATGCGCGGCGTCAACGCCGTGTCGTTCTCGCCCGACGGCCGGCTCTTCGTCACGCTCGTCTTCTACGGCGACGCGCTCTACGAGCTCGATCTCGCGGGGAGCTTGGCTCCGAGGCTCGTCGCGGAAAATCTCGGCGGGCTGAACGCGTTCGACATTGGCGACGACGGGATGATCTACGGACCGCTCCTCTTCGGCGGCCGCGTCGTGCGCGTCGATCCGGACAGCGGTGCGATCGCGACGCTGTCGGACGAGTTCGAGCGTCCCGGCGCCCTCAAGCTCGACCGCTCGGGCAACGCGTACGTGCTCGACGGCGCGGCGTTGAAGCGCGTCGCGCTCGCGAGCGGCGCGACGAGCGTCGTCGCGGAGCTGCCGTTCGAGGCCGACAACCTCGCGTTCGATCCGGACGGGCGCCTGTACGTGTCGATGGCGCAGCCGAACGCGATCGCCGAGGTGGACCTCGGCGACGGCAGCCTCCGCTACGTCGCGGGTCCCACGCCGCTGAATTCGCCGTCCGGGCTCGCTGCGCTCGAGCAGCCGAACGGCGACGTGCTCTACGTCGGAGATCTGTTCGGCGGCCTGCGGATCGTCGCGTCGCCGTTCGGCACGGTGACGGAGACGCCGGTCGAGCTCTTCCAGCCGACGCACGTCTCGCTGCGCGGCGAGCGGGTGCTCGTCACGAGCGAGGTGTTCGGTGTCGTGCAGCGGCTCGATCGTGCGACGTACGACGTGCTCGAGGAGTGGGACGGCTTCGAGCGTCCCGCCGATGCGATCGAGACGCCGGACGGCGAGGTCATCGTCGCGGAAACCGGCACCGGTCGCGTGCTCGCGATCGGCCCGGACGGCACGCGGCGCGTCGTCGCGATGGGTCTCGACCGGCCGACCGGCCTCGCATGGGCCGGCAGCGCGCGCGTCTACGTCACGGAGAGCGGCGGCGGACGTTTGCTCGCGTTGACGCTCGCGACCGGCGAGACGGTGATCGAAGCGGCCGATCTCGCGCAGCCGGAAGGGGTTGCCGTCGCTCGGTCCGGCGAGGTGTACGTCGTTGAGGTCGGGGCGCGGCGGATTCGCAGGCTCGCGCCGAGAGACGGGACGGTCGCGACCGTCGCCGAGGATCTGCCGATCGGGCTCGCGAACGGCCCGAGCCTCTTTCGCGGCATCGCGCTCGGCGGGAGCACGCTGTACTTCAGCTCCGACGTCGACAACACGCTCTATCGGTTGGCGCTGCAGTAAGCGCGGAAGAGTCGCGGCTGGACAGCCGCTCCTACGCCGGCGTCGACAACACGCTTTATCGGTTGGCGCTGCAGTAAGCGCGGAAGAGTCGCGGGGGGGGGGGGGGCGGGCCCCGGGGGGGGGGGGGGGGGGGGGGGGGGGGGGGGGC
>CAYWGQ010000045.1:21172-23046 GCA_964457725.1 uncultured Gammaproteobacteria bacterium
CTCTGCGGCTGGTGGGGCCGCCCCCCCCCCCCCCCGCGACTCCCGCCTATGGCTCGCTCGCCGGCTCGACGCGGAGGAGGACGCCCTGGTTCTCGTCGGTCAGCACGTAGAGCAGCCCGTCCGGGCCGGTTCGCACGTCGCGAATCCGCTGCCGAAGCTCGAGCAGGAGCGGCTCGCGCTGAATCGGGCGGCCTTGCTCGTTGAACGTGAGCCGCTGAACGTGGCCGGTGCCGCGGGTGCGGCCCGCCATCATCGCGCCGACGAACGCGTTGCCGCGCCACGCCGGGAATCGCTCGCCCGTGTAGAAAGTGAGCCCCGAGATCGCGATGGACGGCACCCAGTACATGAACGGCGCCTCGAGATCGGCGCGCTCGGTCGCATCGCTGATCGGCGTGCCGTCGTAGTCGGTGCCGTACGTGACGAGCGGCCAGCCGTAGTTGCGGCCCGGCAGCACGATGTTCAGCTCGTCGCCGCCGAGCGGGCCGTGCTCGTTTTCCCAGAGCGCACCCGTCTCCGGGTGCACGGCGAGCCCCTGGGGGCTGCGGTGCCCGAGCGAGTAGATCTCGGGCAGGAAGCCCGGCTTGCCGACGAACGGATTGTCGCTCGGCACGCTGCCGTCGTCGCGCAGCCGCAGCACTTTGCCGCCGTGATCCATGCCGTCCTGGGCGCGGTCCTGCTCCTGGCGTTCACCGACGGTCATGAAAAGGAACCCGTCGCGGTCGAATGCGATCCGGCCGCCGAAGTTCGTGGGCGACGTGCTCCAGGTGTTCGCGACGAAGATCTCGCGGACGTCGGTCAGCGCGCGACCGTCGAAGCGCGCACGCACGAGCGCGGTCGTCGAGCGGCCGTCGTCTCGGCGCTTCGAGTGCGAGAGATACAGGAGCCCGTTCGAGGCGAAGTCCGGATGGAGCGCGACGTCGAGCAGTCCGCCGAGCACCGTGCGGTGCACCTCCGGGACGCCAGCGATCGGCTCCGGATCGAGCTCGCCGTTGCGAACGATCCTGAGCCTTCCGGGCCGTTCCGTCACGAGCAGGTCGCCGCCGGGCAGGAACGCGAGGCTCCAGGGATTCTGCAGGCCGTTCGCGATCACGGATACCCGGAGCGGATAGTCCGCGGAGAACAGCACCTGCGGCAGCGGCGGCAGCGGCGGCGACGTGCGGTTCTGGGCGCTTGCAGGAAGCGTTCCGCAGCCGATCGTGGCCGCGAGGATCGATGCCATGATGCCGCGCTTACGCATGCTTGCCGCTCCGAGTCGCAGGTAGCGCAAGGATAGCCGCGCGGTGTGCACAAAGCACCGGGGCGGAGCGGCTCGCGGAGGCGAGCGCGATCGCGGCGCGGAGGACGCTCCCGAGGCGGCTGCCGCTCGCACCGCTCCTCTCGGTATCGCCCGGATACTCGCGCCCGGCTCGAGAGGAGCGCTGTGGCATCATGACCCGTATGCAGCAAGGCCTGTTCGAAGCGGCGGCGCCTGCATCGCCGACCGATCCCGCGCTCGCGTTGCTTCGCGACGTGTTCGGTTACAGCGATTTTCGCGGTCAGCAGCGCGCGATCATCGATGCGGCGCTCGACGGCCGCGATTGTCTCGTGCTGATGCCGACCGGCGGCGGCAAGTCGCTCTGCTATCAGATTCCGGCGCTCGCGCGCGAAGGCGTCGGGCTCGTCGTCTCGCCGCTGATCGCGCTGATGGAGGACCAGGTGCGCGCGCTTCGCGAAGCGGGCGTGGATGCGGCGTTCCTGAACTCGACGTTGTCCCGCGACGAGCAACGCCGCGTGATCGAGCGGTTGCGGGCTGGGGCGCTGAAGCTCCTGTACGTCGCCCCCGAGCGTCTGGTGCAGGAATCGACGCGGGCGCTTCTCGCCGGAGTGCCGCTTGC
>CAYWGQ010000046.1:0-7962 GCA_964457725.1 uncultured Gammaproteobacteria bacterium
CCATCGAGTCCCAGACGGTGCCGCCGCCGCCGAGCCGCCACCACTCGCCGTTCCAGGTCTCGGCGGCCATCGCCATCGTGTCGCTCTCGAAGCCGTCGGCGGGATTGCCCGGCACCGTGAAGAACCGCCACGCGAGCTCGCCGGTCTCCGCGTCGTACGCGGACACGTAGCCGCGCACGCCGTACTCGGCGCCGCCATTGCCGATGATCACCCGGCCTTTGACGACGCGCGGCGCGCCGGTGATCGTGTAGGCGACGTCACGGCGGATCAGCGTGTCCGCCTCCCAGACCGGCGTGCCCGACGCGGCATCGAGCGCGACGAGCCGGCCGTCGATCGTGCCGACGAAGATCTTGCCGTTCCAGGCGGCCGCGCCGCGGTTCACGACGTCGCAGCACGCGCGGCTGCCCCACTCGCCCGGCACGCGCGCATCGTACGACCAGAGCCGCCGGCCGCTGCGCGCGTCGTACGCTTGCACGTTGCTCCAGGCCGTCGTCACGTAGAGCACGCCGTCGACGTAGAGCGGCGTCGACTCCTGCGTGCGGCGGACGCCGAGGTCCGCGTACCACGCGAGCCCGAGCTCGCCGACGTTCGCCGGGCCGAGCTCGTCGAGCGGGCTGAAGCGCTGCTCCTCGTAGGTACGGCCGGTCGTGAGCCACTGGCCGGCCTCGGCCCCGGCGGCCTCGAGCCGCCTCGTATCGACGCGAGCGGCGGGCGCCCGCTCGGCGGCCGTGCTCGCCGGCGGCACGTCCGCGTCCGCGGCCGCCGGCGTCTCTACGGGCTCGCCGCAGCCCGACACCGCGAGCGCGGCGAGCATCGAGATCGAGACGGCGGCAATGCGCGAGTCGGCGATGGCCATAATGAGCGGTCCCCCGGCGGAAAGCGCCGACAGCATCGATCAGACGAGCCGCATTCTCAAGCGTTTCGAGCGCCGGCAGGATCCTGCCGGAAGAACGCGGCGAGCTGCGCGTAGACGTCCGGATACTCGGCGCGGAAGTCCCGAGGCACGTCGAAGAAGAGCTCGACGGAGACGGCGAAGAACTCCGACGGGTCCTCGGCCGCGTACGGATCGATCCACGGCTCCTCGCCGCGGTCGAGCTGCGCGTGCAGATCCTCGTACGCGGCGGTGAAGGCCGCGCTCCAGTCGGCGATCCGCATGTCGCGATGGAGCGGCGGCAAGCCGTCCGCGTCGCCGTCGAGCATGTCGATCTTGTGGGCGAGCTCGTGAGCGACGACGTCGTAGCCGTCGCCGCGGCCGCTCGCCTCGACCTCGCGCCACCCGAGGACGACCGGGCCCTGCTCCCACGCTTCGCCGGACAGCACGTCGTCACCGACGTGGACGACGCCGGCCTCGTCGACGTGCTCGCGGCCGCGGACGAGGAACTCGTCAGGGTGGACGACGATCGAGGTGAAGCCGTCGTAATAGTCGAGACCGAGCTCGAGGATCGGCACGCAGCCGAGCGCAGCGATGCGCAGCCGCATCTCGTCGGTCAGCTCGAAGCCGTGCGCGGGCTCGAAGCGCTTCTCGTGCAGGAACAGCAGCGCCAGCTCGCGGAGCCGCGCGGTCGCGGACGCGTCGAGGCGCGCGAGCGCGGGCACCGCGCGCTCGACGCGGTGCCAGAGCTCGTCCGGTATCGACTCGCGGGCCGCGATGCGGCGGCGGCGCCAGCGCCTGAACAACGCTACGCGAGGTGCTCCTTGAAGAACGCGACGGTGCGCTGCCACGCGAGCTCCGCGGCCTGCTCGTCGTAGCGCGGCGTCGAGTTGTTGTGGAAGCCGTGATTCGTGCCCGGATAGACGTGCATCTCGTAGCGTACGCCCGCCGCCCTGAGCGCCTGCTCGAACTCCGGGCGCATCGCATTGATCCGCTCGTCGTTCTCGGCGTACTGCACGAGGAGCGGCGCACGAATCTTCGGCACGTCGGCCGTCGCCGCCGCCGCGCCGTAAAAGGGCACGCCCGCCGCGAGATCGTCGCCGAGCTCGACCGCGAGCGTGTTCACCATGCCGCCGCCCCAGCAGAAGCCGACCGCACCCAGCTTGCCGGTCGAGAGCTCGTGCCCGGCCAGCCAGCGTGCGCTGTTGATCATGTCCTGGCGAAGCTTCGCGGGGTCGAGGCTCGCCTGAAGCGCGCGCCCGTCGTCGTCGTTGCCCGGGTACCCGCCGACCGGCGCGAGGCCGTCCGGTGCGAGCGCGAGGAAGCCCTCGACCGCGAGGCGCCGGGCGACGTCCTCGATGTACGGATTCAGACCGCGGTTCTCGTGGATCACGAGCACCGCGGGGAACGGCCCGTTGCCTTCGGTCGGCTGCACGAGGTAGCCGCGCATCTCGCCGGACGTTCCGCCCGGCGAGGGGTACTCGACGTAGCGCGCCTTGATGCGGCTGTCCGTGAACGAGATCGTCATTGCCTCCGCATAGCGCGGGAACAACGCCTGCGCCATCGAGAGCGCCGAGACACCGCCGATCGTGAGCGCGCTCGCACGGGCGAGAAACTCGCGCCGGTCGATGCGGCCGTGGCAGTACTCGTCGTAAAGATCGAAGACGCGCTGATCGATTGGATGTGGTGCGGACATCTCGCTCGCTCCTTGTAACCCCCTGTTTAGAGCTTTTCGACTATAGGCGCTGCCCGATAGCGAGACAACCGCGAGAAGCTCGCGCTGGCACGGATCGTGAAGCTCGCGCGCGATGACCTCGGCAGCGGACTTTCTTCCGGAGCGCCGCTCGCTCGACGCGGCCCGTCGCGCGGCGGCCGGCTGCCAGGGCTGCCCGCTCTGGCAGAACGCGACGCAGACGGTCTTCGGCCGGGGTCCGCGCGCCGCGCGGCTGATGCTGGTCGGCGACGTGCCGGGCGACCGCGAGGATCGCGAGGGCGCACCGTTCGTCGGGCCCGCCGGCCGGCTGCTCGACCGTGCGCTCGCCGCCGCAGGCATCGACCGGCGCGCGGTCTACCTGACGAACGTCGTCAAGCACTTCAAGTGGGAACCGCGCGGCAAACGGCGGATTCACCGCACGCCGTCGAGTCGGGAAGTCGCCGCGTGCCTGCCGTGGCTCGAGCTCGAGATCGAGCTCGTGCGCCCGGCCGGGATCGCGTGTCTCGGCGCGGTCGCGGCCAAGGCCTTGCTCGGGCCCACAGTCCGCGTCACGCGCGATCGCGGCAGGTTGCTCGAGTCGCCGCTCGCGCCGCATGTGACCGCAACCGTGCACCCGTCCGCGCTGATCAGGATCCGCGACCCGGCGGAGCGCGACGCCGCGCTCGCCCGATTCGTCGCCGATCTCGAGCTGCTGCGAGGGGTGCTCCAGCGCGGTGCAGCCTGACCCGATTCGCCGCCCCGCCCCGTTCGGTTCGGCTCCAGGCAGCGCCGGGCGCAGTTTTTTTCCGGGTTCTTGTGATAATAGTACATCCCATGATCTGGCTCGACGGGTGCCCTGTAACCGAGAATCGCGGCGCTCCCGCGGCCAACCTTTCCGTCGGGCCACTATCATCACGTCGGTGCGAGCATCTCCGGATCGAGACGACTCTTGCTGCAACCGGCACGTATCAGGCAGCGGGCACGCCCGCTCGGCTCACTAGAGGGAACGCGACACCGATGACACAAAAAAGCTTGGAAGACCTGCTGCAAACCCGTAGCCCAGTCGATCTGCTCCGCAACTCGCAGCTCGGGCCTTACGTGTATCCGGTCGTCCCCGCCGAGTTCAGCAACTGGCGCGACGAGCAGCGCGCATGGGCCGAGACGTGCGTCCTGTTCAACCAGTCCTACCACATGACCGACATGTACATCGAAGGGCCGGATGCGCTGAAGGTGCTGTCGGACACCGGCGTCAACAGCTTCAAGAACTTCACGCCGGAGCGGGCGAAGCAGTTCGTCGCGTGCAACTACGACGGCTACGTGATCGGCGACGCGGTGCTGTTCTACCTCGACAAGAACCTGTTCAGCCTCGTCGGGCGGCCGGCCGTGCACAACTGGGTGCAGTACCACTGCGAAACGCAAGGCTACGACGCGCGCTGCGAGCGCGACGAGCGGGCCGTCGTCCGCAAGGGGCCGATCGTCCGTAAGGTGTACCGCTACCAGGTGCAAGGGCCGAACGCACCGCAGGTCATCGAGCGGTTGACCGGCAAGCCGGCGCCCGACATCAAGTTCTTCCACATGGGCGAGTTCACGATCAAGGGCTGCAAGGTACGCGCGCTGCGGCACGGTATGGTCGGCCAGCCGGGATGGGAGCTGTTCGGGCCGTGGGAGGAAGGCGACGAAGTGCGCGAAGCGATCGTCGCGGCGGGCGCGGATTTCGGCCTGCGGCAGGTCGGCGCGCGCGCCTACTCCTCGAACACGCTCGAGTCGGGCTGGATCCCCTCGCCGCTCCCGGCCGTGTATACCGGCGAGCAGATGAAGCCGTATCGGCAGTGGCTGCCGGCGACCGGCTACGAGGCGAACGCGTCGCTCGGCGGCAGCTTCTACTCGGACGACATCCGAGACTACTACCTGCGGCCGAGCGATCTAGGCTACGAGTCGATCGTCAAGTTCGACCACGACTTCATCGGACGCGAAGCCCTCGAGAAGGCCGGGCCGCCCCGCCGACGAAAGGTCACGCTCGCCTGGGACGACGAGCAGGTCACGCGCGCGATCGGCTCGATGTTCGGCAAGAACGGCCCAGCCGTGAAGTACTTCGACTTCCCGTCGGCGGTTTACTCGACGCTGCCGTACGACAAGGTCCTGAAGGACGGCAAGACGATCGGCATCTCGACGTGGACGGGCTACAGCTACAACGAGCGCGCGATGCTGTCGCTCGCGATCGTCGACGTGGAGCATGCCGAGCCGGGCACCGAGGTCACCGTCGTCTGGGGAGAGGAGAACGGCGGGTCGAACCGACCGACGGTGGAACGGCACCGTCAGGCGGAGATTCGTGCGACCGTCGGCCCCGTGCCCTACAGCGAGGTCGCCCGCACGGCCTACCGCTCGACCTAGGCCTTCTCTCCCGCGACTCCCCAAATAAAAGAAGCCCGGCTCGCGCCGGGCTTCTAGGGGGTCGTCCGCCAGTGCCCAACAAGGGGAGCGGGCACGGGTCGAACCCGCCAATTGTCGACCGGAACACCACCTCGCCGCCAGCCCATGACTCTGCTAGCAGCGAAGCCACCAGGAACAATACCGTAGCCGAGAATAGCCCATCGGGCGGCAACACCGGCGGCTGTCGCCGAGACCCGACGAGCGGTCGGGGTGCCTGCCGCACCATCATGCTCCGAGCCCGCTGCCGCCGCCACTAGCAGCGGACCTTTCTCGCGCCGGCCGCCCGCGGGCACTTAAACTGTGCGGCCTCGGAGCGGAGGGACGGATGCGACGAAGCGTGGACAGGATTCTGACGACGCACGCGGGCAGCCTCGTGCGGCCGCCTTCGCTCACGACTGAACGGCACGGCGAAGCGGAGGCCGACGAGACGTTGGCCGCGGCCGTCCGCGACGTCGTCGAGCGGCAAGTCGCCATCGGCCTCGACATCGTCAACGACGGCGAGTACGGCAAGTCGAGCTGGTCGAAGTACGTGCTCGAACGGCTGACGGGCTTCGAGATACGCGAGCACGAGCGCCGGCCGCTCGACTGGCTCGGCCGGGACCGCGAGCGGTTCGCGGACTTCTTCGCCGCGGAGATGCCGATCGCGGAGACCGGCTTGCCCGCGGAGGTCTGCGTCGGGCCGATCGCCTATCGCGACGACAGCGGGCTGCGCCGCATGATCGCGGCGCTCGAGGCCGCGACCGCCGGCCTCGAGCCTGACCGCGTGTTCATGACCGCGGTCGCGCCCGGGAGCACGGCCTACAACGGCGTCAACCAGCACTACCCTTCCGACCGCGACTACGTGTTCGCGCTCGCGGACGCGCTGAAGACCGAATACCGCGCGATTCACGACGCCGGCTTCGTGCTGCAGATCGACGACGCGGTGCTTGCGAACATGTACGACGAGCTGGTCCGGCAGAGCCCGGAGCGCTATCGCGAGTGGGCGGAGCTGCGGGTGGAAGCGCTGAACTACGCGCTCGAGGGGATCCCGCCCGAGCGCGTGCGCTATCACGTCTGCTTCGGCAGCTGGCACGTGCCGCACGTCGCGGACGCGCCGCTCGCGGCCATCGTCGATCTCGTGCTCGCCGTGAACGCGCAGGCGTATTCGATCGAAGCCGCAAACGTCCGCCACGAGCACGAGTGGCGCGTCTGGGAGCAGGTACGGCTGCCGGAAGGGAAGATTCTGATTCCGGGCGTCGTGACGCATCACACGACGTCGGTCGAGCATCCGCGCCTCGTCGCGGACCGGATCGTTCGCCTCGCCCGGATCGTCGGCCGCGAGAACGTCATCGCCGGCACGGATTGCGGCTTCGCGCAAACCGACACGATCCGGCGAGTGCACCCGTCGGTGATGTGGGCGAAGCTCGAGGCCCTGGTCGAGGGGGCGCGGCTCGCGAGCGAGGAGCTCTGGCCGTAGCCTCGCGGCTTTCCGCAGCTTGAACCGGCCGCGCTACTCCACTACGGTCGGCGCATCCGTATCCCCGCGCGCCGCCGAGCGAGCATAATGGACGAGCGCTCCGGCGCGCGCTCGAGCGAAGAGGACTGGACCATGAGGCGACACACGGTAACCGGCCGGATCGTTCGTTGGGCGGCGGCCGTCGCGGCGGGCGCGACGGTGCTCGCAACCGCCGAGGCGCATCACTCGTTCGCGATGTACGACCGCTCGAGGACCGAGACGTTGACCGGTCGGCTCACCCGTTTCATCCCCGGCGCGAACCACGCGCAGCTGCTGTTCGAGGTGCTGGACGAGAACGGCAACGTCGTCACGGGCGACGACGGCAAGCCGCTCGTCTGGGGCGTCGAGACCGGCCCCGCGGCCGTCATCGCCCGAGAGGGCGTGACCGTCGAAAGCTTTCCGCTCGGCACGATCATCACCGTCACCCTGAATCCGTTGCGCGACGGGCGCCCGTTCGGCGCGCTCGCCGGCGGCAAGCTGATCTCGTGCGGCATGGAGATGCCGGCGGGCGGGTGCACGGAGGCGACCGGCAAGGTCTACCTCGGCGGCGCCGACTGATCGCTCCGGCATGGCCGGCGCAGAGATCACCGAGCCTGGCCGGCGGACGCCTCTCTACGGCGAGTACGAGGTCGTCGTGCTCGGCGGGGGGCCTGCCGGCATCGCGGCCGCAATCGCCGCCGGCCGGAGCGGCCGCTCGACGCTGCTGATCGAGCGGTACGGGTTCCTCGGCGGCGCCGGCACGGCCGCCGGGCTCTCCACCTTCTGCGGCTTGCACGCCGTCGTGCACGGCAAGCACGAGCAGGTCGTGCACGGCATTGCCGGCGACATCCTCGCACGCCTCCGGGCGATGGACGGCCTGAACGCGCCGCATCTCACGATCGGCAACCGCATCACCGCGCAGGCCTACGACATCTCGGCGTTCAAGATCGCCGCGGACGAGCTGCTCGCCGAGGCGAAGGTCGAGGTGCTCTTCCATGCGTTCGCCGCCGCTGCGGCGATGGCCGACGCCGACCGGATCGACGCGGTGCTCGTCGAGACGAAGTCCGGCCGCTTCGCCGTGCGCGGTCGGCTGTTCGTCGACGCGTCGGGTGACGGCGATCTCGCGGCTTGGGCCGGTGCACCGTACGAGGTCGGCGACGGCGCCGGCAACATGCTGTACCCGTCGACGATGTTCCGGATCAACGGCGTCGATCCGGCGAAAGCCGGCGATGCCTGGGAGCTGATCCCGGAGCTGATGGAGCGTGCCGAGCGCGACGGCACGGCCACGTTTCCGCGCAAGAAGCCGATCGTGCGGCCGCAGCGCAACCCGATCGAGTGGCGGGCGAATCTCACGCAGATCAAGAACCCGGACGGCTCAGCGGTGAGCGGCATCGACGCGCGGCAGCTCTCCTACGGAGAGGTCGAAGGCCGCCGGCAGTGCTGGGACGTGTTCCAGTTCATCAAGCGCGTGACACCGGGTTTCGAGCGTGCGTA
>CAYWGQ010000046.1:7972-22924 GCA_964457725.1 uncultured Gammaproteobacteria bacterium
GCCGGATCATCGGCGAGTACGTCCTGACCGAGCAGGACATCCTCGGCTGCCGCGACTTCGACGATGCGATCGGCGTGAACGGCTGGCCGGTCGAGGCGCACGTCAAAGGCGACGTGAAGTTCGTGTTCGCGCCAGCCGACTCCCGCGGCTACAACCAGATCCCGTACCGCATCATCCTGCCGCAGAAGATCGAGAATCTGCTCGTCGTCGGCCGCTGCGCATCGATGTCGCACGAGGGTCAGTCCTCGGCGCGGGTCTCCGGTCCGTGCTTCGTGATGGGCCAAGCCGCCGGCACGGCCGCGGACCTCGCGCTCGCGGACGGGGTGCCGCCGCGTCGCGTCAACGTCCGCACCCTGCAGGCGCGGCTGCGCGACGCAGGCGCGTTCCTCGGTCCGAGCTGACCCGTGCGCCGCAAGCTTCGCAGCAATCTCGAGCCCGGCACCGCGCTCTGGGCAGGACGGCGCGCGCAGTGGCGCGCGCTCGGTCTGTCGGACGAGGACATGACGAAGCCGAAGATCGCGATCGTCAACTCCTCCTCCGAGCTCTCGAGCTGCTTCAGTCACCTCGACGGCATCGCCGCGGAGCTGAAGAGCGCGATTCGCGCGGCCGGCGGCGTGCCGTTCGAGATTCGCACGGCCGCACCGAGCGACTTCATCACGAGCGCCGGCCGGCGCGGCGCGTACATCCTGCCGTCGCGCGATCTGATCGCGGCCGACATCGAGGTGCAGGTCGAGGGCGCGCTACTCGACGGCATGGTCTGCCTCGCCTCCTGCGACAAGACGACGCCGGGGCAGCTGATGGCCGCCGGACGGCTGAACGTCCCGACGATCGTCGCGATCTGCGGCTATCAGGCGAGCGGTGAGTACCGCGGCAAGCACGTCGACATCGAGGACGTGTTCCTGAAGTCAGGCTACGTCGCCTCCGGCGCGCTCACGCTCGAGGAGCTCGCCGGCATGGCGGACGCGGCCGTCCGAAGCCCCGGCGTTTGCGCCGGCATGGGAACGGCGAACTCGATGCACACGGTCTGCGAGGCGCTCGGCATGGCGCTTCCGGGCAGCGCGCCGGTCGCGGCGAACGGCACGAAGATGCTCGCGCAAGTCCGGGCCGCCGGCGCGCGCATCGTCGAGATGGTCTGGGAAGATCTGAAGCCCCGCGACGTGATCACCGCGGCGGCCGTCCGGAACGCCGTGCGCGTCGTGCTCGCGGTCAGCGGCTCGATCAACTGCGTGAAGCATCTGCAGGCGATCGCAACGGAGGCGGACGTCGACGTCGACGTCTACCGGCAGTTCGCGGACGAGGCCGAGCGGATCCCGCTGCTCGCCGCGATCCGGCCGAACGGACCGGGACTGATCGAGGAATTCGAAGCCGCGGGCGGCGCCCGCGCGGTGCTGAAGCAGCTCGAGCGCTTGCTCGATCTCGACGTGCACACCGTCGCGGGCGGTACGCTCCGCGACGCGCTCGCGGGCTACGCCGTCGCCGACGACGAGGTGATCCGGCCGCTCGACCGGCCGTTCTCGACGCGGCCGTCGATCGTGATCGTACGCGGCAGCCTCCTGCCGGGCGGCGGGATCGTGCGCCTCGGCGGCACCGGCGAGCGGCCGTTGTCGTTTCGCGGGCCGGCGAACGTCTTCCACTCGCGCGACGAGGCGCTCGCCGCGATCAAGGCCGGCGGCGTGAAACCGGGCGACGTCGTCGTGCTCCGCGGGCTCGGTGTGATCGGCGGACCGGGCATGGCGATGACGTCCGCGGTCGTGTTCGCGCTCGACGGCGCGCAGCTGATCGACAAGGTCGCCGTGATCACCGAGGGACAGCTCTCGGGCCTCGTGAACGACGGCCTCGTCGTCGGCGAGGCGTCGCCCGAGGCCGCCGCCGGCGGACCGCTCGCGCTCGTCGAGAACGGCGATCCGATCTCGATCGACGTGCGACGCAAGCGGGTCGATCTCGAGGTGCCGGAGGACGTGCTCGCCGAGCGCCGCAAGGCCTCGCCCGTGCTCGGCGCGCGCGGCGAGCGCGGCTGGCTCGGCGTCTATCAGCGCGTCGTGACGCCGGTCCACCGCGGCGCGGTGCTCGGCACGCTCGACGACGAGCAAGCCGGGCGCGGTTGACGAGCGCCGGCGGCTCGAGCCTGCGAAATGCGCGGCGGCGACGGCCGGCTGAGCGCGAACGAGCTCCGCGGCTTCATCCAGGTCGAGCGCGTCCGCTGACGCGCTCGCGGCTAGTTCGGCTTGCCGCTCGCGTTACCCCGCTTCGCTTCGATCTCGCGCTGCGCCGCGGCGACCTTGCTCTTCGCCTTCGCGTCGTGCGGCACGAAGACGACGACGCGCAGCGTCGGGTTGCCCTCGGGGACGTACGAGGAGTGCTCGAACACCATGCCGCCGAACTGCGGGTGATACGCGATCGCCTCCGAACGGCCGACGACCTCGGGGCTGTTCCAGAGCCGCTTGAAGATCGGACAATCGCGGTCGAGATCGGCGATCAGCTCCTCGAAGGACGGATCGCCCGGCGCCTGGCTGTAGTCCACGCGGAACTTCGCGAGCACGCGGCGGGCCATCGTCTCGTAGGCTTCCTCGTCCTCTCGATAGCCCGGATCGTCGACGAGCAGAATCCGCAGCAGGTTGCGGCGCTCCGGCGGCATCTTTCCGTAGTCGCGGAAGATCCGAACCATCAGCTCGTTCCAGCCGATCACGTCCCACCGCAGCGTCTTCACCATCGCGGGCACACCGAGCGCGGCGATCATCCGCACGAGCGACGGGCTCATCTCCTCGGTGCGCCGCGGCACCGGCGGCGCGGGGCGATGCTGCACCAGCGCGAACAGGTACTCGCGCTCGTCCGGCGACAACCTGAGCGTCGCGCAGATCCGCTCGAGCACCTCCGCCGACACGCGGATCTGACGGCCTTGCTCGAGCCAGGTGTACCAAGTGACGCTGACGCCCGCGAGCGCGGCGACGTCCTCGCGCCGCAGACCGGGCGTACGCCGCCGGCTCGGATCGGGCAACCCCAGATCCGACGGCGATAACCGTGCCCGTGCGCTCTTCAGAAATTCCGTCAGCTGCTGCTTGTGTGTTTCCATCGCCCCCATGGCCCCCGAATTGTGTTGCGCGCGCCGCGCGCGCCGTTCCGCCGCAGGCACGCGGCGCGGTCGGACCGCGCAGGCAGGATGGGTAATGGCGGTGCGTGGGCCCGTCGCGAGCCTACGCCTGAATGGCAAGCCCCTTCGCCGACCGTCTGCCGGTCCTTTCCGTCGCGTCGAGCCCACAAAGCTCGCGCTGCTTCTTAGGCCGGCCCCCTCGACCGCGAGCTCGCGGTCCTCTTTCCGGCCTGATACTGGTAGTGTCAGTCAACTCTGTGGGTTGTAAAAGCGTATACCTTATACCAGGTTCATTACCACTAGTATCAGTAGACCCATTGCTATCGGAGAAACGCTTCGTTAACGTTTCCGCTTTCGCACCATTTCCAGGCCGTGATGCGAAAAAACCACATCGCGGCACGGCGCTCGGAGAGGCGCGACCGAGGGAGAAACCGCCATGCGAAGCGCAACGCTCACCTACACGATCGCCGGCGCCGTGACGGTCACGGCACAGCTCGCCGCCGGTACCGCCGCGGCCCAGCCCCCTGGAGCCAATCTCGAGGAAATCGTCGTAACTGCCCGACGGCGTGAGGAATCTTTTCAGGACGTGCCGGTCACGATGACGGCATTCAGCGAGGAGGACATCCGCTCGGCCGGCATCGAGCGCCCGCAGGATTTCATCTCGCTGACGCCGAACGTCACGCTGGTCGAGACGCAGAATCAAGGCACCTCGTTCCTGACGATCCGCGGCATCTCGCAGGCTCGCAACAGCGAGCCGTCGGCCGCGATCCTGGTCGACGGCGTGCTGCTGACGAATCCCGCCCAGCTCACCCAGCAGCTCTTCGACGTGCAGAGCATCGAGGTGCTGAAGGGCCCGCAAGGCGCGATCTACGGCCGGAACGCGATCGGCGGCGCGATCCTGATCACGACCCAGGAGCCGGGCGACGAGTTCGAGGGACGGGCCCGGCTCGGCTACGACTCGGGCCCCGGCTACCGCGCGCAGATCATGGGCGGCGGCCCACTCGGCAACTCCGATACTCTGAAGTACCACGCCGCCCTCTCCCACTACGACACCGACGGCTGGATCGAGAACGTGTACCTCGGCGAGGAGGCGGATCCGTTCAAGGACACGTCGATCCGCCTGCGGCTGATCGGCGACCCGAGCGACCGGCTGCGCTGGGACGCGCGCTTCTACAACTCCGAGGTGGAGACGCAGGCGCTCTACTTCGTCATCAGCCCGAACGGCGCGAACGACACCTCCGTTCCGGTGCGCGTGAACAACCGGGGCATCAACGACCGCGACCTATCGCAGCTGTCGTTCAAGGTGGATTACGAGGCCGACTTCGGCACGTTCACGTCCATCACGTCGTACGACACGATCGAGGAGATCCTGACCGGCGACCAGTACAACTTCGTGCCGGAGGACGAGTCCCTATTCCGCCTGCTGTACAACATCGGCGTGTTCCCGTTCTTCCCGTTCGGCGATTGGGACTGGGCGCAGTCGCAGTTCCTCGACGTCGAGACGATCAGCCAGGAGTTCCGCTTCACGTCGCCGGCCGACTCGCGGGTGCGCTGGATCGCGGGCGCCTACGTCACGGCGACCGACCGCTACATCTCGACGTCGAACATCGCGGACCCCATCGGCGGCGGCGACACCGCGTTCCCGGTCTACCGCACGCCGCGCAGCCCGGCGCTGTATCCGGACACGTTCCAGCTGACGTTCCTCGCGGACAGCCAGGACAACCTCGCCTGGGCCGTGTTCGGCGAGATCGCGACCGATCTGACCGACCGCCTCGAGCTCGCGTTCGCGCTGCGCTACGACGAGGACACGCGCGAGAACACGACGGAGACGCCGACCGAGTTCCTGCCGTTCTTCCAGGGTAGCCAGATCGGCCAATCCGGCGAGGTGCGCAAGGAGACGTGGGACGAGCTCCAGCCCCGCGTCTCGCTGCGGTTCCAGCCGTCCGACAACGTGACGCTGTTCGGCAGCATCGGCCGCGGCTTCCGCAGCGGCGGCTTCAACCAGACCGGCGTCGAGGCGGCCGCGCTGTCCTCCGGCTTCCTAGGCGTCACCGATCTCTTCGACGCGGAGGTCGCCGACACGATCGAGCTCGGCGTGAAGACCCAGCTAGCCGACAACCGCGTGAATCTGAACTTCAGCATCTACGACACGAACTCGGAGGGCTCGTACTTCTTCGTGTTCGAGCCGCAGACGTCGACGCAGAACTTGGGCAACATCGACGAGGTCGACTATCAGGGCTTCGAGCTCGATCTCGCCGCGCGCCTGACCGACAACCTCGATCTGTACTTCGGCTACGGCTACACGGACAGCGAGATCGTCGAGGCGGCCGACCCGACGTGGCTCGGCAACCAGGCCCCGCTCGTGACCGAGGACACGATCAACCTCGGGCTCCAGTACCGGCAGCCGCTCGGCGACTCGGGCGTGTCGCTCTTCGTGCGCGCCGACTACCAGCGGATCGGCGACACGTGGTGGGATCCGCCGAACACGACCGTTCGCGATCCGGTCAACCTGCTCGACTGGCGCCTCGGCTTCGAAGGCGAGACGTGGTCGGTCGTCAGCTGGCACCGCAACTTCAACAACCGCGCGTGGAACACCGAGTGGTCGCCGGGGCCGGCCGGCGCCGTCGGCGACTTCCTGTTCCCGGCGCCGGGCCGGCGCTGGGGCATCGACTTCGTCAAGGAGTTCTGAGCCCGCCTCGGGGCGCGGCGGCTTGATCGCCGCGCCCTGAAAAGCTACAACCTCGAGCGTGGACAAGCCGAAGCTCGACGCGAAGGGACTCGAGAAGTGGCTCGCGCGCTATAAGGACGCGTGGGAAGGCAAGGACCCGGACGCCGCCGCCGCGCTCTTCACCGAGGACGCCCTGTACTTCGAGACTCCGTACGCGGAACCCTTTCGCGGCCGCACGGGCATTCGCGACTACTGGGCGCGTGTCACCGCCGACCAGCGCGACATCCAGGTCACCGTGCAGGCGCTCGGCGTGCTGCCGAGCGGCATCTCCATCGCCCGCTGGCGCTCGACGTTCAACCTGATCTCGAACGGGGCCGCCGTCGAGCTCGACGGCGTGTTCCTGCTCGAGCACGGGACCCCGGAGCACTGCTCCGTGCTTCGCGAGTGGTGGCACGCGCGCTGAGCTCGCGCCGCGACCCGCCGGATGGCGTACGAGGTCACGCAGCTCCACCCCCTCTTCGCCGCTGAGCTTCGCGGCGCCGACTTGACCGAGCCGCCGAGCCCGGAGCTCGTGCAAAAGGTCGAAGACGCAATGACGCGCTATGCGGTGCTCGTGATTCGCGACCAGCGGATCGGCGACGAGCAGCACATCCGTTTCAGCCGGGCGTTCGGCCCGCTCGAGCTGCCGCCGATCTTCAGCGCCTCGAGCCCGAAACGACGGCTGCGGCGCGAGCTCTACGACGCGTCGAATCTCGACGAGCGCGGCGAGTTGCTCGCGCCGGGCTCGGCGCGCCGCCGCTTCAACCAGGTGAACGAGCGCTTCCATACGGACAGCTCGTTCAACGAGCTGCCGACGAAATGGTCGCTGCTGCTCGCGCACGAGCTGCCGCCTGCGGGCGGCAACACCGAGTTCGCGGATCTTCGGGCGGCGTACGCGGCGCTGCCCGCGGAGACGAGAACGCGCATCGACGGCCTCGTCGCCGAGCACGACTTCTGGTACTCGCGGACGAGCCGGGGCTTCGACGAAGTCACCGAGGAGATGCGCCGAGCGATTCCGCCGGCGCGCCACCCACTCGTCCGCACCGCCGCGGACGGCCGGCCGACGCTCTACATCGGCGGACACGCGTCGCACGTGGTCGGGCTGCCGCTCGAGGAAGGGCGCACGCTGCTCGCGGAGCTGCTCGCGTTCGCGACGCAGCCGCGATTCGTGTACAGCCACCGGTGGCACGCCGGCGACCTCGTCATCTGGGACAACCGCTGCACGCTGCACCGCGCGGCGCCGTTCGACGACTTGCGCCACCGCCGCGACCTCCGCCGCACGACGATCAACGAGCACGGCCCCGAACGCGCCTCGACCGACTGACCGCGCCGACGACGTTTGCGCTTCGAGCGACTCCCGCCGGCGCGCGATCCATCCCGGGCAGGAGCGGCTGTCCAGCCGCGACCGGTCGCCATGCCGAACGAAGCCGCAGTCGCGGCTGGACAGCCGCTCCCACAGGGGTCGCGGCGCGGAGGCGCGCTCACACTGGGGCGCGGGGCGATTGTAGACTGCGGTGGCTGTCGTTGCCGGGGGGTGCGACGTGAGGTTCGCTGGTGTCGTTGCCGCATGCATCGCGATGTTCGCGCTGCCGGCCGTCGGGCAGGCGCAGGGCGGCGATGCGTGGCGCGTGCCGCGCACCTCCTGGGGCGATCCCGACCTGCGCGGCATGTGGCCCGTCACCCACCTGAACGGCACTCCGGTGCAACGCCCGCCCGAATACGGCGAGCGGCGCCTCCTGACCGACGAGGAATTCGCCGAGCGGGCGGCGCGGCTCGCGGCGCTGAACGCGCGCTACGACGACGAGATCGAGTCGAACAAGATGGGCATCGGCCACTGGGCCGAGATGGGCCGGCCGAATCGCCTGACCTCGCTGATCGTCGAGCCTGCGAACGGTCGGCTGCCGTCGCTGACCGCGACCGGCGAGCGCCTGTCCGCGGCGATGCGCAGCAGCTGGTCGGACATCCCGTTCGACAGCCTCGCCGATTTCAACGTGCTCGACCGCTGCATCACCCGCGGAATGCCCGCATCGATGTTCCCGTTCATGTACAACAGCGGCATCGAGATCCGGCAGGCGCCGGGCTACGTCGTGATCCGGCTCGAGCTGATTCACGAGACGAGAATCATCCCGGTAGACGGCCGCCCGCCGCTCGCCGGCGAGATTCGGCCGTGGCTCGGCGAATCGCGCGGACGCTTCGAAGGCGACACGCTCGTCGTCGAGACGACGAACTTCAACGGCGAAGCGCCGATGACGATCGTCGGCCCGGGGAGCAAGCCGATCCCGACGAGCACGGCGATGCGAATCGTCGAGCGGTTCACACCGGTCGACGCCGACAGAATCGACTACGAGGTCGTCGTCGAGGATCCGGTCGTGCTGACCGCACCGTGGAAGGCCGCGTTCCCGCTCGAGCGCGATTCCGGCTACGAGTTCTTCGAATACGCCTGCCACGAGGACAACTACACGATCCGCGACTTCATCACGACGTCTCGGTTCGAGCGCGCCCAGCAGCGCTAGGGCGCCCTCCACCGGTAGGAGCGGCTGTCCAGCCGCGACTCCTCGAAGGCCGAAAAGAGTCGCGGCTGGACAGCCGCTCCTACATGGTCGCGGTTCGTCGAAGAATCGCGCGGCGGCGCTTCTGCTGCCCCAGAATCTGCAAGCGGCGTTCGCGTATTTGCACCGAGGCTCGCGCAAGCGGCTGTCCCGCTGCCCTCTCGCGCCGCCTGGCACAAATCTTGAAGTCGGCCGCCGTCATCGGCGAGGCGAACCGCAACGAGGAGCAACACGATGACGATCGACAGCCTGCAAGGCGTATACAAGCAGGAGCTCAGGGATCTGTACAGCGGCAACGCTCAGATGCTCGCGCTCGTGCGGGAGTTCATCGACCGCGCGAGCGACGAGCGGCTGCGGCAGATGCTGCGGAACACGGTGGACAAGATCGAAGCGCACAACGAGACGCTCGCGGAAGTGCTCGGCGCGCACGGCGAGTCGCCGAGCGGCGAGCGCTGCAAGGGAATGGAGGGGCTCGTCCGCGAAGCGCGCGAGCACGCGCTCGAGGAGCAGTACGGCGACGACGCCGTCCGCGATGCGGTGATCATCGCGCAGATGCAGCGCATGACGCACTACGGCATCGCCGGCTACGGCACCGCGCTCGCGCTCGCACGCGCGCTCGGCTTCCGCGACGACGCCGCGGCGCTCGACGAGAGCCTCGACGAGGTCTACGACGGCGACCTGTACCTCTCGCACATCGCCGAGCGCACCGTCAACGAGCGGGCCGCGTGAGCGCCGCTGCCGCGGGCGCACGACCGCCGCGCACGCGGACGAGAAGCTCCGCGAGCGTGCGGTCGCGGCCGAGCGCGAGCACGCCGAAGTAGAGCGGCATGCCGGCCGCCAACACGGCCGCGGCGCGCAGCGTCGGCGAGTCGATGCCGGCGAGCGCCGCTCTTGCGAGCGCGAACGCGCCCCCCGCGACGGCCGCATACCAGAGCAACTTGCCGAGCGCCGTCGAGACGGGAAACTCGGATGTCCGGCGCGACAGCCGCCACGCGAGGAACGCGCAGGCTGCGAGCGCCGCCGCGCTCGCGGCGAACGCGAGGCCCGGGACGCCGAACGGCCGGTAGACGAACGGCGCGAGCGCGAGGTAGACGGCAGTGCCGATCGGCATCGCGACCGCGGGCGCGGCGACGCGGTCGAGCGCGTAGAACGCGTGCGACATGAGCCCGTTCACGCCGAGGAACGCGACCGAAGGCGCGAAGCCGACGAGCGTCGCGGCAACGACCGCGGTCATCTCGGGACCGAATGCGCCCCGTTCGAACAGAGCACCGACGATCGCGCCGCTTTCGAGCGCGAGCCACCAGAGCACCGGCGCGAGCAGCATGAACGACGCCGCGAACGCGAGACGGTAGAGCGCACCGACCCCGCCGACATCGTCGCGCGCGGCGAGCTGCGCCGCCTTGTTGAAGAGCAGCATCTTCACGCCGGTGAAGGTCGTCCGCTCGAGCGGCTCGATCAATCGCCGCGTGAAGTTCAGCGCCGCGATCGCCCCGTCACCGAGGAGCGATGCGAGATAGTTCGCGACCAGCAGGCGAAGCCGCACGGTCAAGCCGCTGCCGGCGACGATCGCGGAGCTCGTCAACACCTTGCGCTCCCATTCCGCGCGCACGGCGAGCCGCGGACGATAGCGATAGCGGGCGGCGCGCCACATCAGCGCGAACGCGAGCGCCTGGCCCGTCGTGTAACCGATCGGCAACGCGTACTCGCCGAGCGCCGGTCCGAGGCCGACGATCGCCGCGAGGCTCGCGACGGGCAGCAGCGCGCGGATCAGCATCACGTGCGCGTAGCGCTCGTCCTGCTGCATCACGTACTCGTGAAACGGCGTGACGGCCGAGAACACGAGCGCCGGCGCCATGATCCGGAAGAAGCGGCTGACGAGCTCGATCTCGTCCGCACCGAAGCCCGGCAGGATCGCGCGAAACAACGGCTTCGCCGCGAGCGCTAGCGCGAGCGCGGCCGCCGCCGCTCCGAGCGCGACGATCGTGACGATCGCGGAGGTCAGCTCCGCGGCCGTGTCGCCGCCCGCCCGGCGCGCCTTGACGAGCGTCGGCAGGAAGTTCTTGCCGAGATAGTCCACCCCGAGCGCGAGAAACAGGCTCGGCAGCAACAGCGCCGCGTAATAGGCGTCGACCCGGCTCGTCAGACCGAACAGCGCGGCGATCACGACGCTGTTCAAGAAGCCGATCGCGAGCGTCGCGACGACGATGCCGTTGACGCCGAGCACGCTGCGCGCGCCGGCGCTCAAGGACGCGCCGCGTCGCTCAGACCCCATGCGTTGTCGATTCCGGTCGCAGCATCGTCGGGCCGACGCGTAGCCCCCAAGGCGCTCACGGGTTGCAACTCGTATGCCACCGGCGCCCGGAACGGGCCGGTCAGCCGTCGGCCGATCGTCCGGACGCGATCGTCTGTTCCTTCATGATCTTACCGGCCGCCCACGCGGCGACGCGCTGCAGCCGCGGCGGCAACAGGTCGAGCGCCTCGCTCAGGTCGACCCAGCGGTGCTCGTGATGCTCCGGGCGGCCGAGCAGCGGATTCACGCCGAGCACGACGCGCTCACGCTCGGTCCGCGCGAGGTAGTAGCGCGCGACCTTGCCGCGCGCATACGGCGGCGTTTCGACGTACTCCTCGCCCCAATCGAAGACGAGATCGTCGATGCCGGTCTCCTCGGCCGTTTCCCGCAGTGCCGCCGCGCGCGGGTCCTCCCCCGGCTCCACGACCCCTTTCGGAAAATCCCAGTTGCGATAGGCGCGCAGGACGAGGAACCGGAAGCCGTCCGGCACCGCACGGACGACGACGACGCCGGCCGCGAGCGTTCGCTGCGTGGCGCTGCGGTTTTCGGCGGGATCGTGCTTCTCGGGCATCGCGCCGCCGCGCTTCACGGGCCGCCGAGGTCCCAGGTGACGGCCTTCGTCTGCAGGAACGCTTCGAGCCCCTCGATCCCGTGCAGCCGCCCGAAGCCGCTCTCCCGGTAACCGCCGGTCTCGACCTCCGGGAACAGACGCATGTGGCCGTTGATCCAGACACTGCCCGCGCGGATCGCGGCCGCGATCCGTTGCGCCCGCAGGTGATCGCGCGTCCAGACGCTCGCGGCGAGGCCGTAGCGGCTGTCGTTCGCCTTCGCGATCGCCTCCGCCTCGTCGGCGAACGTCTGGATCGACAGCACCGGTCCGAACACTTCCTCCTGCGCCAGGCGCGACGCCGGCGTCTCGAGCCGGACGAGGCTCGGCGCAAGGAACGCGCCGCGCGCGAGCGCGCCGTCCGGCGGCTCGCCCGCGACGAGCACCTCGCCGTCCGCGCGCGCGCCCTCGACCAGCCCGCGGACGCGCTCGCGGCTCGCCGTGTCGATCATCGGCCCGAGCTCCGTCGCGGGATCGTCCGCCGCACCGAGCCGCACCGCGCGGAGCCGTGCGGCGAAACGCTCGGCGAGCGCGTCTGCGACCGGCTCTGCGGCGATCACGCGGCTCGCCGCGACGCAGACCTGCCCCGCATGGCTCAGCGCGGAGCGCGCGATTCCGGCAACGGCGCGATCGAGGTCCGCGTCCGCGAGCACGACGCACGGCGCGTTGCCGCCGAGCTCGAGATTCAGCCGCTTCAGGGTGCCGGCGGCCGCCTCCATGATGCGCTTGCCGACCTCGGTGCTGCCGGTGTAGCTGATCGTGTCGACGTCGGGCGTCGCGACCAGATGGCGTCCGACGTCGCTGCCGGTCTCGAAGAGGAGATTCACGACGCCGCGCGGCAGCATCTCGATCGCGGCGAGCTCGGCGAACATGCGCGCGGTGACGAGCGCGGTCTGCGGCGCGGCCTTGACGACGGCGGTGCAGCCCGCGGCCAGCGCGGGCGCGAGCGAGCGCACGGCGAGCGTGATCGGCGCGTTCCACGGCACGATGATCGCGGCGACGCCGAGCGGCTCGCGCGCGAGGAGCGCGCGGACGCCGCCGTCCAGATCGAGCACGCGGCCCGCGATGGTCCGCGCGAGGCCGGCGTAGTAGCGCAGCTCCGAGATCGCGCCCGCGACCTCGTGCCGGCAATCTGCGAGGAGCTTGCCGTTCTCGCGCGCGAGCGCGACCGCGAGCGCCTCCTGCCCGGACTCGAGCCGCGTCGCGAAATCGAGCAGCACGGCCGCGCGCAGCCTCGGCCGGCGGGCCCACTCCCCCGCGTCGAACACCCGGCGCGCGGCTGCGACGGCGGCCTCCGCGTCGACCACGCTCGCGTCCGCGAGCTCGCCGAGCACCTCGCCCGTCCCGGGATCGACGGTCGGCGCCCGCGCGCCGCCGTCGGCCGCCCGCCACTCTCCGTCGATCCAGAGCTTCGCCAACTCGCCGCGCATCCCGCTCGCATCCGGCCGCAGGTTGCCACCATGATAAGTTATTGCCGCGGCACGACGCCCCAGAGCGGCCTCGATGGACGAGAACGACCTCCTTACCGACACGCTCGCGCTCCCGTGGCGAATTCTCGCGCTGACCGGCGCGGCGCTCGTGGCGCACGTCTGCGTGCTGCTGATCCGCTTCGCGGCAAACCGGTTCGCCTCGGGCGCGACGATCAGGCGCAGCCGCTACCGCAAGCTCCAATCGCTCGCGACGCTCATCGGCAGCATCGGCGTCTTCATGGTGTATTTCGTCGCGGCGGGCTTCATTCTGAACGAGCTCGGCGTGCCGCTGACCGCGTATCTCGCGAGCGCGTCGGTCGTCGGCCTCGCCGTCGGCTTCGGCTCGCAGGGCGTCGTGCAGGACGTCGTGACGGGCCTCACGCTGATCTTCTCGGATCTGATCGACGTCGGCGACATGGTCGAGGTCTCCGGCCAGACCGGCATCGTCCGCGGCATCACGATGCGCTTCGTCGAGCTCGAGAACGCGCTCGGCGGCACGGTGTTCATTCCGAACCGGACGATCTCGAACGTGATCAACTACCCGCGCGGCTACGTCCGCTGCCTCGTGGACGTCACGCTCGTCGGCGACGAGCGCGAGAAGCGCGCGATCGAGCGCACCGCGGTCGAGATGATGCATGCGTTCTACGAGCAGTTTCCGGCGATCTCCTCGACGCCCCCGTCGGTCGAGGGAATCGAGCGGCTCGGCAACGGCAAGGAGTTCCTGCGGCTCAAGTTTCGGATCTGGCCGAACCGCGGCGGTCCGATCGAGTCGATCTTCCGCCAGGAGCTCGCGGAGGCCCTGAAGCAGGATTACGCCGAATACCAGCCGTGGATGATCGCGATTTCCTACGAGGTCGAGCTTCGGCCGCACCGCACGGAGCCGCCGTTGCCGTGGCTCCTGCGCTCGCGCCGTGCTTCGGGCGAGGTCCGCGCGCGGAGTGCGACGCGCGAGACGGACCGGGTCGGGGGTTAATTGCGTCCGGCAGTTGTGAGAACATCTCCGCAGATCACGCGGACTCGATACAACGACGGAGGCAAGAAATGGGCTTTGCGCCATCCAAGCTCGAGCTCCGGAGCAGCGCATTCGAGCACCTCGGGCGCATTCCGCAGAAGCATACGGGCGAAGGACCGGACGTCTCGCCGGCTCTTTCCTGGTCGAACGTGCCGGAGGGCACGCGCGCATTCGCGCTGATTTGTCACGATCCGGACGCACCGCTCGTCACCCCCGCCGGTCACTACGGCTTCGTGCACTGGGTGCTGTACGACATCCCTGCGTCGGTCACGTCGCTCGCCGAAGGCGAGCGCGGCTACACGTCCGGCGCGAACGACATGGGCAACCGCGGCTACAACGGGCCGATGCCGCCGGAAGGCCACGGCACGCACCACTACTACTTCTGGTTGCTCGCGCTGCGCGAGCAGCCGCAGCTCGAGGCCGGCCTGACGATGTGGCAGCTTCTCGAGCGGATCGAGCCGCACGTGCTCGGCATGAACCGCCTGATCGGCACGTACTCGCGTTAGCAGCGACAGCGACGATGGGCCGGCCGATGATCACTCGGAGGCAACTCGTCGCAGAGGGAACGTTGATGGCAGGAGCGCTGCTCGTCGGCGGCCGCGGCATCGCGCAGCCGAGCGATCCGACCGAGCTCACCGTCGCCGACGCCGCGCGGCTGATTCGGTCGCGCGCGCTCTCGCCGGTCGAGCTCACGCGCGCCTATCTCGCCGCGATCGAGCGCCGGCAATCCGCCGTGAACGCCTATATCACCGTCACGGCCGAGCTCGCGCTCGAGCAGGCCACCGCGCTCGAGGCGGAGCTCGCGGCGGGCCGCTGGCGCGGGCCGCTGCACGGCGTGCCGATCGCGCTGAAGGACAACATCGACACGGCGGGCATCGCGACGACGGCCGCGAGCGCGCTGTTCGCGTCGCGGGTGCCGCGCGAGGACGCGGAAGCGTATCGGCGGCTGAAGAGCGCGGGCGCAGTCCTGCTCGGCAAGCTGAACATGCACGAGCTCGCGTACGGCGGCACGTCGGCGATCACGCACTTCGGGCCCGTGCGCAATCCGTGGAACCCGGACCACATCCCGGGCGGGTCCTCCGGCGGCTCGGCCGCGGCGGTGGCTGCGCGGCTTTGCGCCGCGGCGCTCGGCACCGACACGCTCGCCTCGATCCGCCAGCCGGCGGGTTATTGCAGCATCGTCGGCTTGAAGCCGACGCACGGGCTCGCGAGCATCCGCGGCATCATCCC